>QKAX01000208.1 GCA_003246255.1 Demequina lutea
GTGAGCTCCACCGCGGAGCAGTTGAGCGGAGCCAGTACCAGCATGCAGGGCGCCGCCGCGCTCACCGCCGAGCACGCTGGCATGACGGCCGGCACCGCCGGAACCATGAACAGCGAGGTGCAATCGGTGACGGCCGCGATGTCGCAGATGCGCTCTTCCATCGAGTCCGTGGCCCGCGACGTGAGCGCCGCGTCCGCCGAGACCCGCGTGGCGGTGGATACCAGCGCAGAGGCCGCGACCCTCACCGAGCGCCTGGGCGACTCGTCGTCCCGCATCGCCGAGGTACTCAAGAGCATCACCGCTATCGCGACGCAGACAAACCTGCTTGCGCTCAACGCCACCATCGAGGCCGCGCGTGCGGGCGACGCCGGCAAGGGGTTCGCCGTGGTGGCGTCTGAGGTGAAGGACCTCGCGCAGCAGACGGCCAACGCCATCGAGACCATTCGCCCCGTGCTCGAGGTAGTCG
Organism: Demequina lutea; assembly: GCA_003246255.1. GTDB lineage: Bacteria > Actinomycetota > Actinomycetes > Actinomycetales > Demequinaceae > Demequina > Demequina lutea_A. The sequence goes on from QKAX01000208.1 coordinate 467, forward strand.
CCGAGGATTCGGCCGCCGTGCAGGATGCCGTAAGCCGCGTGGCAGGCTCGATCGGCCGTGTGGACGAACACCAGTCCTCGATCTCGGCGGTCATCGAGGAACAGACGGCCACCACCACGGAGATCGACAACCTCATCACCGCGGCCACCGGCGCGACCGACATCGCGAGCGCCGCGAACAAGCTCTCCGAGTCCTCGCTGGTGGCGCAGGACAGTGCCAACGAGGTGAATGGTGCCGTGGGAAACCTGGGCCAGATTGCCTCCGACCTCGCCGCGAGCGTGGACGAGTTCACCCTTTCCTGAGTCGGCGTGACCACCTCGACCATGCGGACGTCGCGCCGCAGGTCTACGGTGAACTCACCGGGCTGTCCCGCCCGGCCGTCACGGGAGTAACGATGTCGTTCCAGGCCTATCTCGACACGATCGAAACCAAGACCGGCAAGACGCCGCGCGCGCTACTGGACGAGGCCACTGCCAAGGGCTTCGGGCCCGACACCAAGGCCACGCCCATCCTCGAGTGGCTCAAGGACGACTACGGGCTTGGCCGCGGCCACGGCATGGCCATGGTGCACGTCATCACCAAGGGCCCCACCATCAGCGGCAAACACGTGGACTCGGGCGGTACGCACTCGGATCCGGGCGACATGCTGTGGCTCGACGGCAAGGCGTCCAACCCCAACGCGTAGGGGTCGCCCGGGGCCGCTCCAGCGGAGATGGAGTACAAAGGAGGGGAACCCCAGGAGGCAACGATGCCCACCAGCGACGACGCCCTCGAGGCGCGTCTCGTGCCGCTCATCACGGCGCTGCACCACGACGAAGCCACCCAAGAGTCCCTGCTAGACGGGCTGCTCGCGCTCGCGGAGCGCTACCGTGAGCCGCTCGCCGCGCGCGACATCGCACCCCTCACGCAGGCGTCCAGCTACCTCATTACGTATGGCGACTCCGTGACCCGCACGGGCGAGGCCCCACTCGCGACGCTCAGCGCTCTCACGCGCGACGTGATCGGCGACGCGATCAGCGATGTGCACATCCTGCCGATGTTCCCGTGGACCTCGGACGACGGCTTCTCGGTGGTGGACCACCGCGAGGTCAACCCCTCCCTGGGTGGCTGGGCTGACGTCGGGGCCATTGGCGACCATCACCACCTGATGTTCGACTTCGTGGCCAACCACATGTCGTCGGCCTCTCCGTGGTTCGCCGGCTGGCTCGCGGGCGACCCCGCCTACGCCGGCTACTTCATCGACCGCGACCCCGCGTGGGATGTGTCGCACGTGGTGCGCCCCCGCACCTCGCCCCTGTTCCACCCGTACGAGCGAGCGGACGGCACCACCGCGATCGTGTGGACCACGTTCAGCGAGGATCAGGTGGACGTGAACGCCGCCAACCCCGCGACCCTGCTGGACCTCACGGACGTGCTGCTGGGCTACGTCGCGTCGGGGGCCGACACCGTGCGCCTCGACGCGATCGGCTATCTGTGGAAGGAGTCCGGCACCACGTGCCTGCACCTGCCAGGCACGCACGCGATCATCAAGATGTGGCGCGCAATCCTGGACGAGATCGCCCCCGGCGTGCGCCTCCTCACCGAGACCAACGTGCCTCACAAGGACAACGTCACCTACTTTGGCAACGGCTCCGACGAGGCCCACATGGTCTACCAGTTCGCGCTGCCGCCGCTGGTGCTGCACTCGTTTGTCGCGGGCGAGTCGACGCGCCTCAGCTCGTGGGCCGCGGGGCTCGAGAGCCTGGGCACCGATGCCACGTGGTTCAACTTTCTCGCCTCGCACGACGGCGTGGGCATGCGCCCCTCCAAGGGCCTGCTGACGGACGACGAGCGCGAGGCCATCGCCGCCCGCGTGGTCTCGCGCGGGGGCCGGGCGTCGTACGCCTCGGAGCCGGACGGCTCGCAGAGCGTGTACGAGCTCAACGCGTCGTATCTCGACGCGCTCGTCGCACCCGAAAAGGCGGGCGATGCCTCCCACGAGGTGGCGCGCGCCCTCGCCGCCCACGCGATCCTGCTCTCGGTCATCGGCGTGCCCGCGATCTACTACCACTCGCTGTTCGGCTCGTCCCACGACATCGCCGGCATGGAGTCGAGCGGCATCGCGCGCCGCATTAATCGTCAGCGCCTCGACGCCGACGTCCTGATCGCCGAGCTCGGAACGTCGCCCCGCCGCGCCGGCACGTTCGGCGGCCTCACCCACATGCTGCGCGTGCGCGCGGGACAGCCCGCGTTCGGCCCGTTCAGCCCGCAGCAGGTGCTGGACCTGGGGCCGCAGGTGTTCGCCGTGCGCCGCGGCGAGGGCAGGGATAGCGTCGTAGCCGTGATCAACGTGTCAGGCCGCCCCGCGCGCGTCGAGGGCGTGCACGGCCGCGACCTGCTGACCACGCCCCCGGTTTCACCCTTCCCGCCGAGGGCGTGGTCTGGCTCGTATCGTGACCGCGCCGCTGCGCGTGGTGTGCGCGCTCGACTCGTTCAAGGGCTCGCTCACGAGTCGCGAGGCGTGCGAGGCGGTGCGCGCCGGAGTCCTGCTCGCGGTCCCCTCGGCCAGCGTGACGGTGGCTCCCATCGCGGACGGCGGCGAGGGCACCGTGGAGGCGCTGGCCGCGAGCGGCGGGCTCGTCGAGGTGCCGGGAGTCGATCTGCTGGGCGTGCCCATGCCTGCCCCCATCGCGGTGCTGGGCGACACGGCCGTGATCGAGTCGGCCTCGGTGGCGGGCATCGGACGGCTCGCGTCCATCTCCCCCGACGTCGCTCGCCGCGTCTCCACAGCCGGCCTGGGACTACTCGCGCGCGACGCGCTGGACCTGCCCGGCGTGACACGCGTGCTCGTGGGGCTTGGCGGCACGGGCTCCACCGACGGCGGCATCGGCTTCTTGCTCGGCCTCGGCGCCCGGGCGTGGGACGCGCAGGGCGAGCCCATCTCCGCCGACGGCTCGCGCGGCAATCCCCTGCTGCTGCGGCCCGCGCGCGTCGAGGTGCCTCACCTGGGGGCGAGCATCGTGGGCCTCGCAGACGTGACGTCTCCCCTGCTGGGGCCCGCGGGGGCGGCCAGGATGTTCGGGCCCCAGAAGGGTGCCGACGCGCCACTCGTCGAGGCGCTCGAGTCGGCGATGCAGGTCTGGGCCGCGGCACTTGCCGACGCAGGCGCCGACGTCGCCGGCCGGGCGGGCGCCGGAGCCGCGGGCGGCCTGGGTGCGGCGGTGCTCGCGCTGGGCGGCACGCTCGAGCCCGGCCTCGCGCGCATCGCCGCCGAGGTAGGACTGGCCCAGATCCTCGCGGATGCGGACCTGGTGTTCACGGGCGAGGGACGCATCGACGCGCAGACTGCCATGGGAAAGGCCCCCGCCGAGGTCGCGCGGATGGCTGTCGCATCGGCGCGAGGCGCGCGCCCGGTGGTCATTGCGCTGGCAGGAGCCGTGGACGCGCAGCCGGGCGGAGACATCGACGCGGCCCTGCCGATCCACTCGGTGCCGCGCACGCTCGCCGAGGCGATGGACCCGGCCGTCGCGGCATCGGAACTCGCGGCGACCGCCGAGCGTGCGGTGCGGCTCGTGCTCGCCTCGCGCCGCTAGCCAGCCTGGTAGGGGCTGACCACCACGTCCACGCGCTGGAACTCCTTGAGGTCCGAGTAGCCAGTGGTCGCCATGGAGCGGCGCAGCGCACCCATCATGTTGGTGGTGCCGTCGGCAGCGCTGCCGGGACCGAACAGGATCTCCTCGAGCGATCCCACGGTGCCCACGCGCACGCGCTCGCCGCGCGGCAGTTCGGGGTGGTGAGCCTCGGGGCCCCAGTGGAAGCCGGCCCCCGGCGCCTCCTCGGCTCGCGCAAAAGCAGCGCCCAGCATCATGGCGTCGGCGCCGCAGGCGATCGCCTTGACCATGTCGCCCGAGCGGCCGAGGCCGCCGTCGGCGATGACGTGCACGTAGCGGCCTCCCGACTCGTCGAGGTAGTCGCGACGGGCCGCAGCCACGTCGGCCACGGCCGTCGCCATCGGCGCATGAATTCCCAGCGTGGTGCGCGTGGTCTGCGCGGCGCCGCCTCCAAAGCCCACGAGCACGCCCGCGGCCCCCGTGCGCATCAGGTGCAGAGCCGCCTGGTAGGTGGACGCGCCGCCCACGATCACGGGGACATCCAGGTCGTAAATGAACTTCTTGAGGTTGAGCGGCTCGTCCTCGCCTGCACTCACGTGCTCGGCAGAGACTGTGGTGCCACGGATCACGAACAGGTCAACGCCCGCCTTCACCACTGTCTCGTAGAACTCCTGCGTGCGGTGCGGGCTGAGCGCTCCGGCCACCGTCACCCCGGCGGCGCGGATCTCGCCCAGGCGCGCGCTGATGAGCTCGGGCTTGATCGGCTCGCGGTAGATCTCCTGCATGCGCGCGGTGGAGGCGGCGGCGGGCAGGGACGCGATCTCGGCGAGCAACGTCGTGGGGTCCTCGTAGCGGGTCCACAGACCCTCAAGGTCAAGCACGCCAAGTCCGCCGAGCTTGCCCAGCGCGATGGCGGTGGCCGGACTCATCACCGAGTCCATGGGCGCCGCAATCACGGGAATCTCAAAGCGGAAGGCATCGATCTGCCAGTGGAGCGAGACGTTCTGGGGGTCGCGGGTGCGCCGCGAGGGAACCACGGCCACGTCGTCGAAGGAATATGCGCGGCGGCCACGCTTGCCGCGCCCAATCTCGATCTCGTTCGTCACGGCCCCCAGCCTAACGCCAGGTGACGTGGGCGGCTCCCGTCGGGCACGCCCCACGCCGCGCGGGACGTTTGATGTCACCGCCTCCCGCACCACGAGGCCTACCATGTGGATGGACATCGCGCCGAGGGGGACACATGACGCAGCCACACGCCGGTTGGTACCCGGACCCGACTCCCGCCCAGGAGGGCGACCAACGCTACTGGGACGGTCAGCAGTGGACCGCGCACACGGCGCCGGGAGCCTCCGCCGCGACGCCCGTCAGCAAGCCGGCCGACTGGTATGTGGACCCCACCGAGCCCCAGCAGCTGCGCTACTGGAACGGCACCGCGTGGACCCATCACACGCATGCGCGCACATCCGCCGATCCCGCCTCGCCAGCGCAGCCGGAACCCTCGCCCACCGCCGACACGTCAGTGCCGCAGGCCTCCGCGGTGCCGGCGGGATGGCATCCCGACGGCCGCGACGTGTCCGGGCAGACGCTGCGGTACTGGGATGGCAGCCAGTGGACCGACCACACACACGCAGCCGGCACGTCCGCTCCTCGGCGTCGCAAGCGCGTCTCCGGCAAGGTGCTCGCCGCGTCCATCGGCGTGCCCGTGCTCGTCGTGGGAGCCGTGGGGGCCGGGGCCCTCGTGATGCGCGAAGCGGCGCTTCCCGAATGCGGCACCCTGTTTGATGTCGAGTCGCCTAGCGGCGCCTTCACCGATCTCGCCACCGCAGAGCCCATCTGCACCGACACCGCGCGGGGCCTCGACTTCACGGCGCCGATGCGCGACCAGACGGAGCGCGACGCGACCTTCGCCTTCCCCGCGACGGTGCGCCATGACGACCCCGACCGCATCGCAGACCTCGACTACTTCCGCCAGTTTGACTGGGGTTTCGAACTGTTTGCGGACCCCGGCCTCACGACGCCCCTGCCGCTCTCGGTGGAGGACGCCGAGGGCGCTGACGGCGGCTGGATCATCAGCTCCCAGGAGGCGCCGGAGGCCACCGCGATCTATTCGGACGACTACGCCGCGGCAAACGGTCTCGCCGTTGACTACGAGCAGGTGCTGATCCGCAGCAACTATGACCAGCTCACGGGCCTCGACAGCGACGAGGTGGTGGGCAAGGCCCCGTCGCAGTGGGGCCTGCGAGACCAGTACTACTTGGTGCGTTACGTCGACGAGAGGGGCGAACCCCTTGACCGACCCGTGGTGTCCGAGTTCGGATTCACGCAGGAACTCGCCACTCCGCAAGTGGTGGTGGGCGCCGTCGAGGGCTCTCCCGGCACCGTTCAGTTGCAGTGGCAGCCAGTCGACGGCGCCGAGTGGTACCTCATCGTGAAGTCGTCCGTGTCGCAATTTGCCGACCAGGGGCGCAGTCCGTACCGCAACTACGAGGCGGTGGGCGCCACCCGCGAGGCCGCCTGGGACACGACTCAAGGCTTCGACGGCGACTTTGGCGCGCCTTATGACAGCTCGGGCGCCAGTTACCTCAGCTATTACCGCACAGCCCAGAACAACGCCCTGCGCATGTTCAACTACAGCGAGGACGACCTCGTGCTCCAACCCGATGCCGAGGAGTACCAGGTCGGCTGGGAGTTTGGCGTGATTGCCATCGCGGACATGACCGACGACTCCGTCACCGCCTCCGCCATCGGCGCGATCCCGGCGGATGCCGCCGAAGCAAACCGCCCCTTCGCGTTCGCTGAGTACCAATGGGAGGAGCGCTACCCCGACACCACCTGGGTGGGCACGGAGTTCGCCTCTGTGGCCGAGATTCCTACGACCCTGCCGATCGTGAACCTCGCCGGCGCTGTCGTCGAGGCCGACGCCATGCTCGTGTTGGACACCGTGGCCTACGCGGACGAGGTGGTGCGCCCAGGCGTGGTGCAGGTGGGTCTCTATGCGGTGGGCACGCAGCTCGGCACCCCCATCCTGTTGGATGTGAGCGACGGCGAGTCGGTGGCGACCCTCGTCGATGAGTTCAACGAGCGCGCGCGCCTCACTGGGGCGACCACAGGCGGCACCTATGACACGTCGTCGGTCTTCACGATCGAAGGCGCCGAGGTGGTCGATGTCGCACCGCTGGTCGACTACCCCATCTACGGAACGCACCCGTTCACCGAGTTCATCGCCGCGCACATGGTGGCCCGGCACGAGGCGATCGACATCTCTGCATGGTTGGCACAGCCGGGCACGCCTGACATCGCCGATGCCGTGCAGGAGGTCAGGAAGCAGAACCCGTACGTATACGTCGAGGACTACTCCTGGAGCACCGACGGCATCCTGTACGTCCGTTACAGCTACCCCGAGGGCGAGTACCAGCAACACCAGGCGGAGCTCAAGGCCCACGCGGCCGAGGTGGCGGCGTCCCTTGGCATCCAGAACGCATCGAACAGGGATACAGCGGTCGCGATCAACACGTACTTGGTCGATCACGTGGAGTACGCGTACGACGCGCTCGCCGTCGCAGACTCCATAGACCAGCAGGGCTCGTCGAACACCTGGCAGGCGGACTACCACGCCAACGGCATCTTGTATGCGTGGGAGGCTAACGGTGCGTTCGACCGCAATCAGGTGGTGTGTGCGGGCTACTCGCTCGCTTTTGTCGCGATTGCCATGGAGACGCAGCTACACGCCGTATACGTCAGCGGCTACGTGACGGCGTCGGGCGGCTCACACGCCTGGAACAAGGTCAACATTGACGGCACCTGGTTGGCCATCGACTCCACGTGGAACGACAGCCCGAACGGCAACAAGTACTTGCTGATCCGCGACAGTGAGTTCACGGGTAGCGCGACACGAACCGAGAACGAGTACTGGGTGGTCGACGCCAACATGTCGCTGTTCGCCACTCCCTAGAGTCACTCACGGAGAGGAGACCGTCGGGGTGCAACCCGCGATTCGTGTGAACCCACGGCGGCTGCGGCTTCGGCGCGGCATGTCGGCCGTCGCGATCGCGATCCTGCTCTCCTTGGCGGTGGGCGGCGCATGGTCAGTGATCGCCGATGCCACGCTCATGGACAGCGTCGAGGTCCCGATCCACGGCATTCCCGTCACGTTGCCCGGCTGGGCCATGCTCGTGGTGGCCGCGCTGCTCCTCGGCCTCGTGGTCGTTGGCCTCAACCAGGAGATCATCCCCACCTGGAACGGCGACACTCGCGTGGGCTGGCGGGTGGTCTCCGGAGGCATCGAACTGGTGGGGCTGCGCGATGCGGCTCGAGGCGCAACGCTCACGATTCCGCCCAAGGCCGCGGTGGAGCTCTACCTGCACGTGACCCAGACGCGCCAGTACGGCACCATCACCCTCTACGGAGTGGATGTGGTGACGGCAGACGATGCCGAACTCTTCGACGTCGAGCTGATAGCGGAGAACATCGACGTGGGCCCCCTCGTACGAGCCCTGCGAGCGCGCGGGCACCGGGTCGAGGTGGATCCTGGGCTCGTGGCGGGACTCAGTCCCGACCCAGGAGCGCCAGCGCTCGACGGGCTCTAGCCTCGGGCCCGCTGCTCCGCGAGCACCACGCAGCGCACGCGCATACCTTCCATCTGAGACACGGTGAGGGTGACGGTGCCCGGCTCCGCGTGCTCGCCCAGCTCCTCGTCAAACGCGCCGGGCACCTCGACCGTGACCACGTCCCCTTCCTCCGGGACGCGCTCCAGCACCGCCATGACGTAGCCGCCTACCGTCTCGTATGGCCCGTCAGGCAGCGGCACACCCGTGCGCTCCGCGAACTCCTCGATGGTCAGGCCCGCATCCACCTCACCGCGCTGATGGTGCTGCTCGGCGGGGGCGTCGTACTCATCCGAGATCTCGCCCACGAGCTCCTCGAGGAGGTCCTCGAAGGTCGCGATGCCATCGGTGCCGCCGTACTCGTCCACCACCACCACAATCTGCTGGCGTGCGGCGCGCATCTCTGAGAGGACCGGCATCACCCGTGCCGTCGCGGGCACGTGCTCGATGTCGCGCATCAGCGATGACACGAGCACGGCGTCCTCGGCCTTGAGCAGGTCACGCACGTGCAAGAAGCCGCGCACGTCGTCCGAGTTCTCTCCCATCACCGGGTAGCGCGAGTAGGAAAGGCCCGAGACGAGGTCGCGCGCCTCGGCTGCGGTCGCGTCGTGCTTGACAAAGGAGACGTCGCCGCGGGGCCGCATCACCTCGGCAAGGGTGCGCTCACCCGCGGAGAGCACGTCACGCACGATGCGCCGCTCCTCCTCGTCCAGTCCCTCGTGGCCGCTGACGAGGTCTCGCAGCTCTTCAGGCGTCATGTCCTCACCGCGCACGGTGGGATCACCGCCCAGCACTCGCACGATCGCATCCGTACACACCGACAGCAACCAGATCACCGGGGTCATCAGGATCGCGAACTTGTCCAGCACGGGCGTCACGATGACGGCGATGCCTGTGGATCGCTGCAGCGCGAGGCGCTTGGGCACGAGCTCTCCGAGCACGAGCGACAGGAAGGCGATGACGAGCGTCAGCAGCACGGTGGCTGTGGTGCCCGACGCCGATGCCGGCACGCCGAGGCCCTCCAACGCCGGGGCTACCGACGGCGCGAGCGTCGCCGCGCCGAAGGCCGCAGAGAAGAAGCCGGCGACAGTGACGCCAATCTGCACCGCCGCCAGGAAGCGGTTGGGGTTGCGGGCCACGCGGGCCACGATCGCGCCGCGACGCCCTGAGCGCGCTAGTTGGTCAAGCTGGCTCTCGCGCAGCGACACCAGCGCGAGCTCGGTGCCCGCGAAGACGCCTCCGATGAGAACGAAGGCCAGCACCATCACGATGCTGACCACATCCTGCTCGCTCACCTCACACCCGCCTGGCGGTCAGAGGGATATGGACGCGACGCAGAAGGAGGTTCCATGGCCCATAGCGAACGCGAGTCGCAGGGGCACTGTCAACACACTTTGCCAAGAGCGGACGGCTGGAACTCTTTGGCGACCACACGTTTGCGCGGCATCGCCGACGAGGACCACCGACCCAGCCCCCGCATCGTCCCCAGGCTCCTCGTGCGTCGGCGCTCCCCCGCGCCGTGCGTCGCGTGCACGCGGCGGGGGCGCGGCGTGAAAGGCTAGGCGCATGAGTTGGCTCGATGGACCGATGCTGGGTTTCGACACGGAGACCACTGGCGTGAGTCCCACGCAGGACAGGATCGTCACGGCGGCGCTGATCCTGCGCAACGAGGGCAAGGTGGTCACGCGCACGTGGCTGATCGACCCCGGCGTGGAGATCCCCGCGCGCGCCACCGAGGTGCACGGCATCACCACCGAGAAGGCGCGGGCCGAGGGGGTGAGCCCCGAGGAGGGCCTCGAGGAGATCGCGGCCACCATCGCGGAGTCGATGCGCCACCAGATCCCCATCGTGGGCTTCAACGTGCAATACGACCTCACCATCCTCGAATCCGAGCTCGCTCGCCACGGCCTCGCGACGCTGGGGCAGCGCGTGGGTGACCTGCGGCCGGTCGTGGACCCGCTGGTGCTCGACCGCCACCTCGACCGCTACCGCAAGGGCCCCCGCAAGCTCATCGACATGTGCCACATCTACGTGGTGCCCGTGGTGGCCGACGACCTTCACGCCGCCGATGCCGACGTGCTCGCCACGCTCGACCTCGTGCGCGCCATCGCAGACCGCTACCCCGCCATGGCCGAGGTCTCGCTCGACTCCCTGCACGATCAGCAGGCCGAGGCGCATCGCGTGTGGGCCACCCACTTCGCTGCGTGGCTCAAGTCGAAGGGCACCACCGACGATCTCCCGAGCCCGCACTGGCCCGTCGCCACGGCCGACGACGGCGACGAACGGGCCGGCGGCGAGGCGGGTCTGTTCTAGGCGGCCATGCGGGGGGAACAGATGCACGAGTACCAGCCGGCACTGGTGGCGACCTCGTCGGGGCTCGCGCTGAGGTGGGCTACCGGATGCATGGTGAGCGGGGGCGTCATGCTCGGCATCGTCATCGTCGCGTCGATCGCCGTGTATGGAGCGGTCGAGTATCGACTGTCGGCCACGCCGCCTGAGCTCGCGGGCACGCCCATCACCTATGCCTGGTTCGCCGGCGCCGCTGCCGCGCTCGTGGCACTGCTCGCGTGGTACTGGTGGCTGCAGGCCCGCGCGAGCCGCCGCACGACGAGCCTCATCCGGATGCGGCGAGTGCCCGAGGGCATCGAGATCTCGTCGGGAATGCCCGGCTTGCGCGACGTCCTCGTGCTGCGACCACACGAGAGCGTGACAGTCACAGTCGAGTCCGGGCCCGTCGTGGGATCCTCGCCCCTCACCGGCGCCACCGTGGTGTTCGCGACGCGCACCGAGGTTGCCCGCTACGCGCTCGGCCAGCCGGCCGGTCTGCTCTCAGCGGCGCCGTTCGCCGAGCAGGCCAGCCGCTTCCGAGTCGACGCCCGCGTTGACGCGAGCCTCGCTCAACCGCCGGCCCGCTCGATGGCGGCTCTCCCCCCTCTCTAGCGCGGCCCAGCCGATGCGAGGTGGGGCCGATCACACGGGGTACGCGCTCGTGCACGAAGGACGGTAGCGTCGGTAGTGGAGGCACCATGTCAACGACGACGCCGGAAGGCCCACTGAAGGACGCGCTTGCGCAGCTCGCCCGCGCGGCCGAGCACCTCGACCTGAGCGCTGGCACCCACAAGATGCTCGCGACACCCCGCCGCGAGCTCCAGGTGGCGGTGCCGTTGCGCCGCGACGACGGCAGCGTGGCCGTGTACTCGGGATTCCGCGTGCAGCACAACTTCACGCGCGGGCCCGCCAAGGGCGGCCTGCGCTACGCGCCCCAGGTGGACCTGGACGAGGTGCGAGCTCTCGCGATGTGGATGACCTGGAAGTGCGCGCTGCTGGACGTGCCGTACGGCGGCGCGAAGGGAGGCGTGGCCTTCGACCCGCGGGAGCACTCGGACGCCGAACTCGAGCGCATCACGCGCCGCTACACCTCCGAGATCCTGCCCATCATCGGCCCCGAGGTGGACGTGCCGGCGCCCGACGTTGGCACCAACGAGCAGACCATGGCCTGGATCATGGACACCTACTCCGTGGCGATGGGCCACACAGTGCCCGGCATCGTCACTGGCAAGCCCCTCAGCCTGGGCGGCTCCCTGGGCCGGTCGATGGCCACCTCGAGCGGCGTGGCGCACGTGGCCCAGCTCGCCCTCAGGTCGCGCGGCATCGAGCCGCACGGCGCGACGGCAGCGGTGCAGGGCTTTGGCAAGGTGGGCCGCGGCGCGGCGCTGATCCTGGCGCACGCGGGCGTCAAGGTGGTCGCCATCTCCGACATCGACGGAGCCGTCGCCAACCCCGACGGCCTCAGCATCACGGCGCTCGGCCACTACGTCGACGAGCACGGCAGCGTGGTTGGCTTCCCAGGAGGCGACGCGATCGACCCTAGCGAACTGCTCGCCATGGAGGTCGACGCGCTCATCCCTGCAGCCGTCGAGGGCGTGCTCACCAAGGACACGGCCCCCACAGTGTGCGCCTCCGTGGTAGTCGAGGGCGCCAACGGCCCCACCACCGAGGCCGCGGACACGATCCTGGCCGATGCCGGGGTGCTGGTGGTGCCGGACATCCTCGCGAATGCGGGCGGCGTGGTCGTCTCGTACTTCGAGTGGGTGCAGGCTCACCAGGCCTATGCGTGGTCGGAGCACGACGTCGAGGACAGGCTGCGCGAGCGCATGGAGAAGGCGTGGGTGGACGTCACCACGTACGCCGCCGCGCACGGCATGAGCCTGCGGGAGGCTGCGACGGCGATGGCTGTGAGGCGCGTGTTCGAGGCGCACATGCTGCGCGGGCTATACCCCTGAGTGTTACGAGGTTTTGCGCGGTTTATTTGATCCACATAAAGTCACCTAACCGTGCTAACTTCAGTGCATGGACCCGCTTGCTAATCCATACACTCCCAACGCTGGAGCCGAGCCCACCGCCGTCGTAGGACGAGACGACCAGCTCCAGTCGTTCGACCTCCTGCTCGGCAGGATCGAACGAGGCCGTAGCGAGCAGTCGATGATCATCACTGGACTCCGGGGCGTGGGCAAGACAGTGCTCCTCGGTCAGTTTCGCTCCAAGGCTCTGACGAAGAAATGGGTAGTCGTCGAACTCGAAGTCAGCAAGAACGACGAGAGCCACTTCCGCCGGACTCTTGCCAGCAAGCTCCGCACCGCACTCCACGAGCTGGCGCCTCGCGCGCGCTGGTCCGATCGAGTCAAGCACGCCGCAGGCGTGCTCAAGTCATTCACGGTCAACCTTGATGCCCAGGGCAACTGGAGCGCCGGGATTGACGTCGATGCCGTGGCCGGATTCGGCGACCACGACAATCTGTCGCTCGACCTCACCGACGTCCTTGTCGCCGTAGGCGATGCCGCGTCCGACAACAAGCGTGGCGTCATCCTCCTCCTCGACGAAGTTCAGTTCTTGTCACGACCCCAACTCGAGGCCGTCATCGAAGCCATGCACAAGATTGTTCAGAGGAAACTTCCGATCACGCTCGTGGGCGCAGGGCTGCCACAGATCGCCGAACTCGCTGGCGATGCGAAGTCTTATGCCGAGCGGCTCTTCAAGTTCCCCGCGATCGGCAACCTCGAAGCCCAAGATGCGCGGGCCGCGCTTCAGGAGCCCGCATCTCAAGAGGGCGCGTCCTTCTCTGACGATGCCCTCGACGAGGCCATCCGCGTGACGAGCGGATACCCATACTTCCTCCAGGAACTCGGCTATGCCGTGTGGACGCTCGCCGCTGGCCCCACGATCAGCCTCGAGGACGTGCACGATGCGATACCGGACTACGAGGCGAAACTCGACGAGTCGTTCTTCCGCGTGCGCCTCGATCGGACCACAGAGCTGCAGCGCGCATACCTGCGAGCGATGGCGCAATTGGGCCCACAGCCCCACAAGGCTGCGGATGTCGCGGAGCTCATGGGACGCACCTCGCAGAATCTTGCGCCTACGCGCGCGGAACTCATCAACATGGGCCTGCTTTACACCCCTGAGCATGGCTACGCCGCTTTCACGGTTCCACAGTTCGATCAGTTCCTGCTGCGGGCGGTCCCGGTACTTTCCGTGCCCGAACTACGACGCAGAAATCGCGCGGCCGACTGAGCCCTAACCGAACAGCACCCGCGCGAGCATGCCAAGCGACATCACCACGATGAGCCCACGCAGCACGAGCGGCTTGACGCGGAACAGCACGTGGGAGGCCGCGTACGCGCCGATCAGCTGCCCTGCAATCATCGCGCCGCCCACGATCCACACGAGCTTGCCCGCCACCAGGAACACCGCGAGCGAGGCCACATTGGTGGCAAAGTTCAGGGTCTTTGCCACGGCCGTGGCATCGGGCAGGGGGCGAGCCCGCAGCGCCACGCCACCCAGCGCGAACAGCGAGCCCGTGCCGGGCCCAAACGCGCCGTCGTACGCGCCGATCGCGGGCACCCAGCCCCACGTCCACCCGCGCTCACCCACGCGCGGTGCGGCGGGCGGGTGGTGGGCGCGCGGCACAAACAGGAAGTACGCGGCGATGAGACCCAACACCACGGGGATCACGATGCGCAGGTCGTCGGCGTGCATGAATTGCACCGCGACCGACCCGAGCGCCGACCCGGCGAACGCCCACAGCATCGGCCTCCACGCATCGGCCCAGCGCACGCGACCCGCGCGCACCACGCGCCAGGTCGCCATGCCGGTGCCACAGGATCCCTGCAACTTGTTCGTGCCCAGCGCCTGCAACGGCGGCACTCCAGCGAGCAGCAGCGCGGGGAGCGTCAGCAACCCGCCGCCGCCCGCGAGGGTGTCAAGGAATCCCGCCGCGAGCGCTACCGCCGCGAGCACGGCCAGCACGTGCCAGCCGTACTCCATCGCGGCCTCCGCGCCGCGCTAGTTGCGGCCGGAGTAGTTGGGCGCCTCGACGGTGATCTGCACGTCGTGCGGGTGCGATTCCTTGAGACCCGCCGGCGTGATGCGCACAAACTTGCCCTTTGACTGCAGCTCGGGGATGGTGCGCGCCCCCACGTAGAACATCGACTGGCCCAGGCCGCCCACCAGCTGACGCGTCACGTGCGACAGCGGGCCCTTGAACGGCACGCGGCCCTCGATGCCTTCGGGGATCAGGTCGTCGTCGCTCGGCGCGTCGGCCTGGAAGTAGCGGTCCTTCGAGTACGAGACGCGTCCGCGCGAGGCCATCGCGCCCATGGAGCCCATGCCGCGGTACGACTTGAACTGCTTGCCGTTCACGAGCACGAGGTCGCCGGGGGTCTCTTCACAGCCGGCAAAGAGCGAGCCGAGCATCACCGACGACGCTCCGGCCACCAGGGCCTTGGCGATGTCGCCGGAGTACTGCAGGCCGCCGTCGGCAATGATCGGCACGCCGGCGGCGCGGGCGGCGAGCGAGGCCTCGTAGACGGCCGTCACCTGCGGCACACCCACGCCGGCAACGATGCGAGTGGTGCAGATCGAGCCGGGGCCCACTCCCACCTTGACGGCGTCCACACCCGCCTCGACAAGAGCAGCCGCACCCGCGCGCGTGGCGACATTGCCGCCAATCACCTGCACGTGCTTGGTGGCCGGGTCCGACTTGAGGCGCTTGATCATGTCGATCATCGCCTGCGCGTGTCCGTGGGCGGTATCCACGACGAGCGCGTCAACGTCCTCCTCCACCAGGGCTGTCGCGCGCTCCCAGGCATCGCCGTAGAAGCCGACGGCGGCGGCCACACGGAGGCGGCCCTCGGAATCCTTGGTGGCGTTGGGGTACTTCTCGGTCTTGACGAAGTCCTTGACGGTGATGAGACCCGTGAGCTTGCCGTTCTTGTCCACGAGCGGCAGCTTCTCCACGCGGTGCTTCGCGAGCAGTTCGGCGGCCTCGGCGTTGCTCACACCCTCGGGCGCCGTGATGAGCGGCATGGGCGTCATCTGCTCGCGCACCAGCTTGGAACCGTATTCGGCGTGGGGAACAAACCGCATGTCGCGGTTGGTGATGATGCCCACGAGCGTGCCATCGGGGTTGACCACGGGGAGTCCGGAGACGCGGTAGCGGGCGCACAGGGCGTCGAGTTCGGCGAGGGTCGCGTCGGGGCCCACCGTCACGGGGTCGGTGATCATGCCGGACTCAGACCGCTTGACGGTGACCACCTGCTGGGCCTGGTCCTCGATGGACAGGTTGCGGTGCAGCACGCCGATGCCGCCGAGACGGGCGAGGGCGATCGCCATGCGGGCCTCGGTGACGGTGTCCATCGCGGCGCTGAGCAGCGGAATCGCAATGTCGATGTCGCGGGTGAGCCTCGTGGTGGTGGACACCTCCGAGGGAATGACGTCGCTCTCTCCGGGGAGGAGCAGCACGTCGTCGTAGGTCAAACCGGTGAACCCGAAGGGGTCGTGCTCGCTGGGGGCCATTAGCCAATTCTAGGGCGGCTCATGCGCACCCCGGGCCACTCCGAACTCCCCACACAGACGGGCATTCGCGGACACGTTCGGAGATCCGCGCACGGCGAGAGCGCGACCACGAAAGCGTCCTTCGAAAAGGCCCCGGGACTTTGGTCACTCTTCACCGAGTAGCCCCGAATACCGCCCCAGGTATTCGGGGTATTTCGCTCACGGCGAAACGACGCGTTTCCCCCAAACTGGGGGGTTCACAGACGCCACTCGCCGGAGTAGAAACGGTGGTGAACGAGGAGCCTGAGGGCTGGACCTCCCCGTTGAGGAGGGGCCGCTCAAGTAACTCGGTCATCCCGCTAGTGAGGGCTATCGGGGGGGAACCCGTCGCATCGGCGTCGATGCGACTTTTGCCGACACGCGAGGAGCACGATGGAGACCATCGCACATTTGCCGGCGCCAACTCAGGCGCAGTGGGAGTGGCAGTACGAGGGGGCCTGCAGAGAGGCAAGCCCCGATCTGTTCTTCCACCCCGAAGGCGAGCGCGGAGCCGCGAGGCGCCGCAGGGCCGATGCCGCCAAGCAGTTTTGCGCGCGCTGCCCAGTTCTGGAGATGTGCCGCGAGCGATCGTTGACGGCACGTGAGCCCTTTGGAGTGTGGGGCGGCCTCAGTGAGGACGAGCGGCACGCCATCCTGGCTGGCCGCCTCAAGAAGGCCAGTTAGGCCGCGCCACGAACGCTCCGCCGCCCCCGCGGGTACGCCCCCCTGACGCCTGCGGACGAGGCGCGGACAAGACGAAGGCCCCGGAGATCGCTCTCCGGGGCCTTCGTGTGTCTGTCAGACGGTGTGGCTAGTTAGCCCACCACTGCGAGCAGGTCGCGCACCGACAGGATGAGGTACTCCTCACCCGCGTACTTGACCTCGGTGCCGCCGTACTTGCTGTACATGACGCGGTCGCCGACCGCGACGTCGAGCGGGATACGGTTGCCGTTGTCGTCGATACGACCGGGACCCACCGCCACGATCTCGCCCTCCTGGGGCTTCTCCTTGGCGGTGTCAGGGATCACGAGGCCAGACGCGGTGGTCTGCTCGGCAGCTGCCGGCTTCACCACGACCTTGTCCTCGAGAGGCTTGATAGAGACCGACACTGCGGACCTCACCTTCCTTGAACGTGACGTTTGTTGGGCGGCAACTGCCCGCCGTCGCGGGGGTCGGGCTGGCGCCGCGCTCCCTTGCGGGAGCACTAGCAATTTAGCACTCACCCGCCCTGAGTGCTAACCCCAACGCGGGTCTCGCGTGCGCCGTGAGCGAACCGCCCGCATCTCCCCCAGCGCAGCCCATGCAAGGATCGGCACATGGACGCCGCCACCGCACGCCTCACACTGTCCCCGGACGTGGCGGCGCTCGTGGAGACCCTGCCCCCCTACGACCCCTCGGCCTCGCTGTCGCTCAGCGAGCGCCTGAGGGCCGCTGGCGCCGATGCCGACGTGGTGGCAGCAGCCCTCACGCAGGCGCGGCTGCGCGCGGCGGGAACGGCCAAGTTCGGGGACTTCGCCTCGGGGATGGCGTTTACCCAGGCAGGCCTCGAGCAAGCAACGCGCCTCACGGTGGCGGCGCTGCACGCGCAGCGCTATCGCGCGGCCGGTATCGCCTCGGTCGCAGACCTCACCTGCGGCATCGGCGCGGACTCCATGGTGATGGCCGCGCTCGGGCTCAGCGTGACGGCCTTCGAGCTCGACGAGGCGACCGCGTTGATCGCGGACCACAACCTTCGTCACTGGCCTGCGGCACGAGTGGTGCACGCCGACGCCATGACCACCCTGACGGCCGGCGACCTGCCAGTCGACGCGATCTTCGCGGATCCCGCCCGCCGCAACGCGCGCGGGCGCAGGCATGACCCGAAGGACTACTCTCCACCCCTGGACGACGTGATCGCGCTCCGCGAGCGCTGGCCCGAGGTGGGCATCAAGGTGGGGCCGGCAGTGCCACACGACGCGGTGCCCTCCGGGTTCGAGGCACAGTGGGTCAGCGTGGACGGCGACGTCGTGGAGCTTGGCCTATGGTCTGGCCGGCTTGGGCGGCGCGAGGGCCACAGCGCGCTCGTGATTGTCGGCAACGAGTCTCACGTCCTTGACGCGGACCCCGTCGAGGGCGAGCCAGGGCAGCTGGGCGAATACCTCTACGAGCCGGACGGCGCCGTGATCAGAGCCGGTCTGGTTGGCCCGCTCGCTGATCGCCTTGGAGCGAGACTCGTCGCGCCGCAGATCGCGTACCTCACGGCGGATGCGCCCACCGCGACCCCCTTCGCCAAGGGCTACCGCATCGAGGCCACGATGCCGTTCAAGGTGAAGACCGTGGCGGCCGCCCTGCGCGAGCGGGGCATCGGCATCGTGGAGATCAAGAAGCGCGGCATGGACATCGCCCCCGAGGCGCTGCGGCCGCAGTTGAAGCTCAGGGGCTCCTCGAGCGCCACCCTGATCCTGACGCGCATCGGGACCGAGCGCAGGGCCCTCATCACCCAGCCGCTCGGCTAGGCGCCCAGCAGGAGGTTCACGGCAAGCACCCACATGACCACGGCGATGCCGCCATCGAGCCAACGCCACGCGGCGGGCTTGGTGAGCCAGCGACCCAGCAACCGCGCGCCAAAGCCCAGCCCAGCGAACCACAGCACACTGCCCAGCATCGCGCCCGCCGCAAACCACCACTTCTGGTCGCCGTGCGCCGCACCAATGGATCCCAACAGAAACACTGTGTCCAGGTAGACATGTGGGTTGAGCCAGGTGAGTGCCAGGGTGGTCGCGGCCACCCCCCACGCGCTGGCCCCGCGGCGCGCGGGCGACGGGCCGCTCACATCGATCGCCTCGCCGGCGCGACTGAGCGCCCTGCGAGCGGCCAGCGCCCCATAGACCGCCAGAAAGGCCGCCCCTGCGACGCGCGCAGCAGTGGTGAGCCAAGGCAGCGTCGTGACCACGAGCCCGATGCCGGAGACGCCAGCAACGATGAGCACGGCATCCGACGCGGCGCAGATGATGACCACCAGCGCCACGCTGTCACGGCGCAGCCCTTGGCGCAGCACAAAGACGTTCTGCGCGCCGATAGCGACGATGAGCGAGAGGCCGAGCCCCAGCCCTGCAAGGAAGGTCATGGGGCCAACCTAGGGCCAAGTACACATCATCACGACTATCCGATTCTTTTGTTCCATTAGCCTTTCTGATATGCGTATTCCCCCAGACCTGGCCCACACGCTGGCGGTCACGGTGACGGAGGGCTCGCTCGAGGCGGCCGCGCGCGCCCTCCATATCACGCAGCCAGCAGTGAGCCAGCGCCTGCAGTTGCTGGAGCGCACGACGGGTCAGGTGCTGCTGGTCCGCTCGCGTCCGGTGCGTGCCACCCCGGCGGGCGAGGCGGTGATTCGCTACGCGCGCCAAGTGGAGCATCTGGACGCCGACACCGCCCTCGCCCTAGGACTCGCGGGAGACGCGCGGCCCCAGCTCCCCATCGCCGTCAACGCGGATTCGCTCGCCACGTGGTTTCTCGCCCCGCTTGCGCGCGCCACCGAACGCCTCGGAGTGGTCTTCGACCTGCTGCGGGACGACGAGCACTTCACTGCCGATCTGCTCGCCAGCGGGACCGTGGTGGCGGCAGTCACCACGCGCGGCGACGCTGTGCCAGGGTGCTCCGTCACCCCACTGGGGACCATGCGCTATCGAGCCGTTGCGGCCCCCTCGTTTGTCGCTCGATACCTCGCGACAGGGGCGACCACGGCCGCGCTCGAGTCGGCGCCGGTGGTGGACTTCGACCGCAAGGACGTCCTGCAGAGCGACTGGCTCACGGCGCGGCACGCGGACCCCTCGCTCCCGCCCCGCCACCGCGTGCCCTCGTCCATCGAGTTCGCGCAGGCCATCGCGCTCGGCATGGGGTGGGGCGTCATGCCAGACGCCCAGCTGATGCAGCACCCTCACCTCGTGGAGCTGGGCGGACCAGACATCACCGTGCGCCTGTATTGGCAACGCTGGCGCACACAGTCAGCACTGCTTGACGGCGTGCAGGCGGAGATCGTCGCCGCGGCCCGCGCGGCGCTGTCCTGAGCCCCTCGCTACCGCGCCGCCGCCTCGCCTGCGGCGCGTGCCGCGCAGCTCTGTGGCATGCCGGGCACGCTCCAGTCGCCGCCAGGCGTCGCGACACCCGCCAGCACGTCGGCGAGCCCAGTGAGCGCCTCGTCGGACCTGCCATACAAGCCCACGTAGGTGGTCGCGGTTGACTGCGGGAGTCCCCACGGCGCGTTCATCGCCACCACCACGTCGGCAGCGCCGGAACCCGTCGCCGATCCGAGCAGCAGCACGGTCGTGCCACCTCCCGCGCCGATCCCGTGCTCAGCGAGCGCCGCCTCGAGCACCGCGCGTTCGTGATCAAAGCCCCCGGAGACACTCACCGACGCGCCCACGAGCGCTCCGCCACACTCGGGCGTCGCCACCGTGGCCCAGGCCCCGGCGGCGACCCGCGCATAGTCAGTCGACGCGGGAACAGTCGCGTCGGCACTGAGGGCAGCCTGCGTCGTCATCATTTGGCTCACGCGCGCCACCGCCTCGTCGAGTCGCTCGCGCGGCACCTGGCCGGAAGTGACGGCGTCCACGATCGCTTGGCGCGCAACGGCGGCGTCGCGAGGGAACACGATGAGGTCAGCGCCGGCCGCGAGCGCGGCCACCTCTGCCTGGCCAGACGGGTAGGCGTCGGCGACCGCCGCCATGTTCATCGCATCGGT
This sequence comes from Demequina lutea, assembly GCA_003246255.1. Classification (GTDB taxonomy): domain Bacteria; phylum Actinomycetota; class Actinomycetes; order Actinomycetales; family Demequinaceae; genus Demequina; species Demequina lutea_A. The sequence continues at coordinate 21,256 of QKAX01000208.1, forward strand.
CGCCGCCACGCCCGTGAATCCCAGCTCGTCGCGCAGATACTCGTACGCCGCGGGCTGCGTGGTCACCGGCCCCGCGCCCCACTCGGGTACCTCGATGTGCCCCAGCATCACCATCGGCACCCCGGCGTCTATCGCCGCAGCAAACGGGACGAGGTCTCGCTGCTCCAGCTCGGCCACGCTGGCGCCCTGCACGGGCAACCCCTGATGTGAGTCAGTGGTCACGGATCCGTGGCCGGGGAAGTGCTTGACAGACGGCAGCACGCCGCCGTCCAGAAAGCCGGCGATGGCAGCCTTCACCGTCTCGCCGCCGCGAGCGGGATCATATCCAGGCGACCGCACGCCGATGGTGGTGTCGGCGGCGCCCATTGTGAGGTCGGCATCGGGAGCCCAGTCGACGGTGAATCCCAGCCCACGCAGATCGGCCGCCTGTGCCGAATAGGCGGCCGTCACCGCGTCGAGGTTCGTAGAGGATCCCGCGGCCATGAATGCCGGAAGGGTGGGCACCAGGCCGCCGAGGCGCGCGACAGGTCCCCCCTCTTGATCCACTGACACGATCGCCGGCCACGAGCGGCCGTCCTCTGCGCCGGCGGCCGTCACTGCGGCCGTCAGCTCTGCCACCTGCTCGCGGCTCTGGACCGCGCCGCCCATCACGATCACGCCCGCCAGGTGTTGAGAGCGCACGAGTTCAGCCGCAGCGCCCGCATCGGTCGAGCTCCACTGGGCCACCATGACCTGGCCGGCCGCGACCTCCAGTGGCAACTCGGCCGCCCGCGCCTGCGCGACCGCGAGGTCCACCACCGTGGGTCCCCACGCGAGCGTGGGCGCGTCAGGCCGGGGTGCGATCAGCGGGATGGAAGAGAGCGTGACCTGCCGCGAGGCGCTGTCTGGGTCTCCCCCATCGCGCGAACACCCGGGGGTGACACCCACGAGCAACCCCACCAGGGCCGCCGCGACCCACGAGGCCGCGCGACTCACGCGCGCACAACCTCCAGCGGCATCGACGAGTCAACGCCGATGCCGAGGCCGCTGGGCTCGAGCCCTCGCTGCACGACGGCAGAGCCGAGGGCCGCGATCATCGCGCCGTTGTCGGTGCAGTACTTGAGCGGGGGGATGCGCACGTCGATGCCGCGCTCGGCTCCCCGCGCCTGCGCGAGATCACGCAGCTGGCTGTTGGCGGAGAAGCCGCCTCCCACCACCAGGGTGGACACCTCGTGACGCTCGCACGCGTCGAGGGTCTTTGACACGAGCACGTCGGCGACGGCCGCGGCAAACGAGGCCGCGACGTCCGCCACCGGCACCTCCCGGCCGGCGTCCTCGCAGGCCTCGATCCAGCGCGCGACGGCCGTCTTGAGGCCGGAGAACGAGAAGTCGTAGGCGTGGCGCTCGCGGTCCTTAGGAGCCGTGAGCGCGCGCGGGAACCTGATGGCCTCCGGGTCGCCCTCGCGAGCGAGGCGATCCACGTGGGGCCCGCCCGGATACGGGAGCTTCAGGAGCCTCCCCACCTTGTCGAAGGCCTCACCGGCGGCATCGTCGAGGGTGTGTCCCAGCTCGGTGACCCCCGTAGCAACGTCGTCCACCATGAGCAGCGAGGTGTGACCGCCGGAGACCACCAGCGCCATCGTGCGGTCCGGGAACTCCCCATGCACCAGCTGATCCACGGCGGCGTGCCCGATCACGTGATTGACGCCGTACAGCGGCTTGTCGAGCGCGAGCGCGAGCGCCTTGGCCGCCGCCACGCCCACCGTGAGGGAGCCCACCAGGCCCGGGCCCGAGGCGACGGCGATCGCGTCGACGTCATCGAGGCGCTGACCCGCGCGGTGCAGGGCCTCCTGGACAGTGGGAACAAACACCTCGAGGTGAGCGCGCGACGCGACCTCGGGCACGATGCCGCCAAAGCGAGCATGCTCGTCCATCGACGAGGCCACCACGTCCGCGACAAGCTCGTTGCCGCGCACGAGCGCCACTCCCGTCTCGTCGCACGTGGACTCGAGTCCCAGCACTAGTTCCATGCATGCCACTCTAGGCGGTGAGAAGGGCTCTCAGGCCCTTGGCCGCGGCCGATCCGGCCCGCGGGGAATAGCCGCCTACGAAGGGTTGTCACGTCACCATGACCGTCTCCACCGAGCACCTCGCCATCGATGACCAGGTGCAAAGCCTGCTGTTTGTCGAGGCGCGCTCGCCCCTGCGCTTCTCCCGCCGCCCCGTGGACCCTCAGACGGTGCGAGCCGCGTACGACCTGATCAAATGGGGCCCCACCGGCAGTAACGCGATGCCGCTCCGCATTGCCATCGCGGAGTCCGACGAGGCTCGCGCCCAGGTCGCGGCCGCGGCGGCCCCCGGCAATAGGCCAAAGGTTGAGGGAGCGCCGCTCGTGCTGGTCGCCGCCTCCGACGTCGATTATCACGAACTCGTCCACATCACCGCCCCGGGCGTCGTGGGCCTGCGCGATAGGCTCGCCGCCACCCCCGAGCGCCGCGCGGTGAACGCCCATGACAACGCGTGGCTGCAGATCGGCTACCTCATCGTCGGCCTGCGCGCAGCGGGCCTCTCCGTGCGCCCCATGGGCGGCTTCGACAAGGCGGCCATGGACGCAACGCTGCTGGCCGGAACGTCGTGGCGCTCCGAGCTGATGCTTGCTGTCGGCTACCCCGCCGAGGACGGCGACCAGGGGGTCGAGCCCCGCGCTGGCCGCCCGGCATGGGACGACGCGGCGCGCGTCTTCTAGCCCGACGCGCGACTAGGCGACGGGAGGCGCGGCCAGCAGGTCGTGGGTGGTCTTCTCGCCGCCGCCAGCCGTCCACGTCAGCGTCACCACTGCCGTCGCCACGTCGCAGTCCATGCGTGCGCCGTGCTCGCCGTTCGTCCACGCGATGGTGAGCACGGACCCGGCGACGGAGTGCGCGGCAGCGCCGTCAAAGGCGGGGTGCTCGTTGCGGAAGCGCATGAGCGCGAGCAGCGCGGCTACGGCGGGCGTCTGCACCGTCTCGTCGATCTCGGCCCGCGTGTAGTAGTGCCGGTTGATGTCGCGCCCCACCTGGGTGCGCGCCAGCAGGTCCATGTCGTTCTCCCCGAGTAGCGCACCCACGTAGTACACCTGCGGGATTCCCGGCGTGAAGAACTGGATGCAGCGCGCCGCGAGCGAGCGCGCCGCGTCGCTGCCGAGCGCCGCATGGAACGTCGCATTCACCTGGTAGATGTCCAGGTTGGAGGCCACCGCCCCCGTCGCGAGCCGGCTTTGGCCCCGCGTGTGCTCGTGGATGCCCTCCACGAGGGCATTGATCTGCGCGGGGGCCAGTAGGCCCGGGCCGCCGCCGGGCTCATCGCTAGCGCCCACGTCGATCACGCCGATGCCGTCGTGTGTGTCCAGCACTGTCACGGCGTTCGCGGGGCGAATGTCGAGCCACGCGGCGAGCGGCGCCGGGTCCCCCGAGTAGAACGCGTGAAGCACAAGCGGCGGAAGGGCGAAGTCGTAGACGCGGTCCACCTTGGCCGCGATCTCCACCTGACGCTTGTAGTACGAGTGCACCTCCACCAGCACCTCAAGCCCCAGCTCGCGGGCGCGAGTGGAGAAGGCGTCGATGAACTCGAACGTCTCGGGGGTCATGAAGCACGTGCCGCCGGCCTTCTTGATCGCGTAGCCCACGGCGTCGAGCCTCACGAGCGACACGTTGGCTCCCGCGAGCGCCTGCAGCACGCTCTCGAGATAGGCAGCGCCCGGCTCCGAGTGCACGTCGATGTCCATCTGCTGCGGCGTGAAGGTGACCCACGCGAGGCGACGCTTGCCGCCCATCGTGACCGGCACAAAGGGAAGCCCCGGGCGAGGGCGATAGATGGCTGCGAGCTGCTCCTCGGTCGCGCCATCGGGGAAGACTGCGTCGAACGTCAGGAACATCGACGCGTAAGGCGACTCGTCGCCGCGGGCGAGCACATCCTGAAACTCCGCCGAGGAGGACGAGACGTGATTGACGATGACGTCCACCACGGTGTCGTGCGTCTCGGATAGCGCCCGGACGTCGTCCCACGAGCCGAGCCGCGGGTCAACCTGCGTGTGGTCCACGGGATCGAAGCCCGCGTCGGCGCCGTCGAAGGGAGTGAAGAAGGGCAGCAGGTGCACGCCGCCGAGTGCCGGGCCAAAGACCTCGCGCACCACCTCGGTCGTTCCCGCGAGGGTGCCCCCGAGCCGGTCGGCGTACGTGATGAGCTGAATCTGGTTGCGCACGGCGTTCCCTCCTGCGGCCCCGCACGGCGTGGTGCGGGCTGTTCGCCAGCGTACAACGCAACCGGTTGCGCAGTCAACCCTCGCTACTCGGCACCCGCCGGCCGGCCCGGGGCGTACGGGCGCAACACCACGCGCATCACGAGCGCGTCAACATCTCCCGGTTGGTAGTATTTGCGCCGCACGCGCACGGTCTCGAAGCCGTAGGACTCATACAGCGCCCGCGCACTCTCGTTGGGCACCGCGACCTCGAGCCACGCATCGGGCGCCTTGAGCCGTGTCGCCTCCGCCAGGAACTCCTCCATCACCATGCGCGCG
>QKAX01000118.1 GCA_003246255.1 Demequina lutea
CGAGCCGGGTACCTGCAAGGACATTCCGACGCTCATGGCGGCCCCGCACACCCTCGTGGAGGGCGTGCTCATCACGTCGTTCGCGATCGGCTGCAACCACGCCTTCATCTACCTGCGCGGCGAGGTCGTGCACGTCTACCGCCGCCTCATGAAGGCAGTGCAGGAGGCGTACGACAACGGCTGGCTTGGCAAGAACATCCAGGGCTCCGGCTTTGACCTTGACGTCACAGTGCACGCTGGAGCCGGCGCCTACATCTGTGGCGAGGAGACGGCGCTGCTCGACTCCCTCGAGGGCCGTCGCGGCCAGCCTCGCCTCAAGCCTCCGTTCCCTGCCGTGGCCGGCCTGTACGCGCGACCCACTGTGGTGAACAACGTCGAGTCGATCGCCTCGGTTCCGTCCATCATCAAGGACGGCGTCGAGTGGTTCACCTCGATGGGCACCGAGCGCTCAAAGGGCATGGGCTTCTTCTCGCTGTCCGGCCACGTCAAGCGTCCCGGACAGTACGAGGCCCCGCTGGGCATCACACTGCGCGAGCTGCTGGAGATGGCGGGCGGCATGCGCGAGGGCCACGAGCTCAAGTTCTGGACCCCCGGCGGATCGTCCACGCCGATCTTCACCGACGAGCACCTCGACACCCCGCTCGACTACGAGTCGGTGGGCGCCGCGGGCTCGATGCTCGGCACGCGCGCGCTGCAGATCTTCGACGAGACCACGTGCATTGTCCGCGCCGTGGAGCGCTGGACCGAGTTCTACAAGCACGAGTCGTGCGGCAAGTGCACGCCGTGCCGCGAGGGCACCTACTGGCTCACGCAGATCCTTCACCGCCTTGAGGCGGGCAAGGGCACCGAGGCCGACATCGACCAGCTGCTCGCCACGTGCGACTCGATCGCCGGGCGCTCGTTCTGCGCGCTGGGCGACGGCGCCACGTCGTCGATCATCTCGTCGGTCAAGCTCTTCCGCGAGGAGTACGAGCGCCACGTGAGCGAGGGCGGCTGTCCGTTCGACCACGCCGCATCGGCCCTGTTCGACTACGAGTCCACCCCTGAGGAGGCTCACGCATGACCGCGACCGCGGACAACAAGCCCGTGACCACGGACCTCGTGACCGTCACCATCGACGGCATCGAGACGCAGGTGGAGAAGGGCACGCTGATCATCCGTGCCGCCGAGCAGGTGGGCATCGAGATCCCGCGCTTCTGCGACCACCCCGCGCTCAAGCCGGCCGGTGCGTGCCGCCAGTGCCTCGTGGACGTGGCCAGCCCCGGCCCCGACGGCAACCTGCGCGCGTTCCCCAAGCCCCAGGCGTCGTGCACCATGCCCGTCACCGAGGGCATGGTCGTGAACACGCAGCACACCTCGGAAGAGGCGGACCGCGCCCAGAAGGGCGTGCTCGAGCTGCTGCTCATCAACCACCCGCTCGACTGCCCCATCTGCGACAAGGGCGGCGAGTGCCCCCTGCAGAACCAGGCGATGGCCCACGGCCGCCCCGAGTCCCGCTTTGTGGACGTCAAGCGCGTGTTTGAGAAGCCGCTGCCGCTGTCCACCGAGATCCTGCTTGACCGCGAGCGTTGCGTCCTGTGCCAGCGCTGCACGCGCTTCAGCAAGGAGATCGCCGGCGACGCGTTCATTGACCTGCAGAACCGCGGCGCGATGCAGCAGATCGGCACGTTCAACGAGGACGTGCTGAACTTTGACGGCTACGGCCCGGTAGGCATCGCCGCCGAGGACGAGGGCGGCAAGGCGTTCAGCTCGTACTACTCGGGCAACACGATCCAGATCTGCCCCGTGGGCGCGCTCACCAGCGCGGCCTACCGCTTCCGCTCGCGTCCGTTCGACCTCGTGTCGAGCCCCGGCATCTCGGAGCACGACTCGTCCGGCTCGGCGATCCGCACTGACCACCGTCGCGGACAGATCCTGCGTCGCCTTGCGGATAGCGACCCCGTGGTCAACGAGGACTGGATCACCGACAAGGACCGCTTCGGCTTCGCGTGGCAGAACCAGGCCGACCGCCTGACCCGCCCGCTGGTGCGCAAGGACGGCGAGCTCGTCGAGGCCTCGTGGCCCGAGGCGCTGGCTGCGGCCGCGGAGGGCCTCAAGGCCGCCGCCGGCAAGACCGGCACCCCTGCCGACAAGAAGGCCAAGGGCGTGGGCGTGCTGCCCGGCGGCCGCGTGACCATGGAGGACGCGTACGCGTACGGCAAGTTTGCCCGCGCGGTGCTCGGCACTCATGACGTTGACGCCCGCACGCGCGTCCAGTCCGAGGAGGAGCACGCGTTCCTCGGTACCGCGGTGGCAGGCAAGGGCATCGGCGTCACATTCGCCGAGCTCGAGAAGGCCCCCGCCGTGCTGCTCGTGGGCTTTGAGCCCGAGGACGAGGGCGGCGTGGTGTTCCTACGCATGCGCAAGTCGCTGGGTAAGCAGCAGGTCTTCACGATTGCGCCGATGCTCACGCGCGGCGCCGAGAAGCTGAACGCGACTCTGATTCCCGCTGTCCCCGGCCATGAGGCCGCAGCGCTGAGCGCGCTCAAGGGCGCCAAGGAGGCCTTCAAGGCCCTCAAGGAGCCGGGCGCCATCGTGGTGGTGGGCGAGCGCCTCGCGGGCGTCGAGGGTGGCTTCACCGCCGCCGTCGACCTGGCGAAGCGCGCCAAGGCCAAGCTCGCGTGGATCCCGCGTCGAGCTGGCGAGCGAGGTGCTGTCGAGGCCGGTGCGCTGCCTGGGCTGCTGCCCGGAGGCCGTGACGCCGCATCGACCGCCGCCCGCGACGCCGTGGCGGCCGTGTGGGGCGTGGAGCTTCCTCACGGCAAGGGCCGCGATGCCGACGCGATCGTTGCCGCCGCCGCAGCCAAGAGCCTTGACGGGCTCGTGATCGGTGGAGTGGACGCCGCGGATGTCTCGGAGGACCTGCTCAAGGCCATCGCGACCGCCAAGTTCACCGTGAGCCTCGAGGTGCGCCGCTCCGCGGTGGCCGAGGCCGCCGATGTGGTGTTCCCCGTGGCCCCGCCGTCGGAGAAGTCCGGCACGTTCGTGAACTGGGAGGGCCGCCTACGCAGCTTCGCCACGGCGATCCGTACCGACGCGATGTCCGACCACCGCGTGCTCGACCTCATCGCCCGCGAGATGGGCGCGGAGATCGGCACCGGCACCATCGAGGCCGTCAACACCGAGATCGCTGCGCTGGGCGCCGCGACCGACGCCGAGCGCCCCGAGGCCCCCGCCGTGGAGGCCCCCAAGGCAGAGAAGGTCAAGGACGGCGAGTTCGTGCTTGCCTCGTGGCACCAGCTCGTGGACGAGGGCTCGCTGCAGGACGGCGAGCCGTACCTCGCAGGCACCGCCCGCGTGGCCGTCGCCCGCGTCTCGCCCGCCACGGCCAAGAAGGCCGGCCTCAGCGGCGTCGTCACCATCTCGGGTGTGCGCCGCGGCTCGGTTGACCTGCCGCTCGCCGTCACCGAGGGTATGGCCGACGGCGTGGTGTGGGTGCCCACCAAGTCGCCCGGCTCGTGGGTGGCGCAGCAGCTCGGCGTGGCGCCCGGCGCCACTGTTGTGGTGAAGGGAGCCAGCGCATGACCCTCCTTCCGTTCCTGGCGATGTCGACGCCGGGCGAGAACGCGTGCGGCGTCGCTGACCCCGCGAACATGACGGCGCTGGAGAAGGCGTGCGTCGTGGCGTACGACTACCCGCTTGCGAACGACAACATCTGGGTGTCGATCGTCAAGGCCGTGCTGATCCTCGCGTTCCTGCTCACCTCGGTGCTGTTCGCCGTGTGGTTCGAGCGCCGCGTGATCGGCCGCCTGCAGTCGCGCCCCGGCCCCAACCGCTTGGGCCCGTTCGGCCTGCTGCAGTCGGTGGCCGACGCGATGAAGCTGCTCATGAAGGAGGACATCACAGTCCGCGCCGCCGAGAAGCTCATCTACATCGTGGCGCCCATGATCTCGGTGTTCTCGGCGCTGCTGATCTTTGCCGTGATCCCTTTCGGCCCCGCCACGCGCATCCCGTTCACCGACTTCGTCACGCCGCTGCAGCTCACCGACTTCCCGGTGGCCATGCTGTACGTGCTCGCGTGCGCGGCGATCGGTGTCTACGGCATCGTGCTCGGTGGCTGGGCGTCCGGCTCGGTCTACCCGCTGATGGGCGCCGTCCGCTCCACCGCCCAGGTGATCTCGTACGAGCTGGCCATGGGCCTGTCGCTCGTGACGGTGTTCATGTTCGCCGGCTCGATGTCGCTCACCGACATCGTCAACGAGCAGCACTCCGTGTGGTGGGCGCTACCGCTGCTGCCCGCCTTCGTGATCTACGTGATCTCCATGGTGGGCGAGACCAACCGTCTGCCCTTTGACCTCCCCGAGGCGGAGGGCGAGCTGGTGGCCGGCTTCATGACCGAGTACTCGTCCATGAAGTTTGCCTGGTACTTCCTCGCCGAGTACATGAACATGATCAACGTCTCGGCTGTGGCCGCGACGCTGTTCCTTGGCGGCTGGCGTCCGCTGTGGGCACCGTCGTGGCCCGGCTACGAGCTGCTGAGCACCGGCATCTTCCCGCCCATCTGGCTGATCGTGAAGATCTGGCTGATCATGTTCTTCTTCGTGTGGGTGCGCGGCTCGGTGCTGCGCTTCCGCTACGAGCAGTTCATGCGCTTCGGCTGGAAGGTGCTCATCCCCGTGGCCCTCGGCTGGGTGGTCCTGTGGGGCGGTGCGATGACGCTGCTGCCCGCGTTCAACCGCGGCACCGCCGTGTTCGTGGCGCTCGCCCCGGTGATTGCCCTGATCCTGGCCTGGCTCGTCTTCAGCCTGGTGATCGACGGCAAGCGCGCGCAGCGCGACCTCGCGGACGCCGAGCGCGACGAGGCCCTGTTCGAAACCGAGTTTGACCCGTTCGCTGGCGGCTTCCCGGTGCCCCCGCTGCCCGGCCAGAAGCTGCCCCCGTCCCCGCGGGCACGACGCACAGTCGACGCAACCAAGGAGGCTCCGAGTGAGTGATCACGACTGGAACCCGGCCGACGAGCAGGAGGAGTTCACTTCGAACCTGCCGAACCCTGGCGGCCTCGCGGGAGCGCTGCTCCCGGTCGCTGGATTCGGCGTTTCGCTGCGCAACTTCTTCCGCCCCACGGTGACCGAGCAGTACCCCTCGGTTCCCGCGAATATCCAGCCGCGCTACCACGGCCGTCACCAGCTCAACCGCTACCCGGACGGCCTGGAGAAGTGCATCGGCTGCGAGCTGTGCGCGTGGGCGTGCCCCGCCGACGCCATCTACGTGGAGGCGGACTCCAACACGCCCGATCACCAGATGAGCCCGGGCGAGCGCTACGGACGCGTCTATCAGATCAACTACCTGCGTTGCATCTTCTGCGGACTGTGCATTGAGGCGTGCCCCACGCGCGCGCTCACCATGACAAACGAGATCGAGTTGGCGGGCCCCACCCGCGAGGGACTCATCTACGAGAAGAAGGACCTGCTGGCCCCCATGGAGCCCGGCATGCTCGCGGCGCCCCACCCGATGGTGGAGGGCACCAAGGACACCCACTACTACAAGGGCGATGTGCTGGGAGCGACCGAGTCGCAGAAGGCGTGGGTGCGGGCTCACCGCCCCGACGACGAGACCCTGCCCGAGCACGCCGCAGCGGGAACGGAGCAGGCATGATCTCGCCGGTGCTGTTCTGGGTCGTGGCGCTCATCACCGTGGTGCCCGCGCTGGCCCTCCTGTTCGCCAAGAAGCCCGTGCACGTCGCGGCCGCCATCATCCTCGCGATGGTGGGACTTGCGGCGGCCTACGTCTCGCTCGACGCGCCGTTCCTCGGCGTGGTGCAGATCGTGGTGTACACCGGCGCGGTCATGATGCTCTTCCTGTTTGTGCTGATGCTCGTGGGCGTCGACAGCCGCGAGAGCCTCAAGGAGACCATCGCGGGCCAGAAGTGGATCGGCCTCGCGCTCGGCGTGGGCCTCGGCATCCTGCTGATCGCCGCGGTCGACTCGCTGCACGTGGGCGTGACAGAGACCCCTGCCACGGGTAACCCCGAGGACCTCGCTCCCACCCTGTTCGGCCCGTACGTGCTGGTGGTGGAGACGCTGGGCTTCTTGCTCATCACCTCGGCCGTGGGCGCGCTCGTGCTCACGCACGTGCCCCGCCTGCTGCCCAAGCGCACGCAGCGCGAGGTGCAGGCGGCCCGCGTGCTCGCGGGTGCCAACCCCGTCAACAAGACCTTCCCGGGCTACTACGCGCGCCACAACGCGCTCGACGCCCCCGCTCTCGACCCCGAGGGCAACCCCATCGAGGAGTCGGTGTCGCGCGTGCTCAAGGTGCGCCACCAGACCATCGATGGCGTGGAGTTCAAGGACGAGAACCGCGCCAGGCGCCGCGAGCTCGGAGCCAAGGAGGACGACGCGTGAGCCCCATCAACTTCGTCTACCTGGCGTCGGTGCTGTTCGCCAT
>QKAX01000024.1 GCA_003246255.1 Demequina lutea
CGCGCCATCTCTTCGCGGTACCGGGACACGATGAGCAGGCCGTAGTCGATCGACAGGCCTACGCCCAGCACCGTCACCACGTTGATCGCTGACTCGTCGAGCGTGAGGGGATACGAGAAGCCGAACAGCACCGCGAGCCCGCCGGCGATGGACGCGAACGCGCCGATGAGGGGCGCTGAGGCCGCCAGGAATCCGCCAAACACCAGCACCATGACCAGCAACGCGACCGGCAGCGCGACGGCCTCTCCGGTCACGAGGTCCTGCTGGATCTGCGTGGTGAAGTCGTCGTACAGCAGGGGGCTTGAGTACGTGAGGACCTCGCCGGTTCCGGAGTATGCGGCGTCGAAGGCCGCGATGGTGGCGCCGTGGGTGCCGACGGCATTGGCCAGGTTGTCCGCGTACTCGACGGTGATCAGCACGTCGTCGCCGTCCACGCCCACCAGCTGGGCCGCGGCAGAGGGGTCGCCTGGGGTGGCGGCGAGCTTGGCCAGGAACTCGGACGTGGCCGCGGGACCAATGAGCAGGCCGTACGGCGAGGTGACGGTGACGACGCCCGGCTCGCTCGCCGCGGCGTCGGCGGCATCGGAGATGGCCGCGATCTCGTCCGCCGACGCGGGGTCCACCCCCGTGACGAGCAGGGATAAGGCAGGGCTTCCCGCGGCTGCGGCGCTCTGTCGGGCTTGCTCGTAGACAACTGTGGAATCGGCGTCGGCCACTGTGGGCACGCCGGTCTCGGTGCGGTCGAAGAGGTTCCCTCCGCCCACTCCCAGCAGCGCGAGAGCCAGCATGGCTGCGGCGGCTAGTGCCCACGCGAGCACCACTGCGATGGGGCGGCGGGCGGTCAGGTGTGCAAGGGCGACGAACACCCCTCAATGCTAAGCGGGCAGACTCTCGCGCGGAGGGAGGTTCGCGGCCTCGGGCACCCGGCGAGTGAAGGTGGCGGCGAGCACGCCTGCCACCACCAGAACCCCACCGGCGATCTCGCCCGCAGTGGGCACCTCGCCGAGGGCCATCCATGCTGTCGCAAGGCCCACGACTGGCACGAGCATGGAGAAGGGCGCGACGGCGGCCGCGGGGTGACGCGCCATGAGCCAGACCCAGACGCCCGAGCCGAGCAGGGTGCCCAGGAGGATCGTGTAGGCGAGGCCCCACCACGCGGGCGCCGCAGCCGGCGCGAAGGCAGTGGCGAGCGAGGTGCCCACCATCGATGGTCCCTCCACGAGCAGCGAGAGTGCGAGCATCGGCAAGGGCGGCACGACGCTCATCCAGAGCACGAGGTGAAGCGGCTTCTCGGCTCGTGCCTGACGGCTCGCGAGATTGCCGAGCGCCCAGCCGAGCGCGCCAAGAATAACGAGCAGCAACGGGCCGACGGAGGATCGCGCGCCGTACGACGCTCCCACAAGCGCAAGGCCGAGCGTCGCGGTGGCCACGCCGACGATGCGCAGGATCCCTAGCCGCTCGCGAAGGAGCAGCGCCCCCAACACCACTGTGAACGGCGCGGAGGTCTGGAGCACAAGAGATGCCAGGCCGGTGGGAAACCCTGCTGCCATGCCCCAGTAGAGGAACAGGAACTGCAGCGTGCCGAATCCGATGCCGTAGCCGACGAGCCACCTCAGTTGAACGCGCGGGCGGGGAACGAACAGCACGGTGGGAATGGCAATGAGCCCAAAGCGCAGTGCGACAAGAAAGAGCGGGGGAAACTGCGCAAGCGACGCGTGGATGGCGAGGAAGTTGAGTCCCCACAGCACCGCGACGAGGACGGCGAGGGCGACGTGACGAGCAGGCATGGTGCAAGTGTCAACGGGGTCAGCGTCAAGGTCTACTGAAATGTTGAGGTGCTTGACTTTAGGATGCCTACATGGAAGTACGACACCTGGAACTGCTCAGAGACCTGCGCGATCTCGGCACGCTCGGCGCGGTGGCCGCGGCGACCTATCGCACGCCATCGGCGTTGTCGCAGCAGCTGCGCACCGCTGAACGCGAGCTGGGGGTGGCACTGGTCGAACCGTCGTCGCGTGGCCTGAGGCTCACGTGGGCGGGCGAGATCATGGCCGACGGAGCGGCCGACGTCTTGGGCGCCCTCGCGCGTGTTCAGGCTCGGCTTGACGCCGCCGCAGGCAAGCCCGGTGGAGTCGTCAAGATCGGGACACTTCCGAGCGCAGGCGCCGCGCTGCTGCCGGGCGCCCTGACGCGCCTGGAGGGCTCAGGCGTGACGGTGACCTTGGAGGACTTTGACGTGGCGGAGGCCGACTTTGCGGCTCGCACAGTGGACGCCGACCTGGTCATTGCGCACAGTCTGCGCTCCGACGTGCCCGCTGGCGCCGAGGGACTGTTCACTGAGGTTGTTGCGCGCGAGCCGATCGACGTGGCGGTTCCCGCGCGCCACACACTCGCGCAGCGTGCGAGCCTCGCGCCCGCCGACCTTGTGGGGCAACGGTTCATCGCCGTGCCGAGGGGATATCCGTTCGCCACGGTCCTTGACTCAATCGAGGCGGCAACTGGTGCGACGCTCGAGCGGTGGATCGAGATCCGTGACAACCGCCTCGTTGAGTCGCTCGTGGGTGACGGGCGCGGCATCGCGCTACTCCCGCGATACTCGACCCCGCCGAGCGCCAGCTATCGCCTCATCGCGCTGCAGGGCGTGCACGCGACCCGCGCGATCGTGGCGATCGCCCGGCCGGACAAGACCGAGCGGCCCGCGTTCCGGTCGGTGCTCACGGCATTGAAGGAGGCGGGTGCCGCGCTCGCCACCGGCGCGAGCGGTGCCGAGCGGCGCCTCTGACCTTCCCGTGCCCGTAGATTGTCGGGGTGGACCTCTTCGAGTCGCTCAGCACGACGCCCTCTGGTGTCCCCGCGCCGAGCGCCACGGCGCCGTTGGCCGTGCGCATGCGGCCGCGATCGCTGGACGAGGTCGTGGGCCAGCAGCATCTGCTGGGGGACGGGAGCCCGCTGCGCCGACTGATTGGCGACACGGTCCCCGCGACAAGCGTGATCCTGTGGGGCCCGCCCGGTACCGGCAAGACCACTCTCGCGTACCTGGTGGCGGGCAATCGGCGCTTCATGGAGCTCAGTGCCGTCACTGCCGGCGTCAAGGACGTGCGGGCCGTCATCGACGATTCCAAGCGGCGCCTGTCGATGGGCGAGCGCGAGACTGTGGTCTTCATCGATGAGATTCACCGCTTCACGCGCAGCCAGCAGGACATCCTGCTCCCGGCCGTGGAGAACCGGTGGATCACCCTCATCGGCGCGACGACCGAGAACCCGAGCTTCTCCGTGGTGGGCCCGCTGCTGTCGCGGTCGCTGCTGCTCACGCTCAAAGGTCTGGAGCCGGGCGATGTCGCCGGGCTGCTCGAGCGCGCCGTAGCCGATCCCCGGGGCCTGGGCGGCGAGGTCGCCCTGGACGAGGATGCGCGCGACCAGATCGTGCGCGTCGCCGGTGCCGATGCCCGCAAGGCCCTCACGCTGCTCGAGTCAGTGGCGGACGCGGCTTCTGACGCGGCGGGCGTGATCACTCTTGGCATCGTCGAGGCGACGATGGACGCCGCCCTGGTGGCCTACGACAAGTCGGGCGACCAGCACTACGACGTCATCAGCGCGTTCATCAAGTCGGTGCGCGGCTCCGACGTGGACGCGGCGCTGCACTATCTGGCGCGCATGGTGGTGGCGGGGGAGGACCCCCGCTTCATCGCGCGGCGCCTCGTGATTCTGGCGAGCGAGGACATCGGCCTTGCTGATCCCCAAGGCCTCGTGATCGCCCAGGCCGCCGCGGACGCCGTGAGCTTCATCGGCATGCCCGAGGGCCGCATCCCGCTTGCCGAGGCGACGGCCTACCTGGCGCTCGCTCCCAAGTCCAATCGCTCGTACGTGGCCATCGACACCGCCATCGCCGACGTCAAGGCGGGCCGCGCGGGGGTGGTGCCGGCGCACCTGCGGGACGCCCACTACTCGGGCGCCAAGAACATCGGCCATGGCACCGGCTATCAGTACGCACACGACGCCCCCCACGGCGTCGCTGCGCAGGAGTACCTGCCGGACACGTTGCGCGGCGAGCGCTACTACGAGCCCACGGACCACGGCATGGAGCGCACGCTAGGGGAGCGCCTCGCGGCGATTCGTCGCATGCTGGGGCGGGGCCGCTGATCCTTGCAGCGAGGGCGCGACATGCCCGAGAGCGGGTGCGCCGCGAAGAGCATTCCGCGCGAGCCATTCGTTTGCTACACTTTTTGAGCCCTCGCGGACGGTTGGCTGCTGTCGCCGCGACTCAAGAGCACAGTTCAATTCACTAGGGATGCTCCCGCGCGTCCCTAGCCCAGTAAGGACATCATGACTTCTGTTCAGAAGGCACGCCGCCAGGTCCGCCTGTCGCGTGCACTCGGCATCGCCCTGACCCCGAAGGCCGTCAAGCACTTCGAGAAGCGCCCCTACGCGCCGGGCGAGCACGGCCGCACGGCCCGCCGTAAGGAAAGCGACTACGCGGTTCGTCTGCGCGAGAAGCAGCGTCTTCGCGCCCAGTACGGTCTGCGTGAGAAGCAGATGACGCGCACCTACGCCGAGGCTCGCAAGGAGCCGGGTCTGACCGGTGAGGCGTTCGTTGAGCTGCTCGAGATGCGTCTCGACGCGCTTGTGCTGCGCTCGGGCTTCGCCCGCACGATCCTGCAGGCCCGCCAGGCCGTCCTGCACCGCCACATCCTCGTGGACGGCAAGATCGTCGACCGCCCCTCGTTCCGCGTGACCCCCGGCCAGACCATCCAGGTCAAGCCCAAGGCCGTCACCATGGAGCCCTACATGGCCGCCGCTGCCGGTGCTCACCGCGACGTGCTGCCCGAGGTTCCTGACTACCTGGACGTTCAGCTCGAGAAGCTGACCACGAAGCTCGTGCGTCGCCCCAAGCGCGCCGAGGTCCCCGTGATCTGCGAAGTTCAGCTGGTCGTCGAGTTCTACGCGCGTTAAGACGCACTAGGCTCTTTTCCAGACCTGACCACAACGGCCGCCGGGCCCCTGGCACTTGTCGGGGCCCGGCGGCGTTGTTTTGCTTGGAGGACATCATGCGTACTGCCGACATTCGCCAGCGATGGCTCGACTACTTCGAGTCCCAGGGCCACGCAGTGGTGCCCTCGGCATCCCTCGTGTCGCCCGATCCCTCGCTGCTGTTCACGGTGGCGGGCATGGTGCCCTTCATTCCCTACATGCTTGGCCAGCAGCAGGCGCCCTGGCCGCGTGCCACGAGCGTCCAGAAGTGCATCCGCACGCTCGACATCGAAGAGGTGGGCAAGACCACCCGCCACGGCACGTTCTTCCAGATGAACGGCAACTTCTCGTTCGGCGACTACTTCAAGGAAGGCGCGATTCGTCACGCCTGGGAGCTCGTCACCGGTTCCGAGGCCGAGGGCAAGTACGGCTTCAACCCTGACGACGTGTGGGTCACCGTCTATCACGACGACGACGAGGCCGCCGCGCTCTGGAAGGAGATCGCCGGCCTGCCCGACGAGCGCATTCAGCGCCGCGGCAAGAAGGACAACTACTGGTCCACCGGCCAGCCCGGCCCCGCCGGTCCGTGCTCCGAGATCTACATCGACCGCGGCCCCGAGTTCGGCAAGGAGGGCGGCCCCGTCGTGGACGAGGACCGCTACCTGGAGATCTGGAACCTCGTGTTCATGCAGTACGAGATCACCGATGTGCGCTCCAAGGAGGAGTTCACCATCGTGGGCGAACTCGCGCAGAAGAACATCGACACCGGCATGGGCCTCGAGCGCGTCGCGTACCTCAAGCAGGGCGTGGCCAACATGTACGAGATCGACGAGGTCATCCCCGTCATCCGCAAGGCCGAAGAGATCACCGGCAAGGTCTACGGCGCGAACCGGGACGACGACGTGCGCATGCGCGTGATCGCGGACCACGTGCGTTCGGGCCTGATGCTGATGGACGACGGCGTGGTCCCCGGCAACGAGGGCCGCGGCTACGTGCTGCGCCGCCTGCTGCGCCGCTCGGTGCGTTCGATGCGCCTCATGGGCGTCGAGGACCCCTCGCTGGTGGACCTGCTGAGCACGAGCTACGACGCGATGCGCGCCTCGTACCCCGGCCTCGATGAGCGCATTGACCACATCAAGGGCGTGGGTGGCGCGGAGGAGGATGCGTTCCGACGCACCCTCGCGCAGGGCACCTCGATCTTTGACCTGGCCGCGGACGCCACGCGCAAGCAGGGCGGCACAGTGGTGACAGGCAAGGACGCCTTCACGCTGCACGACACGTACGGCTTCCCGATCGATCTCACGCTCGAGATGGCCGCCGAACAGGGCCTCACCGTCGACGAGACGGCCTTCCGCTCGCTCATGCAGGAGCAGAAGGACCGCGCCCGCGCCGATGCCAAGGCCAAGAAGGGCGGCCACGGCGACCTCACCGCGTACCAGCAGGTGGGCGCGGCCACGCCGTCGGTCTTCCGCGGCTACGACGAGCTGCAGGTGGCCTCCAAGGTGGTGGCCATCATCAAGGACGGCGTGTCGGTCCCCGCCGCCAGCGCCGGCGAGTCTGTCGAGGTCATGCTCGCCGAGACGCCGTTCTACCCCGAGTCGGGTGGACAGGACGCGGACTCGGGAACGATCCGCGGCGCGAGCGCGACCCTCGAGGTGCTCGACGTGCAGCGCCCGGTCAAGGACGTCATCGTGCACACGGTGAAGGTAGACGAGGGCACGATCGCCGTGGGCGACGCGGTCTCGGCCGAGGTCGATGCTGTGAACCGCCGCCTCGCCTCCAAGGCTCACTCGTCGACTCACCTGATTCACTCGGCGCTGCACGAGGTGCTGGGCAAGCAGGCAAACCAGGCCGGCTCGTACAACAAGCCCGGCTACATGCGACTCGACTTCTCGTGGACTCAGGGCGTGAGCTCCACCGCCCGCAGCGAGATCGAAGACATCGCCAATCGCGCGATCCGCGAGGAACTGCCGGTGCAGACCACCATCATGGGCCTCGACGACGCGAAGGCGCTGGGCGCCATGGCGCTGTTTGGCGAGAAGTACGGCGACCGCGTGCGCGTCGTCGAGATCGGCGGGCCGTTCTCGCGCGAGCTGTGCGCGGGCACTCACGTGGCCAACTCGAGCCAGATCGGCCTTATCACCGTCACCGGTGAGGGCTCGGTCGGCTCGGGCGCGCGACGCATCGAGGCCCTCGTGGGCGCCGACGCGTTCAGCCACCTGGCCGCCGAGCGCGCCATCGTGTCCGAGCTGACCTCGTCGCTCAAGACGCAGCCGCACGAGCTCGCCGGCCGCGTGGCTTCGCTCGTAGAGCGGCTCTCGCAGGCCGAGAAGGATCTCGCGTCGCTGCGGCAGCAGGCGGTGCTGCAGGCGGCAGCCGGACTTGCCTCGGGCGCCGAGGACGTCGCGGGCGTCCGCGTGGTCGCCTCCGCGGTGGCCGACGCCGGCAGCGCCGACGACCTTCGCACCCTCGCGCTCGACCTCCGTTCGCGCCTTGGCGACGCGGATCCGGCCGTGATCGCGCTGGCCGCCGACCTCGCGGGCCGTCCCGCCGTGGTCATCGCGACCAACCAGGGAGCCCGCGACGCTGGCCTGCGCGCGGGTGACCTCGTCAAGGTCGCCACGGGCGTGCTCGGCGGTGGGGGCGGCGGTAAGCCGGACCTCGCCCAGGGTGGCGGCCAGGATGCCGCCGCGATTCCCGCCGCCCTGACGGCTGTCACGGACGCTGTTCGCACGCGTGGATAGGGGAGTGCGCCTCGGCGTCGACGTGGGCACTGTCCGCGTCGGCGTTGCAGCGTGCGATCCCGACGGCATCATGGCCTTCCCCGTTGACACTGTGCAGCGGACCGAGGCCGCTGCGCGCGAGGTCGCTCGGATTGCTGAGGACCGGGGCGCAGTGGAGATCTTCGTGGGGCTACCCCGGCACCTGTCGGGAGCCGAGGGGAAATCGGCCGATGACGCGCGGGGATTCGCGGCCGCGCTGGCGGAACTCGTCGCAGGACCCGTGCGTTTGATCGACGAGCGGCTGTCGACGACGTCGGCGTCCCGCGCGATGCGTGAGGCCGGTCGGTCCGCAAAGAAACAACGTGACACCATTGATCAGGCGGCAGCCGTGGTTATCCTGGATACTGCGCTCGATGCCGCGAAGCGGGGGAATCTGGAGACAGTCACCACCATGGTGACCGCCAAGGAGAACGATGACTGACCTGTTCGAAGCCGATGTGGCCACGACCACCACGTCGCTAGACCTACGTCGGCTCCAGCGCCAGAAGCGCCGCGCCACGCGTCGCAAGTGGGCACTCGTGATGGTGTCCGTTGGCCTGGTGCTCTTTGCCTTTGGTGGTTCGATCGCCTACAACTTTCTGCAGGACACCTTCTCTAGCGACGTCGCCGCAGGTGCTGACGACTACGAGGGGCTTGGCCAGGGCCAGGTGCAGGTGATTGTCGAGCCCGGTGACACCGGCGCCCAGATCGCCGAGACGCTCTACGCGGACGGCGTGGTGGCCTCGGTCGAGGCCTTCACAGCCGAGTACACCGCTAATCCCGACTCGCAGAACATCATGCCCGGGTACTACATCATGCAGCGCGAGATGAAGGCGCAGTACGCCCTCACGTTGCTCCTCGACCCCAACAACCGGGAGTTGCGCAAGATCACCATCCCCGAGGGCAAGACGCTCGCGTACTACTACCAGAAGATTGCGGACCTCACGGGCGCCTCGATCGATGACGTACAGGCGGCAGCGACCGACACCGAGGCGATTGGTCTGCCTGCCGAGGCGGGTGGCAACCTCGAGGGCTGGCTGTTCCCGGCCACCTATGAGTTCAACCCTGGCACCACGCCTACTGCCGTGATGCAAGAGATGATCAAGCAGACGGTCTCGGTGCTGAACTCGAACGGAGTGGCGCCGGCCGACTACGAGCGCATTCTCACCATCGCATCCCTGGTGGAGAAGGAAGCGAAGCTTCCCGAGGACCGTCCGTTGATTGCGGGCGTGATCTATAACCGTCTCAACGCGGACTGGAAGCTCGAGTTCGACTCCACTGTGAAGTACGTCGCGCCGTCGGAGGGCGTGTTCACGAGCGATGAGGACCGCAACACCGACTCGCCGTACAACACCTACAAGTACCCGGGCCTCCCGCCGGGACCCATCGCCGCACCCGGCGCCGCGTCCATCGAGGCTGCGGTCGCGCCGGCTCAGCACGACTACTTCTACTTTGTGACGGTGAACCTCACGACGGGTGAGACCGCCTACGCGACCACGTTCCAGGAGCACCAGGCAAACGTCCAGCGACTCCAGCAGTGGGTGAGGGACAACCAGAGCACGGACGGCTGATGAGGGCGGCCGTTCTGGGCCACCCCATCGCCCATTCGTTGTCGCCAGTGCTGCACCGTGCTGCGTACGAGGCCGCAGGCCTCGACTGGACCTATGACGCGATCGACGTCGACGAGCCGGACTTGGCAGGATTCCTGGCCGGGTGTGGTGACGAGTGGGGCGGACTGTCGCTCACGATGCCGCTCAAGGTGGAGGCGGCGCGGCTCGCTGACTTCATCGAGCCTCAAGCGCGGCTCGTGGGGGCGATCAACACCCTCGTGCCGTCCGGCCACGGTGCGTACCGCCAGTGGGTGGGCGCGAACACCGACATTCATGGCATCGTCGCCGCGATCGCCGAGGCAGGCTGCTCCACGGCGGCAACAGGTGTGGTGCTCGGCGGGGGAGCGACGGCGACATCGGCGATAGCCGCGCTCGGCAGACTCGGCGTGACGCGACCAGTCGTTGCAGTACGTTCTCGGGGTCGTGCAGGCGCGTTGTTGCGTGCCGCGTCAAAGATGGGTCTCAGCGTGCGGCTGGTCGATCTGGCGGACGAGGCGCTTCCCGAGGCCATGATCGCGGCGGATGCCGTGATCTCCACGGTTCCCCATGCGGCGAGCGAGGTCTTTGCTGATGCGGTGGCCGTCACGAGGGGGCACATCCCGGGCGTGCTGCTTGATGTTGTCTACTCCCCGCCGGTCAGCGTCCTTGCCGCAGCCTGGACTGAAGGCGGGGGACGCGCAGTCAATGGCACGCGAATGCTGTTGCACCAGGCAGCCGAGCAGTTCCGTCTCATGACCTCCCGAGAGGCCCCAGTAGCGGCTATGGACAGCGCCCTGGGCGACGTGTTACATAGGTCATAGTGCGATTCCCTACAGTCTGTGCCGATGTTATGTTCGGCATCTGAGAATCGGATGCCTCATCGGGCTGGGGAGGCTGTGTGCAGCAACTAGGCGAGATCCTGATAGCTGAGGGAGTGCTCACAGAGCATCAGCTGATGGATGCGATCGACGAGCAGCGCCAGCGTGGTCAAACGCTGGGGCGCACGCTCGTCGAGCTCGGACTCATCTCCGAGCCGCAGCTCGTGCGCGCCCTCGCTCAGCAGGTGGGCATGGAGTTCGTCGAGCTCGCCGATTACCCCATTGATCGTTCGGCCGTGGCCATCGTGCCGGAGTCGGTGTGCCGCCGTCACACGGCGCTTCCCATCCAGATCGACGAGGGCACGCTCAAGGTGGCGATGTCGAACCCCGCCAACGTGGTGGCAGTTGACGACATCCGCACCATCACTCGACTGCGGGTCGTGCCCGTCGTGGCGACTCACGACGATGTGCTTGCCGCGATCGACCGCTATTGCCGTTCCGACGCCGAGCTGCAGGACCTGCAGGGGGAGATCGGCGAGGAGCAGTCAGGCTTCGATCTCGCGGACATGAGCGCCGTGATCGAGGACGACGCGCCGATCGTGCGCTTTGTGAACTTGGTGATCACGCAGGCGATTCAGGACCGAGCCTCGGATATTCACATCGAGCCGTCGGAGAACGACGTGCGGATCCGGTACCGCATTGACGGCGTGCTCCACGAGATGCAGCGAGCGCCCAAGACCACCCAAAACGGCATGGTGTCGCGCATCAAGATCATGTCGGACATCGATATCGCGGAGAGGCGCAAGCCGCAGGATGGCCGTCTCTCCGTCAGCCACCAGGGCCGCAAGATCGACCTCCGTGTCGCCACTCTTCCCACTGTGTGGGGCGAGAAGGTGGTCATGCGTATCCTCGACAACTCGACAGCGACGATGGACCTTGAGGACCTGGGGCTTCGCGAGGCCAACTTTGAGCGCTACCGGGCCTCGTTCACCAAGCCTTACGGCATGATCCTGGTGACGGGCCCCACGGGTTCGGGAAAGTCGACAACTCTCTACGCGACGCTCAATCAGATTGCGCGTCCCGAGATCAACGTCATCACCGTGGAGGATCCGGTGGAGTACCGAATCCCCGGCATCAACCAGGTGCAGGTCAACGTCAAGGCGGGCCTCACGTTCGCCGCGGCTCTGCGCTCGATTCTGCGCGCCGACCCCGATGTGGTGCTCCTGGGAGAGATTCGCGATCAGCTCACCGCGCAGATCGCGATTGAGGCGGCACTTACCGGACACCTGGTGTTGTCAACGCTTCACACGAACGACGCTCCCAGCGCCATCACCCGTCTCATCGAGATGGACGTGGAGCCGTTCCTGGTGGGTTCTGCCGTGGACTGTGTGGTCGCCCAGCGACTCGCCCGACGCCTGTGCTCGCAGTGCGCGGAGCTGCAGGAGTTCGCTCGGGATCAGCTCCCTGACAAGTTGCAGGCGAGGGTCCATACTCCCACTGTGATGATGCATGTGCCGGTAGGTTGCTCTCATTGCTCGCAGACTGGGTATCGTGGAAGACTCGCGCTGCACGAGGTGATGGTGGTGCACGAGGAGATCGAACGGCTGGCCGTGTCACGGGCCTCCTCCGCCGAGATCGCTCGCGTCGCGACAGCATCGGGCATGGAGTCACTGCTGGTAGACGGCTGGGAAAAGGTACTTGAGGGTTCGACGTCGCTCGAAGAGCTTCTCCGAGTAGCGAAGTAGCGAGGGGACATGATGTCGCGCGACACGATGGTGGGCAGGAATGGATGACGTGAGTGGCGTGGAGTGGGGTACGGCGACCGAGGCGGGGCATCTCATGCCTGCGCAGCAGGTGAGCGCTCCCTCGCAACCGACGGCCCCGCGGCCCGCTGGCCATGTGGTAGGAGCCGCGGCGTACGAGACGAGTGCTCAGCCCATGCCTCCCGCGCCGGTGGCGTCGAGCTCACTGTCCTCTCGCGTAGGGCTCGCGCAGGGCGTTCAGCCCGGAGACCTCGACGTGCCGGAGGCGCTTCGCATGATGCTGCGCGCCGGCGCGTCCGATCTGCACCTGACCACGGGTGCCCCACCCATGGTGAGGCTTGACGGCCAGCTCGCAGCCCTGCCGGGCTTCGAGCCGCTCAAGCCCGAGAGCCTGCAACGATCGATCTATTCGATGCTCAGCCAGAAGCAGCGCGAGAAGTTCGAGGAGGACCTCGAGCTCGATTTCTCGCACGCCCTGGTGGGACAGGCGCGATTCCGTGTCAACGTCTACCGTCAACGCGACTCGGTGGGAGCGGCGTTCCGCATCATTCCCTACGAGATCAAGTCGCTCGAGTCGCTCGGGATTCCTCCTGCCGTCTCGTCCTTTGCGCACCTTCCGCGCGGGCTTGTCCTGGTCACGGGCCCCACGGGATCTGGAAAGTCGACGACTCTTGCGGCGCTCGTTGACCTCGCGAACAGGTCGCGAAGCTCACACATTATGACGGTTGAGGACCCGATTGAGTTCCTGCACCGCCACAAGCGGTCGCTTGTCAACCAGCGCGAGGTGGGCGCCGACACGCACGGGTTCCAGCAGGCGTTGCGTCACGTGCTGCGTCAGGATCCGGACATCATCCTCATCGGCGAGATGCGCGACCTGGAGACCATCCAGGTGGCGTTGACGGCCGCTGAGACCGGTCACCTCGTGCTTGCCACTCTCCACACGCAGGACGCTGCGCAAACCATCGACCGCATCGTCGACGTGTTCCCCTCGGGGCAGCAGGGTCAGATCAGGGCCCAACTCGCCACCGCTCTGCAGGGCGTGGTGTGTCAGACCCTGTGCAAGCGGTCCGACGGTCCGGGCCGTGCGGTGGCGGTTGAGGTGCTGGTGGCTACGTCCGCGATTCGCAACCTGATTCGCGAGGGCAAGACCCACCAGGTGTACTCGGCACTGCAGGCGGGCGCCAAGATGGGCATGCAGACCATGGACCAGCACCTCGCGGAGTTGGTGCGTCTTGGACGCATCTCCTACGAGACTGGCCTCGAGATGTGTCACCACGTCGAGGACTTCAACCGTCTGTCGGGACGTCAGCAAGTGGGAATGGGGTAGCGCGCATGGCAACCACCACGCTCAAGAAGTTCGATTACCGGGTCCGCGACAAGCAGGGCAAGGTCCAGGTGGGCCACATCGAGGCGCAGAACGAGGCGCTCGTGGCCCGCAGGTTGCACGAGATGGGTCTGGCACCCATCTCGATCACCGAGGTGAACACCCGCGGCCTCAACGCCGAGCTGAGCATCCCGGGCCTGAGCGACCGTGTCTCTCTTAAGGACACCGCGGTGATGGCACGTCAGATGGCGACCATGATTGCGTCTGGCCTGTCGTTGCTGCGAGCGCTCACCATCCTGGCCGAGCAGACTGAGAACAAGACGCTCGCCCGCATGGTGGACACTGTGCGTTCCGACGTCGAGTCCGGCTCGTCGTTGTCGGTGGCCATGGCGAAGCACCCCAAGGCGTTCCCTCCTCTGATGGTCAACATGGTGCGTGCCGGCGAGATCGGCGGCTTCCTCGACACCGTTCTCGAGTCGGTCGCCAAGAACTACGAGTCCGAGGTGCGGCTGCGCGGAAAGATCAAGTCCGCGATGACCTATCCGGTGGTGGTGTTCTCCATCGCCATCGTCGCCGTGGTGGGCATGCTGCTGTTCATCGTTCCGGTGTTCAAGAACATGTTTGAGAACCTCGGTGGCACGCTACCGCTACCCACCCAGATCCTCGTGGGGCTCTCGCAGGGCCTGCGGGTGGGTGCGATCCCGCTCGTGATCCTGATTATCGTGGGCGTGGCGTTGTGGAACCGCAACCGTCGCAAGCTCGGATTCCGGGAGAAGGTCGAGCCTCTCTTCCTGAAGGCACCAGTGTTTGGACCTTTGGTCCAGAAGATCGCCTTGGCCCGATTTACGCGCAATTTCGCTGCAATGCTGCGCGCGGGAGTTCCTATTCTGCAGTCGCTTGACATTGTGGGTGAAGTCTCCGGCAACATTGTGGTGGAGAAGGCGGCGATCGACGTGCGCGAATCGGTGCGCCGAGGCAATTCGATCGCGGGTCCGCTCGGCCAGCACCCGGTGTTTCCTGCCATGGTGGTGCAGATGATGGCGGTGGGTGAGGACACCGGTGCGCTCGACACGATGCTCGATAAGGTTGCGGACTTCTACGACCAGGAAGTGGAAGCCACCACAGAGGCATTGACATCGCTGATTGAGCCCCTCATGATCGCCGTGCTGGGCGCGATCGTTGGCGGCATGATCGTCGCGCTGTACATGCCGATCTTTGGGGTCTTTGACCTCATCCAATAGGGGAAAGATGTTCGAGGGTTGATCTCTCGAATGGGGCGAACCTCGTTCGCTCTCTTAACAATCACAACGAAAATGAAGTGCAAGGGGAAATACAATGATGGCACGCATTCGCCAGCACATGGCAAAGGAAGACAAGGGCTTCACCCTCATCGAGCTCCTGGTGGTCATGATCATCATCGGCATTCTTGCCGCGATCGCGATCCCGGTGTTCCTGAACCAGCGCAAGAAGGCCGAGGACTCGGCCGCCAAGGCTGACGTCTCCACGATCGGCAAGGAGATCGCTACGCACTACGTCGACAGCACCTCGACGCCCAGCATCGCGCTGGCCGCGTCGGGCTGGACCCTCGATGGTCAGCGCATCGGCGACGCGTCCGCGAACGTCACGCTGAAGGCGAACGTCGCGGCCGGCGCCAAGTCCACCAACTGGTGCGTGTCTGTCGTGAACAACTCCGGTGACAAGACCACGGCGACCAGCGGCGGCGTGAGCTACTCCGCCAAGGACGGCATGCAGATTGGCTCCGACGCCAAGTGCTAAGGCGCTAGCGATGTGACGTGGACTGTGCGGGGGTCGAGAGGCCCTCGCACAGTCCACTCTCATCACCATCGTTGAGGGAATGGACAGGTACGTGAAGCCGTGGCGGGGGCACACAACGCGAGATGACGAGGGATTCACCCTCGTCGAACTTGTCGTTGCCATGTTCGTGATTGCCATCGTGCTGATGCTTCTTATTGGCGTGCAAGTCTCCGCCAGCCAAACCATCGTCAATGCGGCAAAGCGCGCGCAGGCGACGGCCTATGCGAATGAGGCGATGGAAGTGATGCGCGCGCTGCCGTGGGACACGCTGTCGCGGGGTAACGTGCCCGGCTTCCAGGCGGCGGGCGGCACCACCGACCCGTACTACGCAGGCAACAACACGGCTGGCAACGTGACGATCGATGGAGCGACGTACACCGTGCGCCTGGCCATCACCAACCCGCAGGACCTGTCGACGCCGCGCCCCCCGCTCTTTGACGCCTCAGGCTCCAACCTGCAGGTGCTCAGCGACCCCGCACGGCCGGGCATCGTCTACAACGTGCGCTCGTACATCGTGAACTCCCTGGCAAGCACCGCCTCGTCCGTGGGACTCTTGGTGATCGTCTCGTGGGAGAACGTGAAGACGGGCCAGATGGATGATCTTGCGCTGCGATCCTCCGCGTACCCCGGCTCGGACGGTTGCGGAGACACCGCGGAGATGCCATACCTGACGGCGTGTCAAGATCGCATGACGTTTGCTTCTACGTCCGGATACCTCACGACATCCCTCAACGCCAACGTTGACGGTAGCCCGACGCTCACCCCGCTGCTCGAGGGCACCGATGTCCAGGACCTGTCCATGCGATCCAGCTACGTGACAGCTACCGGCGACTCGGTGCAGGTGTCGACGGTGTCGGGCGAGGCCCGCCGCGGCGGCGTGACTGTCAAGCACATCCCGGTGGTGCCCACGGCGCCGTCTGTGTTGAACACAAGCGGTTACCAGTCATTCAGGAGCGAGGCGACAAACAACTTCGCGGTGGCCACCGGAGTGCCCGCCAACTCGACTGTGGCGCTCGGCGCAACCTCCAGCACCGCCACGTCCGATGGCGGGGGAGGCCTCTGGGTGGGCGCCCGCAGCGACGACACCAACAGCGGGTCCAGTAGGTCCAACGTGTCCACCGCGTGTGATGGCGTCCAGTTGCTTGCCGGCGAGCCGTGCTCGTTCACCACGCTTTCCGGCTCCGGCGGTCTCTACACCTCGCTGTCGCTCAACTCCAACACCCTGTACGCGGCGTATCGGGCAAGCAGCACGACCGCAACGGCCGGCGGTGGGCGCTTCGCCTCCACGTCGCCTGGCGCCAACTACGGCTGCTCGCCGCTCGTTACGTCGGGATGCACGTCCGCCAGGGCCACGTACAACGAGACCCTGCTGCGGTTTGGATACTTGTCATCGGGGGCGTGGAACGAGGGACCGACGTCGCTCGTCGAGATCGCTGACTACTCGGACAGTGTCCTCGTGCAGCGTGGGGCCAACCAGATGTCGACTGCGGCAACGATGTCGCGAACCGCGACCATTCGCTACTGGAATGGGTCCAGCATGGTCACGTCCAGCGTGAACGCGAGCTCAACTGGCGATGTGGCGACCACTGCTCCCGTCACGTGGTCCGCGGGCGGTGGCTTGAGCGTGACGGCGCAAGCGACTGTCTCCGCCACCCCGGTCAGCTCGCAGGTGCTGGGAGAGGACCCGGTGGTCGACTGCACCAGCGACACGTGTGCGGCGACGGCTACAGCAGGGTCCTTGACCGTCTCGATTCGTTACACGATCACGAGCGCCACCTCGACGTGGAACGTCAACCAGGCAACAGTGCTGAGTAGTTCATCGGCGACGGCCTCCTACGACAGGCGGACCCCATGATGCGGCCGCGGCGCGCTCTGTCGAGCGACGAGGGAATGACCCTGGTCGAGCTCCTCGTCTCGATGATCGTGTTCGCGATTCTTATGGCCATCACCACGGCCGTCATGATCGATCTGATGTACATGTCCAGGGAGAATCTTGGTCGGGTGAATGCGACGGAAAACGGGCGCCTCGGCCTGTCGCAGATTGATCGCCAGGTGCGCTCGGGGAACGTGATTCTGGATCCGTCGCTCGAGACGGCGAGTGGCTCGGGCGTGGCACCGTACTACTCCATGAGGATCTACACGCAGGAAGGTGGCACTCCCAAGTGCGCCCAGTGGCGCGTGATCGACGCCGACGGTGACGGCTTCGGCTCGCTGGAGTACCGGCAGTGGTCGCCCAACTATCCGACCGACCCCGATGTCCAGGAGTGGGGAGTCGTGGCGCACGATCTGCAAGTGACGCCATTCGTGACGCCGGATCCCGCGGATCCGACCACCTGGCCGCCCTTCTGGAAGGACCCGACAACCGCCATCGCTTCGGGCGGTGCGACCGTCGCACAGAACGTCCGCATTACCCTGCACGTGAAGACACCCGAGATGCGCGAGGAGGCGAAGCCGGTGACCATCTCATCGGTGGTCACGGGTCGCAACACGGTGCTGGGCTACTCGGAATCAAACTGCTCGATCATCCCGGCTCCTTAGGAGGCTTCATGCGCGTCAAGAACAGCGACGACGCCGGCTCGGCGCTCGTGGCCGCCGTGGGCGTGGCGATCATTGGTCTCGCCCTCTGCACCATTGTGGTGACCCAGTCGATTGTGGTGACCCAGGACGCCGCGCGCGACTCGGTCCGCACGAGCGAGGTCCATGCCGCAGAGGCGGCCGTGGACACCGTGATTGAGCTGCTCAACGTGTCAAACCCGTGCCCGTCAGTGACCTACAACGACGTGGCGCAGGGCACCGTGGCCGTGGACGTCGTGGTGAACATCTCTTATGCCGACAACTCGGGTCCGCTCACCACGTGCAACTCGGGCACGATCGCCGGGACGCCCACTCACGCCGTGGTGACGGCCACGTCGACGCCGGTGGACGAGGTGTCAGGGATTCAGCCCAGTCGCACCGTCGAGGCCTCGGTGCAGCTTGTTCCCCGGGCAGGCCACTCGGCCGCCATCTACAGTGCGACGCAGCCGCAGACGGGCGCTGGCTTTAGCCTCGCACCGCTCATTCCCGACGACACAGCAAATGTGTGGGTCGACGACGGAAACTTCCAGTGCAACACCTCGGTGGGCATCGACGGCGACCTGACGGTGGTCAACGGCGGAGTCACGATGAACCAGAACTGCTACGTGACCGGCGCCATGTGGGCCAAAAACTACGTCACCGTGAACACCCAGTACTCGGGTTACCGCGTCGGGGATGGCCTTACGGTTCAGAGCGGCAACCTGAACATTCAGAACGCGAACCAGAAGTTCCGCGGCGACGTGATCCTGGGTGGCACTGTCACGGGTTGGAACGCCAACACCATGACGGTCACAGACGGTGGCATCTACCAGAATCAGACGGTGGCCACGGTGACTCCCATTGGGCTGCCGGTGGTGGGCGTAGTCCAGACCGACTGGCCGGGCATGGTCTTCAAGGACAAGGATGGTTTCAAGACCGACATGTTGGCCTCGGCGGTGGGCGGTATCAACCAGTACCAGACGGGGCAACTCGACAACTGCACTGTGGCCAACTGGATGGGTAACGCCACGACCGGCGGCATGGTGGTGTTGCGACCGCCGGCGAACGTGGCGTACGACCTGACGGGCAAGACGGGCACCAAGTGCTCGTCGGGCACCCTCACATTCCAGAATGTGCGGTTCGAGTTGACTGGCGACCTTGTCATCTTTGCGCACAACTTCCAGGCCTATAACCCGATTCAGGTCGTGAGCGCCGACGGTCTGCAGCACAACGTGTGGTTCATTGTTCCGAACGATGCCCACCCGAGCATGCCCGCCAGCTACTCCGATGCAGGCGGAAACATTGGCTTCCACTCGGCCTCGAACCTGTTTGCCGATCCCGTGCAGGTCTTCCTGTACTCGCCCAACACCATCGACTTCTACAACTCGACGTCCACCACTGGCCAGATCTATGCGAATCAGGTCAACGTGCACCCGACGTCGACGTTCAAGTACTCCCCGATCGGTGTTCCGGGCGTGGACCTCTCGACCACCACTGCGGTCGGTTCGGATGTCACGATCGAGTACAAGCGCGAGACGTCGTAGTTGTTGACAGTAGTGGCAGGAGTGATGGGCCTTCTTTGGGGGTCCTTCGCCAA
Organism: Demequina lutea; assembly: GCA_003246255.1. Lineage (GTDB taxonomy): Bacteria > Actinomycetota > Actinomycetes > Actinomycetales > Demequinaceae > Demequina > Demequina lutea_A. Next base: position 19,190 of record QKAX01000024.1, read on the forward strand.
CGTGCTGATCGTCAGGATTCCCGCGGGGGAGCAGTGGGCACGCGGCTCGAGCCGCTGCCCACGGTGCTCTCACGACCTTGCCTGGTTTGACAACATCCCGGTGGTGTCATGGGTGCTGTTGCGCGGCAAGTGCAGGTACTGCTCGCAACCCATCTCGGCCCAGTACCCGGTGGTGGAGCTCGCGGTGGCGGCACTGTGGGCCGCCGTGGCGTGGCGTTGGGGTGTCAGCATCACGAGCCTCACCTGGCTCTATCTGGCGATCGTGACCGTCGCACTGGCAGCTATCGACCTCAAGGTGCGCCGGCTTCCCAACGCCTTGACCTACCCGTCGTACGCGGTGGTGGGAGCTCTCGTCGTGACAGAGGCCCTCGTCGATGGCGACGCCTGGCTGGCGGCCCGCAGCCTCATCGGAGCGCTGGTGCTGGGCGGGTTCTATGGCCTGATGTGGCTCATGTTTCCGCAGGGGATGGGCCTCGGCGATGTGAAGGCCGCTGGCTTCCTGGGGTTAGCGCTTGGCGCGCTTGGATGGCCAGCACTGGCGGTGGGCGCCATTGCGGGACCCCTGATTGGGGGTCTTTATGGCGTTGTCGCGATCGCGAGGTCGCGAAAGATGAGGGGCGTGAGCATTCCGTACGGCCCGTGGTTGATGGCTGGTGCTTGGCTCGGTGCTTTCGCAGGCGCACCGGTTGCCGATTGGTACCTCGGTCTGGCAATGGGGGCTTGAGATGCGCGTCGAAGTATCCGATAGAAGTGGTGGGGTTCGAGTGGAGGGAGTGCAGCCGCGATGAAGAGAGTTGGTCTTGACATCGGCGTGACTCACGTGCGCGTGGCGGAAGTGGAGTACCCGGGTAAGCAGTTGGCACCCGGTGCTCCCGTCACGTTGACAGGATTTGCGCAAGTTCCGATTCCCCGGGGTGCGGTCGTGGGCGGCGACGTGCTCGACGCCGGGGCCGTATCGAGCGCGCTGAAGAAGGCGGTCTCGGGAGCGGGTCTGAGCACCAAAGAAGTGGTCGTGGGCGTGGGCTCCGAGAGCGTCATTGTCCGCGAGATCGAGGTTCCCGAGATGCCGATGGCCCAGCTCAGGACATCGCTCCCTTTCCAGGTGAGCGAGATGCTGCCGATGTCGCCCTCCGAGGCGCTGCTCGACTTCTATCCCACACAGCAGAAGGTCGACGGCACCACATCGGTGTTGCGCGGCATCCTCGTGGCGGCGCCGCGTCAGGCGGTGTCCCAGAAGCTCCTGGCCGTCGAGGGCGCTGGCCTGCGGGCCGTCGGCGTGGACCTCAACGGCTTCGCGATCTTGAGGTCCCAGCTCACGGCTGAGGATGCCCAGCGAGTGGTCGCGTTTGTGGACATCGGCGGACGCACCACGAATGTGGTGATTGCCCAGGGCGGCCAGCCGCGACTGGTGCGCACGCTGTCGAGCGGCGGAAACGACATCACCGATGCCTTGGCCTCCGCGCTGCACGTTGATCTGGGTCAGGCCGACGACATCAAGATGCGCCTGGGCCTCAGCGAGCAGGCAGACGCCACCGTGCCAGGCTCGGGAGAGCCGATCATGAGCACCACGCGGTCACTGGTCGACGCGATCCGCAACACTTTCGTGTACTTCTCGAGCAGTAACCCAGGGGAGGGCATCGGAGTGATCGTGATCTCCGGTGGCGGTTCATACTTGCCCGGCCTGGGGCAGTTCCTGGCCAGCATGACGCGCCTTCCCGTCAAGTACGGGAACGCCTTTAGCCGGGTCACTCTTGGCAAGAACGTCAAGCCCGAGTCGATCAACGGGCTCGAAGCGCGCGTCTCGACAGTGATGGGACTTGCGATGGGGGAGGCAACGGCATGAATCCGGTACCGGCATCAGTTGGCGCCCCTCGGTCGCCACAGGTCAACCTCCTCCCGCCGGATGTCGCCGAGAGGCGCGCAGCGAGCCGCACGCGTCGGGTCATTGTCGCCCTGGTGATCCTGTTCATGGTGGGCGTGGTAGGCATCTGGTTCTTCACCTTCACTCTTCGCCAGGCCGCTGAGCAGGCCCTGGCCGACGAGCAGGCCATCACCACCCAGAAGCAGACCGAGCTCGCGACGTACGCCTACCTCACGCCCCTGCGCGCGCAGGTGGATAACGCTCTGCTGGCGCGTGCGGCTGCAGGCCAAGCCGACGTGTTGTGGGCAGACCAGTTGAATGCGTTCTTGGGCGCATTCCCGGAGTCCACCAAGTTGGATCAGCTCTTGGTTAGTCCCACGACGCCCATGGCCCCCTACACCACGGATGGAACCCTCTTTGGTGGCATTGACGTGGGATCCGTGTCGTTCTCGGGCACCTCGACCGAGCCGCTCGACATCACCGCGTTGCAGAACGCGATCGACGCTCTTCCCGGCTTTGAGCGCAGCAGCATCGACAGCGTGTCGCTCGCGCCGGAAGCCGACGCCGCCGGCCCCCTGTGGTCGTACAGCGGCACGGTTCGCGTCACGATCAACGCGCTCAGCGGGCGTGTGACGACCGAGCAGGAGATCGTTCCCATTGAGGAAGACAGCCAGGCAAGCGGCGACGCGGAAGCTGGTTCGACAGACGGATCGGAGGGCTAGGGCATGCGCTCGTCTTCATCATCGACGATGTGGACCGTTCTGGGTCTACTAATATGCGTGGTCGTGGCCGTCGCGGCGTATTTGCTGGCCATTGGCCCGGAACTGGATCGGGCGTCAGAGGCCCGCGCGGAACGGGCGGATGCTCGGGAGTTCAACGACTTGCTCGACACCCAACTGTTGCAGGCACAAGCCACCGCTCAGGAGGTGCCCACGTGGCGCGGCCAACTCGCGGCGATCAGCATCGACATGCCGCCCACCCCGGAGAAGTCGGCCCTGCACACCTTGCTTCTCGACACGCTCGGCGCACACGGCCTGCCGCTCGGTGACGTTGCGTATGGCGGAGGAAGTCTGGTGGCTCCTGGCGGCGCGGACGCACTCGCGCCCGCGGCTCCCGCCGAGGAGGCAACAACCGACGCCACCGCGACCGCGACTCCGGCGCCGACTCCGTCGGCGGAGCCGACCGACGGTGCCGCGGCTGATCCGGCACCAGCGGAGACGCCTGCGTGGGAGGGCCTCGTTGGCTTCCCCGTGTCGGTGTCGACTCAGGGTTCCCCGACCAACATCATGAACTTCATCCAGGCGATTCAGACGCAGAAGAGCCGCTTCATCACCGTGACGGGCGTTGATATCAAGAGCGCGGACGAGGCTGCCGAGGCTCCCGGGATGCCGCCTGCTGCACCTGGAGACTGGTCGGTCAACATCTCGTTGATGACCTTCAGCCTGATCGACAACGAGACGTCGTTCGTGACCGAGGAGCCGGGCACGAACCCGTCCTACGGCGGCTCGGTCAACAGCAACCCCTTCCAACAGTAGCCAGCGTCGGGGTAGGTCAGCCCACGGCTGATCTGCCCCGATGCGGCATGGAAGAATGAGCCCCATGCTCAGATGGTTGACTGCAGGTGAATCGCACGGTCCAGCACTCGTTGGCACCCTCGAGGGGCTGCCGGCGGGCACTGCTCTCGCTCGTCGTCGACTCGGATATGGTCGCGGCGCGCGCATGACGTTTGAACAGGACGAGGTGACGTTCCTCGGCGGCGTGCGCCACGGCGTCACGCAAGGCGGCCCGGTGGCGATCATGGTGGGCAATACTGAGTGGCCCAAGTGGCAGACGGTGATGTCGGCCGATCCTGTGGAGCCCGAGGAGCTGGCGGGCGGTCGCGCCGCGCCGCTGACGCGGCCACGACCGGGACATGCGGACCTCGTGGGCATGAACAAGTATGCCCAGGACGACGCGCGACCGATCCTCGAGCGAGCATCCGCCCGCGAGACGGCGGCACGTGTGGCTCTCGGTGCAGTGGCGGAGGCGTTCCTCGCTCAGGCGGCGGGCGTCCAGCTCGTGGCCCACACCAAGCAAATTGGGACGGTTCGGGTGCCCGACGATGCGCCCATTCCTCCGTCCGGTGCCACCGAGGAGCTGGACGCCGACGAGAACCGTTGCTTCCATGCGGAGACGAGCGCACTGATGCGCGCGGAGATTGATGCCTGCCAGAAGTCAGGCGACACTCTTGGCGGCGTGGTGGAAGTGGTCGCGTACGGACTACCGGTGGGACTAGGCAGTCACGTGCACTGGGACCGCAGGCTGGACGCGCGGCTGGCCGGCGCGCTCATGGGCATCCAGGCGATCAAGGGCGTGGAAGTGGGCGACGGATTCGCCACGGCCGCCCGACGCGGCTCTGTCGCGCACGATGAGATTGAGCGTGTGGAGGGCGTCCTGCAGCGCAGGACTAATCGCGCGGGTGGAGTCGAGGGCGGCATGACAAACGGCGAGCCGTTGCGCGTCAGCGCCGCCATGAAGCCCATCTCTACAGTGCCGCGAGCTCTGGACACCATCGACGTGGCGACCGGCGAGGCGGCCAAGGCGATTCACCAGCGTTCCGACGTGTGTGCAGTCGCGCCAGCGGCGGTGGTCGCCCAGGCGATGGTAGCGCTCGTGTTGGCCGATGCGGTGCTCGAGAAGTTCGGAGGGGACTCGGTCGGCGAGACTCGCCGCAACATCGAGGCCTACCTCGCCGCTATCCCTGCAGCGCAGCGATGAGTGCTCCTCGCGCCGTGCTCATGGGGCCACCCGGAGCAGGCAAGACATCGGTGGGGCGCGCCCTTGCCCACGTCTGGGGTGTCGCACTGCGTGACACTGACGCCGACGTCGAGGCGCGTGCTGGCAAGTCCGTGAGCGACATCTTCGTCGAGTCGGGCGAGGCTGAGTTTCGCAGCCTCGAGGCGGAGGCCGTTCGGGCCGCGCTCGCCGAGCACCCAGGCGTCGTGAGTCTTGGCGGGGGAGCGCCGATGCACCCGCTTACCCAGGAGGCTCTCAAGGCCTACGCGGCGGCCGGAGGTGCGGTCGTGTTTCTCGACGTGAGCCTCGCTGCGGTGGTGCCGCGCGTGGGCCTCAACGCTGTGCGTCCGTTGCTGCTCGGCAACCCTCGCCAACAGTGGCAAGAACTGATGAATCAACGCCGCCCCGTCTACGAAGCCCTCGCGACCGTCAGCGTGAGCACCGACGCCAAGACCCCACAGGGCGTTGCAGCCGAGATTGTCGAGGTGCTCGCATGACGATCGTGTCCGTAAAGACCGCGCGCCCCTACCAGGTGACTGTGGGCCGTGAACTCGACGCCGCCCTCGTGGAGTCGATTCCGCCGACCGCCGCGAAGGTGCTCATCGTGCACAGCGGTGCCATGCGTGCTCGCGCAGACCGGCTTCGCGATGCTATCACCGCCACCGGACGCACGCCCATCCTGGCCGAGGTTCCCGACGCGGAGCAGGGTAAGACAGCAGAGGTGCTGGCTTTCTGCTGGAAGGTCCTTGGACAGGCAGACTTCACTCGGTCCGACATCGTCCTGGGACTTGGCGGCGGCGCCGTCACGGACCTCTCAGGCTTTGTGGCGGCGACGTGGCTGCGCGGAATCGATGTGATTCAGGTTCCCACCACCCTGCTGGCGATGGTCGACGCGGCTGTTGGCGGGAAGACTGGCATCAACACTGCCGAGGGCAAGAATCTCGTGGGAGCTTTTCATGAGCCGCTCTCGGTGTGGTGTGACATCGACGCCTTGTCGACGCTCCCTCGCAACGACCTCACCGCGGGGCTCGCCGAAGTGGTGAAGGGCGGCTTTATCGCCGACACCGAGATCCTGGCCATTATTGAACGCGAGACGCCACTTCTGCGAGCAGCCCACGAACAGGCTGGGGCACGTGGCGCCGGGGGAGACGAGTCGACTGGGCTTGATCCCGCCGCGCTACCAGTGCTCGAGGAACTCATCACTCGCAAGCTCACCGTCAAGGCTACGGTGGTGGCCGCGGATCTCAAGGAATCGTTCCATCGGGAGATTCTGAACTACGGTCATACGTTTGGTCACGCGATCGAGTACACCGAGCGGTACTCGTGGCGACACGGTGCTGCCGTGTCAGTGGGCATGGTGTACGCCGCCGAGCTCGCGCGGCTCGTGGGCAAGCTTGACGATGCTGATGTCGAGAGGCACCGCAACATCTTGAGCGGCCTCGGCCTGCCGATCACGTACCGACCAGGTCGTTGGGATGCGCTCTATGCGGCCATGCGCCGGGACAAGAAGACCCGCGGTGACCTGCTGCGTTTCGTCATTCTTCATGGCATCGGCAAGCCGCAGCGGCTCGAGGGGCCCGACCCCTCACTGCTTGTCGCAGCCTACGAATCGGTCAGTCGCTGAACGAGAGCACAGCAACCGGACGGGGTGCTTCGCCGTGAGGTACGTGGGACCTACCGAACGAGCGGCGATCGTGAGGTGAACGGCAAGCACCGCCGCGGCGGCAGCGAGGGGCCACCATCGTGCGAGGGCGGCCAGCGTCGCGTCACTCTTTCACGTCGTGTCCGCAGGTGTCACGGGCACAGGCTATCGCGCCATGGTGGGCGGGTACCGCTGGCCATTAGGCTGGCTCAATGACCGACGTACTGGTGGTGAACGGCCCCAATCTTGGCCGCCTCGGATCTCGCGAGCCCGAGAAGTACGGATCGACCACTGAGAGCGAGCTTGCAGGCCTCGTGCGCGAGTGGGGAGCCGCCCTCGCGCTGCAGGCGACTCTTCGGCAATCGGACAGTGAGACGGACCTCGTGCGTTGGATGCATGAGTGCGTGGACGCCGGCACACACGTCGTGCTCAACCCCGCGGCCTTCACTCACTACTCATACGCACTCCGTGACGCTTGCGCGCTCGTGACGCGCGAGGGGCTCGCCTTGATCGAAGTGCACCTCACGAATCCGCACGCCCGCGAGGAGTTCCGGCACACATCGGTCATCTCCGGCGTTGCGACGGGCACCATTGCCGGCCTGGGCGTCGAGGGCTACCACCTTGCTCTCAGGGCCGTCGCCGCGCGCGTCGGCTAGACTCGTCGCTGGACTTTTCCGGAACGAAACGCAAGGACGATTGTGGCGACCTCTAACGACATCAAGAACGGCTCCGTGCTCAACCTCGACGGCAACCTCTGGGCCGTGATCGAGTTCCAGCACGTGAAGCCCGGCAAGGGCGGCGCCTTCGTGCGCACCAAGCTCAAGAACGTGCTCACCGGCAAGGTGGTGGACAAGACGTTCAACGCGGGTGCCAAGGTCGACTTCGAGACGGTTGATCGACGCAATATGCAGTACCTCTACAACGACGGCTCGGACTTCATCTTCATGGATCCCGACACGTTCGACCAGGTGCCCGTGAGCCCCGCCGTCATGGGCGATGCCACTGACTACCTGTTGGAGAACGAGGTCGCAACGATTGGCTCGAACAACGGCAGCCCGATCTTCCTCGAGCTTCCCGGCTCCGTGGTGCTCGAGGTGACCTACACCGAGCCCGGCCTGCAGGGCGACCGCTCGTCCGGCGGCACCAAGCCTGCGACGCTGCAGACCGGCAAGGAGATCCAGGTTCCGCTGTTCCTCGAGACTGGTACCAAGGTGAAGGTCAACACCAGCACCGGCGAGTACCTGGGCCGCGTGACTGACTAGCAGCTTGACATCGAGCCCCCGAACGTCGCGCACTGCCGCGGTTCGGGGGCTCGGTCATGTGTCGGCTCCGGGTATCCTTGGGCCTCGTGGCAGCACGTACCAAAGCTCGTAAGCGAGCGCTCGACGTCCTCTTTGAGGCCGACCAGCGCGGCGCCGACATTCTTGACTTCCTCGACGAGCGCCTCGCGATGTCGGGCAGGGAGACACCCCTTCCCGAGTA
>QKAX01000146.1 GCA_003246255.1 Demequina lutea
GTGCCCATCAAGGACAACGTGCCATCCACGGTGTCCGATGACGGGCTGGACATTGTGGGTCGCGGCGCCGTGGACATGAAGTCGGGCGTGGCGGTGCAGCTGCAGCTCGCTGTGGAGCTCGCGGAGCCCGTGCGCGACGTCACGTGGGTGTTCTACGACCACGAGGAGGTCGACGCGACGCTCAACGGCCTCGGCCGCGTCGCGCGCGAGCGCCCCGACCTGCTGCAGGCCGACTTCGCCATCCTGGGCGAGCCCACCGGGGGCGTGATCGAGGGCGGCTGCAACGGCACCCTGCGGTGCGACGTGACGTTCCACGGTGTCGCCGCGCACTCCGCACGCGCGTGGAAGGGCGTCAACGCCATTCAGGCCGCCGCCGGGCTGCTCGGGGCTCTCGCCGTGCGTGAGGTCCGCGACGTCGAGGTGGACGGACTCACGTACCGCGAGGGGCTCAACGCCGTGCGCATCTCGGGAGGCATCGCTGGCAACGTGATCCCCGACGCGTGCACCGTGACGCTCAACTTCCGCTTTGCCCCCGACAACTCGCTCGAACAGGCGAAGGCGCGCGTGGAGGCCGTGGTGGCCGACGCGTCGGCCCCTGGCGCCGACCCGCGCCTTGAGCGCCCCTACGACCTCGTGTGGACTGACGAGTCGCCCGGCGCCAGGCCCGGGCTCGACGCCCCGCTCGCGCTGGAGTTCGTGGCGGCGGTGTTGGCCACGGGAATGGGCGAGCCGCGCGCCAAGTTGGGCTGGACGGACGTCTCCCGCTTTGGCGAGCTGGGCATCCCCGCCGTCAACTACGGCCCCGGCGACCCCGAGAGGGCACATGCGTCGGGCGACGGCGAGCGGTGCCCCATCAGCCAGATCAGGTCGTGCCACGCCGCATTGGGTGCGTGGCTCGGCGGAGACACCTTCACCCGTTAGTCCCCAGGAGGAAGCATGGCCGATTACCACCGCGGTCCAGTGTTGCTGCGCGGCAAGAACGTGCCCACGACCACCACCACCGGGCGCCTGCTGCAGGAGCAGGACGCGCCCGATTGGCTGCACGAGGACCCGTGGCGCGTGCTGCGCATCCAGTCAGAGTTTGTGGAGGGCTTTGGCGCGCTCGCTGAGATAGGCCCGGCGATCTCGGTCTTCGGCTCGTCGCGCTCCAAGCCGGGCTCGTGGGACTACGACGCCGCAGTCGAGGTGGGCAAGCGCCTGGTTGAGGAGGGCTACGCGGTCATCACGGGTGGAGGGCCTGGCGTCATGGAGGCCGCCAACAAGGGTGCGAATGAGGCTGGCGGGCTGTCGGTGGGCCTCGGCATCGAGCTGCCGTTTGAGCAGGGCGTCAACGAATACGTGAACCTGGGGCTCCAGTTCCGCTACTTCTTTGCGCGCAAGACGATGTTTGTGAAGTATGCGCAGGGCTTCATCGTGCTGCCGGGCGGTTTTGGCACGTTCGACGAGCTGTTCGAGGCGCTCACCCTTGTGCAGACCCGCACCATCACGCGGTTCCCGATCGTGCTCGTGGGTCACGCCTACTGGGACGGCCTCATCAACTGGGTGCGCGACGTGGTGGCTGAGGACGGCAAGATCTCGCCCACGGACCTCGATCTGATCCACGTCACCGACGATCTTGACGACGCCATGAGCCACGTCATCGCGCACGCTTCGACCACAGAGGCCCAGGCTTAACGGGTTGTTTACAGACCGGAGGCGAGGTCTGTGTGGGTGGGTCGCGTAGAATAGGTGAAGCGCTCTCAACGAGCTCCCACGTTCTGCACAAGGAGTAACACAGCATGGCTGCTATGAAGCCCCGCACCGGTGACGGCCCCATGGAGGTCGTGAAGGAGGGTCGCGGCTATGTGATGCGCGTGCCGCTCGAGGGTGGCGGTCGCCTGGTCGTCGAGATCAACGCGGACGAGGTCAAGGAGCTGGGCGACGCCCTGCTCGGCGCCCTGAGCTAGGCTCGGGGCCCTCAGTTAAGCGGTAGCGCCGCGCCGCGGCCCCTCATGACGCAGCCTTGACGGGCACGCTCACCACGAGCAGCCCGTCGCCCACCGTGAGCAATGACGATGTCAGATCGTCGCGCCCGCGCACCAACTTCAGTGCCTCGCGCGCCGCGGTGGTCTCGGGGTCACGCTGAGCCGGGTCGGCCACTTTTCCCTTGGCGAGCGCGTGCGCGAGGATCACCATGCCGCCTGGACGCGTCATCCGCAGCGCGTGCTCCAGGTACTGCGCGCTCTCCGCGCGTCGCGCATCGATCACCACCATGTCGTAGCCGGCGTCCGTCAACCTCGGCAGTACATCGAGCGCGCGACCGGTGATGAGGCGCGAGCGCTCGGGTCCGAACCCCGCCTGCGCAAAGACTCCGCGAGCCACCTTGTGGTGCTCCGGCTCCATGTCAATGGTGGTCAGAATGCCGGTGGGGTCCATGTTGCGCAGGAGATAGACGCCAGAGACGCCTACACCCGTGCCGATCTCCGCGACAGTACGGGCACGCGAGGCGCGAGCGAGCAGGCCAACCACGCCGCACGTCGCCACCGACAGGGGCTGCACGCCGTACTCGTCGGAGGCATCTCTCACGGCCAGCAGCAGGTCGTCCTCGCCCGCAAAATCGTCCGCAAAGGCCGCGATCGCGGCGTCGATAGTCATGGAACCTCCCTAGGGGCATGCTATCGGCCTCCCGAACGAGTGACCGCTCGGCTCGCGCGTGGGAACATAGGCGGGTACCGGATCGTTGACGGAACATGAAGGAGGCCGACGCATGAGCATCACCCCAGCGCCGACCGCCGAGTCCGTGCAGGACCTCACGTGGCAGTCGATCGTGGAGCAGCACGCCTCGCGCGTGTACAGGCTCGCCTATCACCTGACAGGCAATCAACACGATGCCGAGGACCTGACGCAGGACGTGTTTGTGCGCGTCTTCAACTCGCTGTCGCAATACAAGCCGGGAACCTTTGAGGGCTGGCTTCACCGCATCACCACCAACCTCTTTCTGGATCGCATGCGCCGCAAGGCCCGCATCCGGTTCGACTTCATGGCCGATGACGACACCTCGGTCGCCACGTCGGACAGCTTTGACCGTGACGAGCGCTCGGGCCAGCCCGAGGAGGCCTTCGACATGTCGCACCTGGGCGCCGACATCATCGAGGCGCTCGCGGACCTGCCGCCCGAGTACCGTGCGGCCGTGGTGCTGAGTGATATCGAGGGCCTGTCCTACGAGGAGATCGCGGCCACGCTGGGCATCAAGCTCGGCACTGTGCGCTCGCGTCTGTCGCGTGCACGTGCCCGACTGCGCGAGTCGCTCGCGCATCACGCTCCTTCCCGGGGCGGGCAGTGAAGTCTCGGCACCTCGGCGACTCGATCCACGACCTGCTTGACGGCAGGCTTCGTGGCGACCGCGCCTATGCCGCGATGGCTCACCTGGGTGAGTGCGAGGAGTGCGCCGGCCGCTTTCACGAGCTGAAGGCAGCGCGAGACGCGCTGAACAGCTCGCAGGCCGGCATTGACATGCGCTTTGCTCAGCAGCTGCTTGATCGCGAGCGCATTGCGCAGATCGCCGCCGCCGAGCCCACGCGGAAGGCTCGCGTCGCGCGACCCCACCGCCGCACCCCCGCCTACGTGGCCGCCACCGCCGTGGTGGTGCTCGTGGCTGTGGTCGTGGGTGCTGCGTGGCAGGCGGGCGAGCCTGATGAACTGTCGCTGGAGTTCGCCGCTCAACCGCGTGATAACGCGGCCTCGGTGGCGTATGTCAGCACGCAAGAGATGCGCCAAGGGGAACTCTTGCGATCGTGGATTCACCCCGACTTCTCGTCCTCGGATCTGATCCCGGTCGAGGCGAAGGTGGTCCAGCGGCAGAACGGCCAGCTTGCGCTGGTGGCAACCCTGCTTGCAGGGATGACGGATGTGACGGTGGTGCAGCAGCACGGCCGTCTCACCTCGCGTGTGACTGACGAGCTTCCACTCGCCAATGTTCAGCACGCGGATGTGTATGTAGTGGAATCGGGTTACTCCTCGACTGTGGTCTGGCAGACCGGCGATGTCGTCGTTGCGCTGTCCTGCGAGTGCTCTCTACCGACTCTGGAAGCCGTGGCGGAGGACTTTCCCTCCGGCTCGGATCCGGGCTTTGTAGATCGCGTCGCCGACGGCTTTTCGACCTTTGCCGACGCGCTCAGTCACTAGGAGGAGACATGTCCCTTTTCGCGTCACCGGATGAGCCGCGCCGCGACACAGATGCCACCGCCCCCGGCGGTGTGACCACCGACAGCCACGCGTCAGTGCCCGCGCCCGACGGCGCGTCCTACCGGCCGCCGGCCGCGCCCCCGGCGTACGGCGCCGCGGTCGATCAAGGCGAGCCGTCGCGCGTGCCCGCGCCGCCCGCCCGGCCCACGGGCGAGGGGGCGCTGTTCGATGCTCCCGTCGCCAACCCCGCCCCTGGCGCAGAGTATGTCGTGCCACCCACGCCGTTCCGGCCGTCGGCCCCGACGCGTCCGCGCGGTCGCACGGTTGCGGCGATCGCCGTTGGCTCGCTGCTGCTGGGCCTCGGTGGGGGAGTCGGCGGAGCAGCGGCCTGGCTCCAGTGGGGTCCAGATGCTGGCTCGGCATCCACTGTCTCAACCCTCCCCGTCTCGTCGTCCGGCACCACCGAGGACCGGGCCGAGGGCTCGGTCGCGGCAGTAGCGGCAGCGGCGATGCCCTCAGTGGTTCAGATCGAGACCGCCACGGCGCAGGGAGGCGCAACGGGATCAGGCGTGGTCATTCGCGCAGATGGTTACATCCTCACCAATAACCACGTGGTGGCCGATGCGACCGGCGGGAACGTCACTGTGCTGTTCTCTGACGGGCACAAGGAGGCTGCCACTGTGGTGGGCACCTCCGAGGACTATGACCTTGCGGTGGTGCATGTCCAGGACGCGGAGCTCACCCCGCTGGTGCTCGGCGACTCGGACGCCATGGTCGTGGGCGACGACGTCATTGCGATTGGCTCCCCACTTGGCCTCGACTCGACAGTGACCACTGGGATCGTGTCGGCCCTCAACCGTGCAGTGACCACCACGCAGTCCGATGGGGTCTCGGCATTCATGGCAGCGATCCAGACGGACGCGGCGATCAACCCCGGAAACTCCGGCGGCCCCCTGCTGAACATGGCGGGCGAGGTCATTGGCATCAACTCGGCGATCGCAGCGCTTCCCGGTGCGACCCAGGCCAGCGGTGCGGGTTCGGTGGGCCTCGGCTTCGCGATCCCGTCCAACCAGGCCCGACGCGTGGCGGAGGAGATCATCGCCACGGGTAGCGCCTCGGTCCCGGTCGTGGGCGCTCAGCTCGACACCTCGTACACGGGCGAGGGTGTGCGCGTCGCTGACAGCAGCCAGCTGGGCGACGCCGGCCCCGGCATCATTGCGGGCTCGCCTGCGGACAACGCAGGCATGCGCGAGGGCGACATCATCACGGCCGTGGACGGAGTGACGGTGGCGGATGCAGACACAGTGGTGGTCATGATTCGCTCCCACGCGGTGGGTGATGACGTGACGTTCACGATTGAGCGCGACGGAGACACGTTCGACGTCACCGCCACGCTCGGATCCGCGAGCGGCATCTTCGAGCAGCAGCAGCAACAACAGCAATAGAGGTCATCGCGACGGCGGCGCCGGCCCCTCTCACGAGGTGGCTGGCGCCGCGACGTCGTTTCTACGGCCAGAAGCGGCCAGAATGGACTCCATGGATATCAACGGGTCAGAGCTGCTGATCATCGCGATCCTCGCGGTGGTGCTCGTGGGGCCCGAGCGACTTCCCGAGTACGTACGCGGGCTCAGGTCCATCGTCAAGCGGCTGCGCGGCATCATGCGGGACGGTCAAGCGGCCCTCAAGAACGAGTTTGGTGAGGACGTCGACTGGCAGACGCTTGACCCACGCCAGTATGATCCCCGCCGCATCGTGCGCGACGCGCTGTTCGAGGAGGACGCGACGCCGCGCACGGGCACAGCGGCCGTGGCTGCGGCCACGGCCGGCGCCTCGGTGAGCGCCGTGACCGGCGGCCGCAAGGCGCGTCGCGAGGGTGTCTCACGTGCGCCCGAGCAACCCGACCACTCAGCCGAGATCGACGGCGTTCCGTTCGATCCTGAGGCCACCTGACGCATCGTCGGAACGGGCGCGTCGGCGTCGGCCCAAGTCTTTGCCAGAATGGACGCATGACTCAGCGCGTCTTCTCGGCTATGCAGCCCACCTCGGACTCCCTCCAGCTTGGCAACTACCTGGGCGCGCTGACTCAGTGGGTGGCCCTGCAGGAGACACACGACGCGATCTACTCGGTGGTGGACCTGCACGCCCTCACCGTGTCGCCGGACCCCGACGTCCTCACTCGCCGCACAGTTCCTTGCGGCCGGTGTTGACCCCGCGCGCTCGATCCTGTTTGTGCAGTCGCACGTGCCGCAGCACGCGGAGCTCGCGTGGTTGCTGTCTACCTTCACCGGCATGGGCGAGGCCGGCCGCATGACGCAGTTCAAGGACAAGTCGGCAAAGGTGGGGGAGTCGGGCACCAACGTGGGCCTGTTCACCTACCCGATCCTCATGGCGGCTGACATCCTGCTGTACGACACTCACGTGGTGCCAGTGGGCGAGGACCAGCGCCAGCACCTTGAGCTCTCGCGGGACCTTGCGCAGCGCCTCAACGCGCGACTTGGCGAGGGCACTGTGGTGGTACCCGAGCCGCACATCGTGAAGGCCACCGCCAAGATCTACGACCTCCAGGAGCCCACGGCCAAGATGTCAAAGTCTGCGTCGAGCCCCAAGGGTCTCATCGAGATTCTCGAGGACCCCAAGGTGGTGGCAAAGAACATCAAGTCCGCGGCGACCGACTCGGGCACGGTGATCGCGTTCGATCCCGTCGAGAAGCCCGGCATCAGCAACCTGCTGACCATCTACTCGGCGCTCACCGGAAGGGCCATCGACGACATCGTCGCTGAGTACGAGGGC
>QKAX01000097.1 GCA_003246255.1 Demequina lutea
CGATCGCCTGCTCGACGGACAGTGGCGCCTGCGCGCCCCCCATGTCGGTGCGCACCCATCCCGGGTTGACCCCGATGACCGAGATCTGCCTCGGCGCCAGCTTGACGGCAAGGCGACGCGTGAGCATGTTCAGCGCGGCCCTGCTCATCGCATACGCGTCGAGCCCTCCCTCTGCGTTGATCGCCAGCTCCAGTGAGCCCATACCCGAAGTGATCATGACGATCAAGGAGTCGGCTCGCATGTAAGGGAGGAGCACCTGGGTCACGACGGCAGGACCGATGGCGTTGACGTGAAACGTCTCGGCGAACGTGTGCGCGGTCCATTGACCGAGTTCCTCATCGACCGAGATCCCTGCATTGTTGATCAGCAGGTCAACCATCGTCTCGCGCTCCGCCAGGAAGTGACCAAGATCGCGGATCGACCTCTCGCTTGTCACATCCAGTTCAGTCGGAATTACACGACCCGGGAACCGTTGGCTCATCTGATCGAGCGTCGGGACGTGCGGGTCCCGCGCTGCTGCGAGCACGACAGCACCCTGGCGAAGGTAGTGCGCGACGAATCCAAGACCGAGACCACGGCTCGCGCCGGTGACCAGCACGGTCTGCGGCGGCGTCCTCATCGTGCGAGCCAGCCCCCGTCGACGGCAACCACCTGGCCGTGCACGTACGCGGCGGCGGGCGAGGCGAGGAACACCACCGCGCCGCCCATGTCCTCCGGCGTGCCCCAGCGTCCGGCCGGGATGCGCGCGGAGATCTGTGCGGACCGGGCCGGGTCGTTGAGCAGCGCCTCGTTCATGTCCGTCGCCATGTAGCCCGGCGCGACGGCGTTGACGTTGACGCCGCGGCCCGCCCACTCGTTGCACAGCGCCTTGGTGAGCTGGGCGACCGCGCCCTTCGACGCCGCGTACGCGGGCACTGTGATGCCGCCCTGGAAGCTCAGCAGCGAGGCGAGGTTGACCACCGCGCCCTCCCCGCGCTCAAGCATCGGGGCGCCGAAGAGCTGGCACAGCTGGAACACGGACCGCAGGTTCACCTGCAGCACCCGGTCCCACCCGTCCAGGGGGAACTCGACCGCCGGATGACGCTCCTGTGTGCCCGCGTTGTTGACCAGGATGTCCACCCGGTGACGCGCGAGCACCGCGGCGGCCGCGCGGGCGATGTCCTCGTCGCTCGCCAGGTCGCAGCGCTCGTGATCGAGCACGCGACCCCGCGCGGCGGCGTGTTCGCGGAGATCGGCGGGGACCTCGCCGCGCGACATCACCACCACATCGGCGCCGGCGTCGAGGAGGCTGCGGGTGATACCGGCGCCGAGGCCGCGGCCCCCTCCAGTGACGACCGCGGTGCGGCCGCTGAGATCGAACGGATTCATGCCGCACCTCCGGGGGTGACGAGGACCTTGAGCGCGCCGCCGCCGTCCGCGGCGGCCTGGACCGCCTCCTCGACAGCGGAGAGCGGGTAGGACGCGACCGGCAGCCCCGAGACGTCGAGGTCGCCGGCGAGGAGATCGACCGCGCGTCGCACGTCCTGATGGGTGTAGACGCGCACGCCGACGAGCGACTGCTCCTTGAAGCAGACCGCGCGCAGGTCGAGCTCCGCCGGCTTCTTGTGCACGGCGACGATGACGATCCGGCCGAGCACGCGCGTCACCTCCGCGAGAGCCGTGGTGATCGACGGGTGCCCGGCGGCGTCGAACGTGAGGTCCGCGCCCTCCCCGGAGGTGACGTCGAGCACCGCCTCGCGCAGGGCATCGGCCCCGTCGACTGCGACGAAGCCGAGATCGGCGGCGACCTTGCGGCGCCACTCATTGGGCTCGGCGATCACGATGGTGCCGGCGCCCGCCTGGCGGGCGACCATGGCGACCAGGACGCCGATCGGGCCACCGCCGAAGACGGCGACCGTGTCGCCGGCGTTCAGCGACGCCATGTCGACGGCGTGGACGGCGACCGCGAGCGGCTCGACCAGCACCGCCTCGAGCGCCGTGACGTGGTCGGGCACCACATGCAGCACCTCCGCCGGAAGCGCGACGTAGTCCGCGAGCCCGCCAGGGGCGTCGATGCCGTAGAGGCCGAGGTTCCTGCACACGTGCGAGGACCCGGTGCGGCACGCACGGCACGCGCCGCACGTGATGAGGGGCTCGGCGACCACCCGTGCGCCCACCGGCGGACCGTCAGGCGTGGTCGCGGCGACCACGCCGACGATCTCATGGCCGGGGATGAGCCCAGCCCTGGCACGTGGATGCACGCCGTGCACGATCGCAAGGTCCGTGCCGCAGATTCCCACGTGCTCGACGCGGACCAGCACCTCCCCCGCGGTAGGCTTCGGGCGCTCGACCACTCGCACATCGACGGCGTCGACGCCCGTCCACACCGCCGCCTGCATCGTCTCCGTCATCGCGCGTCCTCCTCGGTCGCCTCGGTCTTGTCTGATGTCCCGGTGGCATCCGCCCCGAGCACCTCGGGGTTGAGGATGTTGCGGGGTGTCATGCCCTCGAGCACCGCCACGACGTTCTCCATGGTCCGGCGTTTGAGCTCGCCGTACGACTCTTCGCTGTACCAGGCAAAATGAGGCGTCAGCACTACGTTCTCGAAGCTGGTGAGCGGGTGGTCGACGGGCAACGGCTCGACGTCGTGGCAGTCGATCGCGGCACCACCGAGATGCCCCGACTCGAGCCCATCCACCAGCGCGTCGGTGTCGATCACGCCGCCGCGCGCGGTGTTGACCACCACCGCGCCGCGCGGCATGGACCGCAGCGCCTCGGCGTCGACCAGACTCCGGGTGGTGGGATCGAGCGGCACGTGGATGGACAGCACGTCGGAGCGCCGGAACAGCTCGTCGCTCGAGACCATGGCGACGCCGTGGCGGACGGTGCCGGGCTCCGCGCGAGAGTCGTACCCGATCACCGTGTAGCCGAGACCCGCGGCCTTGCGCGCGGTCGCGGCGCCGATCCGCCCCACGCCGAGCACGCCGAACACGCGACGATGGATGAGGTGCAGCGGGCGGACGGCCTCGAGGTCGACCTCGCCGCGGCGCACGGCACGGTCCAGCCGGGTCACCCCTCGGGCGACCGCGAGCGCCATCGCGATCGCGTGGTCGGAGACCGCCTCGGTCCCGTAGTCGGGAACGTTGCACACCGCGATGCCGCGCTGCGTCGCGGCGTCGACGTCGACGCTGTCGACGCCCACGCCGTAGCGACCGATCGCACGCAGGCGCGGCATCGCATCCATCACCTCGCCCGTGATCTGGGCGTACTGGACCAGGATGCCGTCCGCGTCGCGACAGCGGTCGATGAGTTCCTCGGCGGTGTTTGCCTCCGCGCGCTCGAGCCGGACGCCGTGTGCGACGGCGACGGCCTCCTCGGGCTCGAACGCGTCGTGGTCGCATTCGGTGATGATTACCGTATGGCGCTGCTTGTCAGTGAACACGCGGGGGCTCCTTCGCCTCAGAGATCCGTGTACGTCCGAGCGCCGACTCGATCGCCTGCGCGGCGCGCGTGACGCGCGGAGCCATGGCTTCTAGTTCGGCCTCGGTGTGCTCGATCGCGAGAGTCGAGATCGAGATGCCGTAGGCGACACGTCCGGTGTGGTCCGTGATGGGCACGCCGAGGCACGCCACGCCCGGCACGTTCTCTTCACGCTCGATCGAGAAGCCGCGCTCGCTCGCACGGCGCACATCCGCGGCGAGCGCCCCCAGATCGGTGATGGTGCGCGGCGTCTCCGCGCGAAGCCCGGTGCGGGCGGCGTAGTCGCGCAGCTCTTCGACGTCGAAGCCGGTGAGGACTGCCTTGCCGATCGCAGTCGAGTGGAGCGCGACGGCTGCGCCCACGCGGGAGGGCATGCGGTACGGCTTGGTGGAGTCACGTCGGGCGATGTAGATGAGCTCATCCGCATTGCGCACGCCCAGGTGGACCGTGCATTCGAGGTCGGCCGCGAGTGCGTTGACGTGGGGGGTCGCGATGTCAGAGATGTCGAGCCGCTCGAAGGCGCGGCCGGCGAGGCTGAGGAACGCGGGACCGGGCGCGAAGCCTCCGGCGTCGGTCGGTGCGATGAAGCCGTGCCCGGACAGCTCACCGAGGATGCGGTGGACGGTCGCCTTGGGCAACCCGGTTTCGGCCACCACCGCCGAGAAACGGGGTGCGCCCACAGACGCCTCCAGCACGGACAGGGCCTTCTCGACCGCCGATACCGGCGCGCCTTGACCTTCGCCCTCCCGTGCCATAGGCGCCCCTCCCTTTCACTTCAGTGCGCTATCACGCGAACCGTACCACTTGATAGAACTTAGTTCCACCCGGCGGAACTTCAACGTGCCGGGTCGCTCCCTTGACGAGGGCGGGGGAGCTTGCTTCGCTATGCGGTGAGCGCAGCGAGGCTGACCACGGCGCCCCACGCGGGTGCGGCCAGACCATCCCCCATCATCAGCGGCATCCCGGCGCAGGTATCCGACCTCATGGACCCTCACCAGTGGCGTGCGATCGAGGGCTTCCCCGATGCTGACGTCACCTATCACCGGTGGGTGGCCCCGGGGGGGAGAGCGGCGAGCAGGACCTGCCCGCATTACGCATCGGCTTCAACCGACCCGAGGTGCGCAACGCATTCCGCCCCCAGACCGTCGACGAGCTGTACCGCGCGCTCGACCACGCACGCATGACCGCCGACGTGGGCACCATTATCCTCACCGGCAACGGACCCGCGGCCGGCGGGCACAGCCTCAACGTGGTGGCGGATCTCTCCATCGCAAGCCGCGAACACGCGCGCTTCAAGCAGACCGATGCCAACGTCGGCTCGTTTGACGCCGGCTACGGCTCCGCGCTGCTCGCGCGTCAGGTGGGAGACAAGCGCGCACGCGAGATCTTCTTCCTTGCCCGCGAGTACTCGGCCGACGACGCGGAGCGGTGGGGCGTGGTCAACGAGGCCGTGCCGCATGCGGAGCTTGAGGCGCGCGCGCTGGAGCACGCGCGCATCATCGCCACCAAGTCGCCGCAGGCGATCCGCATGCTCAAGTTCGCGTTCAACCTCGCGGACGACGGACTCGCAGGCCAGCAGGTCTTCGCGGGCGAGGCGACGCGCATGGCGTACATGACGGACGAGGCGCAAGAGGGACGCGACGCGTTCCTGCAGCGCCGCGACCCCGACTGGACCGGGTTCCCGTACGCGTTCTAGCTGCGGCTACGAGAAGTCGGCGCTGCCTACCGCGATGCCGGAGTTGGGGATCAGCTCCACCCACGTCTGTCCCGCCGCGAGCTCGATCGGCTGGCCGTCCTCGGTGGTGAGCACGTAGGGCGAGCGGCGGTCCGCCTTTGACCACAGGATCGGGATCACCTTGCCGCCGGTGGCCACGTAGCCGGGGCTGTTTGACACGAGCATCTCGGACACGGGCAGGCCGTTGTTCATGTGAATGCGCACAAACAGCACCACCACGTTCTCGGCGCCGATGCGGTTGCCGTCCACCGTGATATCGGGGTCGCCAAACTCGTTGCGCAGGTAGCGGCCGGATTCGACGTCCCAGTCCCACGACGGCTTCCCGTAGCGAGACAGCACCAGGTCAATGCGCGTCGCGGGGGTGCCCAGGCGCGCCGCGGTGGCCAACTCGGCGGGGTACGCATACGCGAATTGCTGCGGCGGCGCCTCAAGCTGCGGCACCTGCTCCAGCACCGTCTGGAGGTTCACGTGCAGGTTGTACGGCGCGTAACGGTCGCGCGTACGGAAGAACCCCTTGGAGCCCACGTCCTCCGCGATGAGCACCTGATCCGTGTTGCGCGCGGCGCGCAGGTTGATGGGGTTGGCGCCGGAGAACACCAGCGCGCCGTAGAAGGAGCCCACGATGTTGGGGTCCATCTCGCGCTCCGAGCGCACGGGACCCACGTCTTCGGGGGTGTTCGACTGGAAGACCGCCATGAGGCGCGGGATGCCCGCCTCCACGTACTGCTCAAACACGATGTCGGCGTACTCGAGGCTCTTCTGCGGTCGCGAGTGGCTGCCGTCGTTGGGGATCTTCACCGCGAGCGCCGGGGTGGCCAGCTGCTCGGGCGTCGCGTCCGACGCGTCAAGGCCCGTGAGCGGCCAGACGACGCTAGGGATCGGGTCGGGAGGGGGCGTCACGGCGGCCTCGCGCGTCACCACGGGGTCGGGAGTGAAGGACACGGCGGCGGGGGTGATGGGCGCGGGCGCACAGGCCGCGAGCGCCATGAGCGTCACCGCGGCAATTCCCCCTGCGCGAACGTGCATAGGGGCAAGTGTAGAAGCCGCATAGGGTGAAGCCATGGAGTACGCGCGGTTAGTTGATGGCGCGGCCGATGCCCTCGCCGACGCCCTCGCGGGCCGCGTGGCCGGCCTTGCGGTAGATACG
>QKAX01000131.1 GCA_003246255.1 Demequina lutea
AGGGCACGGCCCACCCTGGGGCCGCCGCGTCGGTGGAGCACGTGCTGGTGGTGAAGCGCACGGGCCAGGAGACCGCATGGCAGGACGGGCGCGACGTGTGGTGGCACGACGTCGTGGACCCGCAGGTGCCCGAGCACGAGCCGGTGTGGGTCGAGGCGGAGCACCCGCTGTTCATCCTCTACACGTCGGGCACCACGGGAACCCCCAAGGGCCTGTTCCACACGACCGGCGGCTATCTCACGGGCGCGGCGCACACGCATCGGATCGTGTTCGACATCAAGCCGGAGACGGACGTCTACTGGTGCACCGCGGACGTCGGCTGGATCACCGGGCACTCGTACATCGTCTACGGGCCCATGATCAACGGCGCCACCCAGGTGCTCTACGAGGGCACCCCCAACACCCCGCACGAGGGTCGCTGGTGGGAAATCATCGAGAAGTACAAGGTGACCATCCTGTACACCGCCCCTACGGCGATCCGCACGTTCATGAAGTGGGGCGAGGACGTGCCGAGCAGCTACGACCTCAGCTCACTGCGCCTGCTCGGCTCCGTGGGAGAGCCCATCAACCCCGAGGCGTGGATGTGGTACCGCCGCGTGATAGGCAAGGACCGCTGCCCCATCGTCGACACGTGGTGGCAGACCGAGACGGGCTCGATCCTCATCTCTCCCCTGCCGGGCGTCACTGCCACCAAGCCCGGCTCTGCGATGACGGCCATCCCGGGCATCGAGGTGGACGTGGTGGACGACGACGGCCGTTCCGTGAGCAACGGCGAGGGCGGCTACCTGGTGATCCGCGAGCCGTGGCCCTCGATGCTGCGCGGCATCTGGGGCAACCGCAAGCGCTACGCGAGCACGTACTGGAACCGCTTTGACGGCATGTACTTTGCCGGCGACGGCGCCAAGAAGGACGTGGACGGCGACCTGTGGCTGCTGGGCCGCGTGGACGACGTCATGAACGTCTCCGGCCACCGCCTCACCACCACCGAGATCGAGCACGCCCTGGTGGCGCACCCATGGGTCGCGGAGGCGGCAGTCGTGGGCGCCAACGACAAGATCACGGGTCAGGCAGTGGTGGCCTTCGTGATTGTGCGCGGCGACGCCGTCGATGTGCCCGACGATGGTGAAGCCGTCGCTTCAGCGTTGCGCGAGCACGTGCGCAAGCAGATCGGCCCGCTGGCCAAGCCCCGCGACATCCTCGTGGTGTCCGAGGTGCCCAAGACGCGCTCCGGCAAGATCATGCGCCGCCTGCTGCGCGACGTGGCCGAGAACCGCGAGGTGGGCGACGTGACCACGCTGGCCGACTCCTCGGTCATGGACGCGATCAAGGACGGCCTGGCCTCGGGCACGAGCGACTGACGCACGGCTAGCGTGGGCACATGACTCCGCTGCCTCGCCCTACCGCCGCGCCACACAATCCAGCGCGGCTCACATGGCAGGGAGTGCCGTCCCGTGTGCGCGACCGCATCGCCACGCTCTCAGGGGCCGACGTGGTGGGCGCGACCACTGCCACGGCGGGCTTTAGCCCTGGCTACGCGGGGGTGGTTGAGCTCGCTGGCGGAGGCCGAGTATTCGTGAAGGCCATGAGCGACGCCGACCACTCGGGGTCGATCTGGCTCAACCGGGCCGAGGCCAAAGTCGTGCGCGCGCTCCCCGCTGGCACTCCGGCCGCAGCGCTGCGATGGGAGGAGGAGTTCGAGGGCTGGCACCTGCTCGGCTTTGACGCGCTGCAAGGCGGGCCGCTGGATCCCGCCCGGCCCGAGCATCGGGAGGCTGCACGCCACCTGCTCGACAGCATCGGCGAGATCGACGCCACCGGTGTGCGCGTGGACGGCGCGCCGCTCGAGCCCTTCGCCCAGGCCCTCGCCGACCTGTTCCCCCGGTGGAGTCAGCTCTTCGACGCCGAGGATGCGGACGCTCGACTCGCCACCGCGGGGCCGCACGAGACCTGGGTGCGCACCAAAGCCTCAGTGCTCAGGGATCTCGCGGCGAGCGCCCCTGCCCACACAGTCGGCTCGCGCCTTGTCCACGCGGACCTGCGCATGGACAACATGGTGCTCGATGCCGGGGGCCGAGCGATCGCCGTCGACTGGCCGTGGGCCTGCATCGGGGCCCCATGGCTCGACGCCCTCGCCGGGTGCGTGTCGCTTGCCCTGCACACGGGCCTTCCCGCGCGCCAGCTCTTCCATGCCCACCGCGGCGCTGCCGCATGCTCGGCCGACGCCGAGGCCGCGATGGTGGCCGTGCTCGCCGGATACTTCATGCACGCCGGCACTGAGCCGGACGTGCCAGCGCTACCCGGACTGCGCGAGTTCCAGCGAGCGCAGGCGTTGCCAGCCCTTGACTGGCTGCGCTCGCTGGAACTCGACGCACACGCGCTCAGCTGACGCGAGTACGCCTCCTCGACCACCAGGCCAGCGCCACTCCGATGCCGAGCATCGCGAGCGCTGCCGAGAGTGGCGTGCGCCAGCCGTCGGTGCCGGTGAGGGCGAGGGTGGGGTCAACGGGGGTGACGACAGAGCCCTCTGACTCGGACTCGGACTCCGGGGTCACGATCTTGCGGTCAAAGTGGTTGACCACGGAGATCGCGGCGCCAGCGGCACCCACCATCACCGAGGCGCTCTGATCGACGCCCGCCGTCACGCCGGGCCCCGCAAAGGACACGCTCACGGCGCCCCGCAGGTCCGGCTCCGTCACCACACACGTGGAGCCATCCGGTAGCCCCGGCACGCGCTGCGTGTACGAGTTGGCTGCCGTGAGCGCGACGGTGGAGTAGGCGCCCATCGACACGGGTGCCCCGGCGACTGTGCAGGCGATGTCAACGCCAAATGCCGTGGGGGCCTCGTCCACGAACGAGCCGACCCGCTCCTTCGTCACGTCGAGCGCGCCCACGCCAAGGTGAACACCCATGCGCGCGGGGGCGATCTTGCGGAAGGCCGAGGCGCCCGAGTCCAGGTACTTCACGCCGAACTGGTTCCACGCGAAGGACTCCGCCACTGGCACCGCCACCGGTGCGCCGTCGGGGTGGGCCGCGGAGGACGGGACGTTCTGCGTCGTGAACGTCACGTCGACAAACTCGCCGGGAGCCAGTCGGCCAGCCGTGGTGCCAGTGAAGTCCACGGTGATGCGGAACGCCGTCACCGCCGACCATTCGGTCGCACTGTCGGCCACCGACCAGGTCTCGCCGTTTTGCTCGCACGCCTCCTGGCTCTCGAGGCCGCTCCACGTGCCCTGACAGGCTTGAGGAGTCTGGGTGACCTCGAGCGTCACGGCGGCGCCAGTGGGCGCGTGCACCACCAGATCGTCGGTCATCTCAGGGCGGAAGTCCGAGCCGCGCTGGAGCCCCGAGATGAGGTAGGCATCGCCCGGTGCAGGCAGCGCGTCAAACATCACCATCTCGGCCAGGCCGGTGGTGCCGGCGTTCTGCGCCCGCAGCACCCACGAGTCCGATGCACCCATCGCGCTGTTCGCCGCGCAGGGCGCGCGGTAGTACGAGCCGCCGGTGGCCTGCAGGGACGCCACGCACTCCTGTGCAGGGTTCGCAGGATTGATCGCGCCGTCGACAGCTCCCCGCACACCCTTCACTGTGAACAGGTTGGGGCCCACATTGGGCGTGACGTAATCGGTGGTGCCACACGTCGTGGGATCGCTGCCCCACGCACCCGTGGTCGCGCCGCCCGAGTCAATGTTCACGCAGGCAGCCAACGTCTCAGCCGTGGTGACCTTCATCTCGTTTGTCGCGCGCTGACCCGAGCTGAGACCCGGCTGCAGCTCCAGCATGATGCGCACCGAGAATGTCTCGCCAGGCGACATCGTGCCGCCGCCATCCGGCCACACGAACACCAGGTCGCTGCCGGTCTGCGTCATGGACGCCGGCTCACCCAGGGTTCCTCCAGCATCGGGCGTGTAGACGGGAGCCGTGTCGCCCAGGTAGACCAGGGAGGCGGGCAGGATGTCGCGCAGTTCCTTGATGGTGAGGTATCCGGTGCCGCTGTTGGTGAAGGTGAGATCCCACGGCGTCGAACTTCCGGCGCTGGTGGTGCGGGTGCCCTCATTTGCCAACTTGTTGACCTTCATCTGGAAGGTGCCAGTGCTGAGCACGATCTGCGAGGAGGCCTGCCGCTCGGCTGACTGCTCGCCGTTGAGTCGGTCGCTCACGGCTGTCACCGTGTTGTGCACGGTTCCGGCCAGCGCCACCGCTGCGGCGGAGTCGTAGTACGTGTCTCGCAGCACGGCGGTGAAGGTGTTAGTGGTGGACCACGACGGCGCGGGGACGACGGAGGAGAAGAACCCGCCGTCAACGCGCGAGAACGCGAGTCTCACGCCCTGAATGTCGGGGTACTGGGCCGCCGAGACGGGAACCGTCGCCGAGGCGAACGGCGTCGCCGCGCTCGAGGTCCACTCCATCGCGCCGCCGGCGCCAAAGGGACCGTAGACGGACACCGTCACCTGGTCCGCGCCAGTCGGAGCCGAGAGCGTGCCGAGCCCGGTGAAGCGGAACGTGTTCCAGAACTCGGGCGAGGTGGTGACGTCGTCGGTGAGCCGCACCTCCGCCGGTGCAAGGCTGCTGACCGGGGACGTGCCCTGGTTTGCGCCCAAGGTCACCGTGACGGTGGATCCCTTGAGGGGTTCCGTCAGCGCGGCGGGCGAGATCGACTTGACCGCGCCCACGTTGATGTCGCCACCCGTCAGGCGGGCGTTCGCCGAGGCCAGCGCGCCCGTCTGGAAGCCGTCGTTGAGGATGGGGTCATACGACTGGGCAAAGGCGCGGTTGGGCACCGTGACGGTGTTGTTCGCCGCCAGCGTCTGAGGATCGCCGCTCACCCGGTACGTGGGGCGCAGCTTGGTGGTCAGCGTCACGCTCAGCGCATTCGTGGACGTGATGGTACCGCCGCTGGTAGCGGGATCAGTGCCCTGGAAGGTGACAGCCACTCCCACCACGTCGGCGAGGTCCGCCGCGCTCATCGCGTTGACGTCGGTGGCCGTATCGCTGGTGGTGGTGTAGACGCCTGCGTTGTAGTGGAGCAGCCACACGGTCGAGGCGTCGAGATCCACCTCGGCGGCCCGCGACGCGGAGATGGCCACCTTTGTCAGATCAAAGCGATCGAACGGGTTGCCCATGCCGGAGGCGGTGAGCCATTCGGTGCCGGGCGTGAAGGGGTCCGCCACCGCGTCAACCGCGGTGCCAGGGGACTCGCAGGTGGCGATGGCCATGGTGTCGTCGCACACAGGCGAGTCCATGAGCCGCACGTAGGACGCCGCAGCCACCGAGTTGTTCCTGGCCGTCACGGTGAACGTGGCGGAGGGGTACGACGACGGGGTCGAGCCCTCGCGCGGCACATACAGCGTGGACGTCGGCGACACAGTCTTGGTGACGGTGACGCCCGGCGTGGGGTCGTTGATGACGATGTCAGCGTTTGCCGATGCCGTCGCGTCAGCGCCGACGACGATAGGGGTAGCGGCGATGGTCGCGGTGTTGCGCACCACGCCGTCGCCATTGTTGTAGGTGTGATCCTCGGTGACCCACGCCGAGCCGCTGCGGGTCTTGTCGCGCAGCTGCCACGTCAGCGTGAACTGACGGTCCGCCGAACTCGATGCAACGCCGCTACCAACGGCGGGGGCGTAGGGGTCGTACGCCGAGCCCGCCTGCGCTGCGGCGGTGCGCGCGGGGCCGTTCTCGGCTAGCACCACGCGCATGCCGGTCGTGTTGGCAGACTCAGTGGACGTCAAGGTGTAGCCCACAAAGCGACCGTTCTGCACCCAACCCGATCCGGGCTCGGTGACTGTGTGCCAAGCGCCGGAGTAGTACAGCTCCACCGCGCTCACAGTGTCGTATCGCAAGTACCAGCCATTGCTGAACGGCGTCGCGCTTGCCGTGATGGGGCTGATGCTCACCAGGTCGAAGGCGTCGTAGGTCGTCGCCGCGGGGTCCGCAGGGTCCTGCGCGTCGGCGATCGTCACAGTCTCGTAGCCGTCGTCGACGCTCCACGAGAGGGTGGTGTTGCGCCGCGCGTCGGCCTGAGCGGGCACAGTGGCCTGGCTCCACGCCTTGGAGATGCCCGCGGGGCCGCTGCCGTCGCTGCCGACCACGCCGGCCTGGCCCACATCCTGCGCAGTGTCCGAGAGCGGAGTCCCCGCAGGGGTGTCGCCAGTGCCTCCCGCCGAGGCAGTGTTCCCGTAGGTGGTGGGCGAGCTGGTCGAAACGGCGACGGCGGCGCCGCCGTCGCGCAGCGTGGACCGCGCTCGCACCACAAGGTATGGGGCAACAGTGGTGTCACCAGGCAGCTTGACGCTATCGAAGGAGATCTTCACTCCGGTGA
>QKAX01000125.1 GCA_003246255.1 Demequina lutea
ATCGGCCTGGGTCTCGTGTCGATCATTCTTGGCCACCTGGGCCGTGCGGCGGCCAGGCGTGGAGAGGCCACCAACGGCGGCGTGTCCCTGGCCTCGCTGATCCTTGGCTACTTCCAGGTGATTGGTGTGATCCTGGGTGTGATCGCGTCCGTGGTCATCCCCGTGATTGCCGTGACCACCGACTCCGGCGTGCAAGACGATTGGGTAGTGGTGGACGACACCGCGACCGGCATCGGCGACCCGAGCGACGCTCCTGTGGGAGACATCACGGGGGCGACGAGCGTGCCCGCCGCGAACCTGGTGCCGGGGATGTGCTTCCTCGACCCGTCCGCGACAGCCACCTTCGACGACGACAACAACTTGGTCTACACGGACTACATGGTGGTGGACTGCAGCCAGCCGCACTTTGGCGAGGTGTACGTGCAGACCGAGTCCACGCTGGCCTCGTTCGATCCCGACGCTCTGCACATTGACGCCGAGGATCAGTGCATTGACCACGGCTTTGCCGAGTACGTGGGGCTCGACTACATGTCGTCCATCTACGAGGTCTCTTACTACGCGCCCACCGAGGCCAGCTGGAACCTTGGCGACCGCGGCATCACCTGCGCGATCGTTGACTACGGCTCGGGTCTCGTAGGTTCGGCAGCCGGCAGCGGACAGTAACCTGGTGCCGCGGCCCTATGGGGCGCGCGGCGCTACTCGCCCAGGCTGATGCCTGCCGAGGCGAGGGCCTCCAGGGCGATGTCCAGCACGAGGGCGCTGTGCGCCAGGTAGCGGTCGCGCGCCTCGGTGTCGTGCTCGGCGATGAGCCGCTCGAACTCGACGAACTCCTCGATCATTCGGTGCGAAGCAGCTGAAAGGTTGAATGCCTGGGCCTCGCCGCCGTGTGGCTGCACGCTGAAGCCGGGCATCGCGTTGGGCGCGCCGTCCATGAAGATGGTGGCGGCGTCGCCCTGCAGCTTGGAGCGGATGGGGCCGCCCGAGTCCTTGGCGCACACGCACACGGCCGTGACGTTGCCGTAGTCCATGACCACCACGCCGCTCGTGTCCACGCCGTTGTCCATGGTGGGCGTGTACGTCACGGAGCGCGGGCGGCCCAGCAGCCCGGCCACAAAGTGCAGCGTGTAGATGCCCAGGTCCAGCAGCGCGCCGCCGCCCATCGTGGGGTCAAACGCAGGGATGTGCTCGCCGGCGCGGAAGCGCGCATAGCGCGACGAGAACTGCGAGTAGTCGCACTGCACCAGGCGCAGGCTGCCCACCTCGCCCATGCGCTCCTTGATGGCCAGATAGTTGGCGCTGTGCTGATTGGAGATGGCCTCCACGAGGATCAGGTCGCGCTCCTGGGCAACAGCGGTGAGCTCCGCGAGCTCGCTGGCGTTGAGCACAAACGGCTTCTCGCAGATCACGTGCTTGCCCGCGAGCAGCGCGCGCTTGGAGTACTCGTAGTGCAGCGAGTTGGGCAGCGCGACCCACACGGTGTCCACGGCGTCCGAGGCGAGGCACGCGTCGTAATCGGTGAAGACCAGGGGGATGGCGAGTTCGGCGGCGAGGGCGTCCAGCTTGTCCTGTGCCGACGGGCGGCCGACGATGGCGGCCAGCTCCAGCCCCGGAACCTGGGTGGCGTACGGGCCAAAGTCGCGCACGATCATGCCGTTGCCTGCGATGGCGAGTTTCACGGGGGTCCCTTCATTGGAGCAGTGGGCCTCTGACGGGCCCTTGTCATCGTAGGGCCGTACGCGTACCGATGGTCGGCGCCCCAAGCGGCACAGCTAGCCGACGCAGTTCAACAGTTTGGTGCGCTGCTGCCGGAGATTGCCTGGTACTCGCGGAGGGGTGTGCGGAATTGTTGAATCGCGGCGGGGGCCGCGCGACCGGGGAGCCGCGCCGCGCGGCGAACAAGCGTCTCCGCCACGCGTTGGTGGGTGATCTCGAGTTCGCGTGTGAGGGCATGGAACTCTCGGGAACGCCAGGCTGGATGCTGTACGCCTCCACGACCGAGCCCGGCTCGCCCCCCGAGGAACGGGCCGCGCTGCTGCGACGTCTTGCGGTCACGGGTGAGGTGGTCGACACCGCAGATCGCTAGCGAGCGAGGGCGGGCGACCCGATCTGCCGGGCGACCCCGGCATCGGCGCTCGCGGCCAGTGGAGCGGGTGACGGGAATCGAACCCGCGCTATCAGCTTGGGAAGCATCCCCGCGCTGATCCCGCATCGGTGAGTTACCAGGGGCCATCCTCTGGTTACCTGGGACGATGGTAACAGCGGGCTTGCCACGGTCTGCCACGACAAGCCACGAATGTCGCTGAGTTATTCCACGTTATTCCACGAAGTTCCGCGAACGCGGGCAATGTGCTCGATCCTCGCCAGGTCTTGGATGGCGGTGCAAGCATGCCCGCATGGAGCGATCAGAGCAGCCGGCCGAGGTGCCGAGCCAGGACCGATGGAACGATGACGGGCGGTTCATCAGCCGCGACGGCAAGCACTTTGGCCGGTGGTGGGTGTCCGAGCAGGCGACCCTCACGGACGAGGGCGTGCAGGTGGAATATGTGTTTCAGGGCTACCAGCCGAACGAGCGAGGCGACATCACCCTGGTGCACGGGCTCGAGGCGGCGCGGGAGTTCGCGGACCAACTGCTTGCGGCGATCGCCTACGCTGAAACTAGTGACTCCTCACGCGGAGCCGGTGGTCCACCTTGAGTCAATCTCAGGTTGACACTGACTGTGTCATAAATGTTGACACATGCGACATGTCACGCGATCATGGAATTACGACGGGCCGGTTACCGGTACGTTGCCTGCCCGGGACCCCAGTTGGGGTCTCGGGTTTTTTCATGGTTGCCACACGTCCGACTCGGGCAAGAGCATCGGGTGCAGAATCCGCCATAGTGCTTTGCGGGTCTTCTTCGCTTGCGGGTGCTCGCGTTCTCCCTCGTACACGGCACCATAGCGGCGCCGATAGAGATAGACCGCGAGGTCGGCAGCTTGCAGGCCATCGTGGCTACGTGAGTCGCCGTACTCCAGATGGTCGACGCATTCGAGCTTGCTTGTTCGATACCACGGCGTGCCGTCAGCCTTGAAGTCGCCGAACTGTCGAACATGCTGTGCTTGGGTGTGAACCTCATCAGCCACAACTCGTGCGGCGCTCGAGGCACAGCGCTTGACGAGGTGCTCATTGAGGCGTTCGAGTGAGAATTGAAGCGCTAGTGAGTATGGCGGATCAGGGTACCGGTACCTCGCGTTGAGGCGGGTGATGTCGATGCCCCGAACTACGACGCGTACGCCGGAATCGCGCATTGTCTCAAGCGCCCTAGCGTAGATCGCCGCCGACACCCAGTGCTTGCCGCGTAACGGCTTCCAATCACCCGATCCGCCCATCAGTTCGTGGCCGTGGAGTTCAGGGCGTTCCGCTTGACTTGCGTGGTGAGCGTTGTCGCGCCGGATCGCGTCGAAGCCCTCAGATACGGATGCCCACTGCGACTCGTCCGCTACCGCGCAGGCAACGAACATGAAGTCCGAGTTGTATGACTCATCTACATACGCCAGGTGCACGCAGCAAGTCTGTCACTCGACCGCGACAGCCGAGGTGGGTGCCGCGCGTGTCGTGGCTGTTCGTCACTCCCGGCGCTGCCCGCGCGCCTAGGTGCTGAGCGCTCGAATAGCCTCGGTTGCCCACGTTGCCGCTTCAGAGCCCAACCCGTTGGCGGCCCCGACCGCCACAGCGGCCAGCGCGCCCTTCAACGCAGCAATGAGGCGGCTCACCTTCGCAGTGTTGGGCTCCTCTGTGGTGACTTCGCTCAACAGCTCAGACCCGAACTCGCGGGCCTCTCTGGCGTCGTCCTCCGACATATAGTCGCTGATCTCCGTGAGGAGCGTGGTGATGCGCTCAGCGAGATCCTCATAGCCTTGCGCGACGGGCCGGGTCTCGTCGCGATTGACGAGCGACGCACTCCCGAACGCGACTTGTGCATGGCCGCCCGCGGTCACGTACACCGGCCCGTGATAGTTGGTCACGTTCCCCCCACTAACTGCACCATCGATACGCGCCGTGATGGGGTGCTTGTCGAACTCCTTCTGGACTTCTCGCATGAGATCAGCGATCGCGCCCTTGTTGATCGACACCTTCGGCTTGTTACTCACGATCCCGTCCACAATCCTGGGTCCCACACGTGTGAGACCCAAACCTCGCGCCGCGTGCCGACGACTGGTCAACGCGTCCGCACTGACTCTATGACCGTGGGCTACGAAACTCCAGGTCACGGCGTGGGCAGGACCGCCTCAATGCGGCCGAGACGGTCGAGCGTCTGGGCGAGGTGTTCGTCGCGGGCGAGTGAGGCGTGTTGGTAGAGGGCTGCGGCGCGGGTTGATGAGTGGCCGATGCGGCGCATGAGTTCGGCTTGTGTTGCGCCCGCTTGCGCGGCGAGGGTGGCGCCGGTGTGGCGGAGGTGGTGCCAGGTCACGTCCGGGCGTGCGATCGCGTCTCGGGCTTTGCTGAGGGCCCTGGAGCGGGTGCCAGCGGCGACGGGGCCGCCGGTGGATGTGGTGAACAGCAGCGCTTCCGCGCCTGTGGTGACGTGGCGGGCGAGGTGGGTGCGCAGCTCGTCAACGACGAACGACGGCAGGGCGACGATGCGGCGCCCGGCGGCGGTCTTGGGTGGTCCGAACGTGAGCGGCTGTCCGGCGATCTCGATGAGTGTTTGCCTGACGGTCAGCAGGCCGGTGGTGAGGTCGAGGTCTCGGCGGCGCAGCGCGAACACCTCGCCGGGGCGCAGCCCTGACCAGGCGGCGACAAGGACCGCGACGCGGTAGCGGTCGGGCACGGCTCGAGCCAGCGCGGTGACCTCGGCCGGCGTGAGGGGCATGCGTTCGGCATGGTCGACGTGGCCGGCTTTGGGGATGCGTGCGGGGTTGTGGTCGATCAGGCGATCGTCCACGGCCGTGGCGAGGATCGCGTGCAGCAACCGATACGCCTGAGCGGTCGAGGTCCGACCCGCGCCAGGCTTCGCGATGCCGCCGGCCACGGCAACCGGCGACCCGGCCGCGCGCCACGCATCGGGCACCCACGGAGCGAGGCGGCCGGTGGGGGCCACGGGCAGGCCGGCGGATCGCGCCCAGGCTCGAGCTGCGGCCGTGGGTGTCTGGGTCGTGATGCCTCGAGTGCTTGCCGAGGTGGTCGCGGCGAGCGAGACGGCGGCGTGCCACTCGCGGATCAGTGCCGGGGTCACGGTGCGCAGTGGGAGTGCGGCGAGGTCGACGCGGTGCCGGCCTTTGCCGACCGGGGCGAGGACCCAGCGGCTAGCGAGGCGGCGGTAGAGATCGCGCGTGCGAGGCCTCAGCTGCGGGGCGCGTTGGCGCATCCAGTCCTCGGTGTAATCGCCCAGGGTGATGTCTGCCCGCTCGGGTGCGGACCACGTGCCGCGCAGCAGGTCGGCGCGGATCACTGCCAGCCAGCGGTCGGCATCGGCCCTCGAGGCGAACGTCTCAGGAGCCGAACGCATGCGACCGTCGGGGCCGGTGTAGCGGGCACGCCACCGGCCGGAGGTGAGTTGCTCCACGGCTCCGAAACTACGTCGTGAGGCGTGGCGGGCGCGTGCTGAGGGGCGCTTCTGTGGAGAGCGCGAGGTGCTGATTTCTGCGGCCATCGTGGGGGCCTTCTTCCACGTGATGAAACGATGGCCCTGACAGACGGTCCGCGAGCAGGTCGCCAAGCCTTGCGATTTGGCTATCTACCTGCGGTCTTGATTGGAGCGGGTGACGGGAATCGAACCCGCGCTATCAGCTTGGGAAGCTGAAGTTCTGCCATTGAACTACACCCGCGTGCGCCCGAGGGCGCGTCACCATCCTAAGGGGTAGCCACCTCAGGGGTGTTAGGCGAGCGGCTGCGCCACCAAGGTGAACGTCGTGGAGCGCGCCTCGCCCGGCTGCATGAGGAACACGCCGGTGCCCTTGGCGCCCGCGGCCTCGAGGTTGAAGCCGTCGTTCACGTTGGTGACCGGCTCGCACGCAAAGAAGTCGCGGCCCTGCGGCACGTAGACCACAGCGTGCTCCAGCAGCGCGCCCGCCTCGATGTCCAGCAGCACCTGGCCGGGGAACTCGATGGTGGCCAGGGTGGAGGAGGTGCGACCGGTGAAGCAGTC
>QKAX01000011.1 GCA_003246255.1 Demequina lutea
CACCTCGCCGATCTCCTGGCTGGACTCGCCCAGCTTGAGCACGATCGAGTTGGTGTGGTCCGCGACGCTGGCTGCCTCGCCCGCCACACGGGCAGCCTCGTTGGCGTTGTGCGAGATCTCGCGGATGGACACGTCCATGTCCTGGGCACCCTGCGTGACGGCTTGCACGTTGCGCGACACGTCCTCGGCGGAGGCGGCAACGGCCGATGCCTTGGTGGCGGTCTCGCTCGAACCATCGATCACCTCGCGGGACGCGCCGGACATCTGGGTGATAGCCATGACCACAGTGCTGGAGGCGTCGCTCACGGAAGACAGCACGGACGACAGGCGCTCCTGCGCCTCATCGAGCTGGCGCGCCATGCGACCGATCTCGTCGTTGCCGGTGACGCCCACGTGAGTGGTCAGGTCGCCAGAAGCCATGGCGTCGAGCACCACGCCCACCCGGCCAACGCGTTGCTTCACGCCGCGAGCAATGCGCCAGCCCACAAACAGCGAGCCCACCAGGCCGATCACAAGGATCACCACGACGCCCACCATCGCCACCTGCTTGCTCACTTGGGCAGCGTCGATGTCGGTCTGCGTGGTGGTGGCGATCTCGGCCTCGAAGGCATCAAGCGAGGAGTTCATCTTGGCGCGCAGAGCGGCGCCGGACACGGCATCGGCGCGAACAAAGGCCTCAACGTCGCCACGCTGCGCGATCGCCACAAACTGATCGTCGCGGTACGCGTTCCACTCGTCGCGAGCCGCGAGCAACTCGTCCCACGCGGGCATCGACACGATCTGGTCGTACCGGGTGAGTCCGGCGAGGGTCTCATCGATCTGCTGCTCCACCATCTCCAGGCCCTGCAGCGCGTTGTCGCGCGTGGTGTCGTCCTGCGCCATCACGGCGCGGTCGAGCTGGACTCGCTCGGATGCGAACAGCGTGCGCAGGTTGGCGATCGGCAGCGACACGTTCTGTTGCTGATCCACCATCGCCTGCGTGTCCGCCACGGCCTGAGAACCGGCCATCACCACGGCCGCCCCGGCGAGCACGGCCGGGATCGCCATGAGCACCAGCGCGGTCATGATCTTGGACTGGATGCCAAGGTTGTCGCGCCACGAGACGCGCGACGCGGCGGTCGAGGTGCCCTCGGCACCCGACTCCTTCCGCCCGCGACCGGGCATGCGCAACAGCGACATCATGTCTCCTTGGCGAGACGCTTCGTGCGTCCCTGAGGTGTGGTTCCCATCGACCCGGCGGGGTCGATTGTGAGGTCGTTACACGCGGGCAGCGAGGTCCACGTCGAGCGACAGCAGCAGGCCGTCTTCGAGCGAGTACACGCCCCTGACGACGTCGCGGAGCGCGGGCTCCAGCGTGGGCGGCGGCGGGCCAAACTGGTCTGCCTCGAGCTCGAGCACGTCTCCCACCTGGTCCACCAGGAGGCTTACGGGCTCGCCGTCGACCTTGACCACCACCATCATCGGCTCGTCCTCGTCGCGGTAGGGCTCGCGGCCAAGGCGGGCACGCAGGTCCACCAGGAGCACCACCTGCCCGCGCAGGTTCACCAGGCCGGCCACCTCCTTGGACGCGCCGGGCACCGGGGTGCGGGTGTGCATGCGCAGGGCCTCCTGCACACGCTCGACGTCAACGCCGTACAGGCGGTTGTCGAGCTTGAACGTTGCTAGCTGGTGCTGCATCTCAGAACTCCGATCCGGCGCCGACAAGCTCGGCGTCCTCTTCGTCGTAGAAGCTGGAGTCGGCCGAGGTCACGGCCGCCTTGAGGTCCAGAAGCTCGGTGACCTTGTCCTTGACCACGATCGAGCCGAGCAGGCCGTAACCGGAGACATCCGAGAAGTCCACGGTCGCGCACTCGACGATGTCCACGACCTCGTTCGCCACGAGCGACACGGTGCGGTCGCCGCGCGTGCAGACCACCACCGCGAACTCCTCGCGGTAGGTGCCGCCGTCGCCCAGCAGTCGGGCCAGGTCCACCACGGGGGTGATCTTGCCGCGGTACTGCATGACCGAAGCGCCGGACACGTTCTCGATGACCGAGGCGGGCAAGCGCTCAAGGCGCGTCACGGCACCCAGCGGCATGGCCACCTGACGACCCTCGCCCACCGACACCACGAGCATCGGCTCAGTGGTGGTGGCGGCCGCCTGCTCGACCGAAGCGTTCGCCATGGCCTCCTGCAGGTCGATGTCCAGGGCCTTGCGGGCCACGGCGGGGATGTCGAGAATCAGCGACACGGAGCCGTCGCCCAGCAGGGTGGCGCCCGCGTACAGGCCGATATTCTTGACGGCCGCAGCGATGGGCTTGGCCACGATCTCCTCGGTGTTGCGCACCTGGTCGACGACGAGTCCGAATCGGCCGCCGTCGGCCTGGAGCACCGCGATCACGGAGTCAACGAGCGACTCGCGCGCCGGGCGGGTGAGCACGTCGCGCAGGTCCACGAGCGGCAGCAGCTGGCCGCGCAGGCGGTACACGGGCGCCTCGCCCACGTACTCCACGCCTGACTGCTTGTCGTCCACCGCCAGCAACTCCAGCAGGTTGACCTGCGGGATCGCATAGATCTCGCTGTTGCACTCCACCGTGAGCGCGGGCATGATCGCCAGCGTCAGCGGGATGCGCAGGCGCCAGGTGGTGCCGAGGCCCGGGGTCGACTGCACGTCAACGACGCCGCCGATCGACTCGACCTTTGTCTTCACCACGTCCATGCCCACGCCACGGCCGGACACGTTGGTGACGGTCTCGGCGGTGGAGAAGCCCGGCAGGAACAGCAACTGCAGGATGTCCTGCGAGCCCATGTTTGCCACCTGGCCTGCCGAGCGCAGCCCGCGCTCCACGGCCTTGGCGGCGATGATCTGAGGGTCGATGCCCTTGCCGTCGTCGCTGATCTCCACGACGACCTGGCCACCCTGGTGGTACGCGCGCAGCGTCAGCAGGCCCTGGTTGGGCTTGCCCGCCTTCGCGCGGTCGGCCGGGCGCTCGATGCCGTGATCGATCGCGTTACGGATCAGGTGGGTCAGCGGGTCCTTGATGGCCTCTAGCAGGCCGCGGTCGAGCTCGGTGTCCTGACCGATCATCTCGAGGCGTACCTGGCGGCCCAGCGACGCGGAGATGTCGCGCACCATGCGCGGCACCTTTGACCACACGTGCTCGATGGGCTGCATGCGGGTCTTCATGACGCCCTGCTGCAGCTCGGTCGCGATGAGCGAGAGGCGCTGCGAGGCGCGCACCAGCGCGGCGTCGCCAAGGTCCCCGGCGATGTTTGTCATCGCGTTGCGGGCCAGCACCAGCTCGCCCACGTGACGCATGAGCGCATCGAGCACCTCGACGTCCACGCGAATCGACGCATCGGCGGCGGAGCGCACGGCGGGCGACTCGGATTCAGGGGCCGCGGGGGCCTCCTCGCGGGCGGCCGGCACCGTCGGTGCGGAGGTGCCGGACTCCACCGGCGCCGTCAGCGTGGCCGACGGCATCGGCTCCGCGGCGATGTCCTTGGCGGCGGTGCGCGGCTTGGCCGGCGCCTTCGCGGCGGGCTTCTTCACCACGCGCTTGACCACGCGCTTCGGCGCGGGTGCAGCCTCGGCCTCGGCGGCCGGGGTTTCGGGGGTCTCGTCAGCAGCCACGTCAGTCTCCTCATCGGCTTCTGCGTCGTCCTCGACGTCGTCGTCCTCATCGTCAAGGTCAACGTCGGCGTCCGCCTCCACGACGGGCTCCTCCTCAGGCTCGGCGTTCGCGCCGCCCGTCGGGTCATCAAGGACTGTCTGAATGTCGGCCACCACGGAAGACATGTCGGCGGAGCCTTCCACACCGGTCTTCTCGATGGTGCCAAGAATCTCGCGCACGGCGTCCACCATCTTGAGCAGCACATCGGTGGTGCGCTGCGTCATGGGGCGCTTGCCGTCACGCAATTCGGCGAGCAGGTTCTCGCCCACGTGAGTCAGCGACTCAAGAGTGCCAAAGGCCAAGAAGCCGCTGGTGCCCTTGATGGTGTGAATGGTGCGGAACACCGAGCTCAGCAGTGCACGCGATCCCGGCTGGTCCTCAAGGGCCACCAAGTCGCGGTCCAGCTGGTCGAGGTTTTCGTAACTCTCCACCACGAACTCGCGGACGATGTCGTCCATCGCATCCATCGGTACGCTCCCGTCGCCGTCGCGGCGGGGTTTCCCGCCTTGTCGCGCAACCCATCGGCCACGTGGTGCGTGTGATAAGTAGTCGTGGAATCCCTCACTGCAACCTCTGAGATTTGAGGTGCGAGTGAGCGGCGGGAGGGGGCCTTTTCGAGGCCTTTGACCTCGTTACGAGGGCTTGTTGCCCTCGGCGGGAGGCGCGGGCTTGGGGGCCGGCTTTGGCGGCGGCGGAACCAGGCCCCGCAGACGCTCAATGGCAGCGTCGTCAGCGGCGGCTGACTCGACGTTTGACTGCTCCACTGCCTCAAAGATCTCGGCGCGGGTCACGCGCACGTCGCGCGGGGCGTCGATGCCCACTCGCACACCGTCAGAGCGCACGTCGATGATGGTCACCACAATGTCCTTGCCGATGATGAGACGCTCACCGACGCGACGGGATAGGACCAGCATGTAGCGAGACTAATGCCCGGACGGCCCTCAGCGCTAAGCGCGCGCCGATGAGCGCAACGTGAGCTCAGTGCAATGCGGCCCGCAAGCGCTAGTCGGCATCGGCGATGCGCTCACCCAGCAGAGCGGCCCACACCACCGATGCGGCAGGCAGGCCGTCCATCCAGGCGATGGGAAGGGAGGCGTCGAGTACGGCGGCGGGCGCCTGCGCGT
Organism: Demequina lutea; assembly: GCA_003246255.1. Lineage (GTDB taxonomy): Bacteria > Actinomycetota > Actinomycetes > Actinomycetales > Demequinaceae > Demequina > Demequina lutea_A. Next base: position 4,778 of record QKAX01000011.1, read on the forward strand.
CGGCAAGCCCAACGGCGGCGATGGCGTCCACACGGGCCTGCTCGGCGAGCAGTTTCACGCCGGGCTCGGTCACGGCGGCTCGCTTGGTCGCATCCACGACTGCCCACGTGGTGTCGGCCTCGAACGCGGCGACCATCGGCGCAGCGGCTGCCGCTCCACGCCTGCCCGGGCCGATGCCGAGAGCCACGATCAGCGGCTCGCCCAGCGCTGCGACCTTGTCGGCGCGGCGACGGGCGGCCTTGGCCTCCTGCGCCGTGCGGATGCGGCGGCCATGGCCGCGGATCGCGTCGATCTCGCCGGCGAGCACCACAGACTCCGCGGGCATGCCCATCCACGCGGCCACCTGGCGCGACACGGCCAGGGCCTCCGCAGCGGGACCCACGATGACCAACAGGTCGCCGGGCTCGGGGCGTCGCATGGGCGGCACGCCGAACCCCGCGACCACATCAAGCAGGGGTACGGGTGCATTGAGGTCCTCGAACGCGCGCGTGAAGCGGCGCGGCACTCCCAGCGCGAGCAGCGCTGGCACCGTGCACTTGGTGGTGACGGCGGTGGCCACGTCGGTAAAGACGCCCCACTTGTGCAGCACCAGTCCCGCGTCCTGCACCGCACCGGCGTCGGGTCGCTCCCCGCCGATGCCCCCGGCCGAGCCGCCCGACGGTGCGGGAACGCGAGCGCTGCGCGGCCGCGGACTCGGTGAGCTGAAGCACGAGGCGGTCAAACTCGGCCATGTCGGTCGACTCGGGTTGAGACAGGGGGTGGTCGATCACGGGAGCATGAGGCGCCGCCTGAGCGGCCTCGGGCTCCACTGTGGGCGCGGGCGCGGCGTGCACGGGACCCGGCTCGTCGGCCGTCTCGCCCAGCGCCTCCGCGATGAGCTCGGCGCGCGCGGCAGCCGCCTGCGCCGCGGCGCTCTCCTGCAGCGCGCGGGAGAACGACGCGAAGGTGCTCTCCGCGTCCTGAGCGCCCACTGGGGCGCTTGCCCGGGTCGGAATGGAGGGCTGAGCGCCCACTTCCGAGGAGGGGGCGGGGGCAGGGGCGGGCGCCGCCGCGGGAGTCACGGGCGCTGCGGCGACCGTGAGGCCAAGCATTGCCTCGCGAGCGGCCTGGGCGTCGGCGATCTCGGCGGCGAAGTCGGGATCGATGTCCTGCACAGGCGCCACTGCCTTGGCCTCTGCGACCGCAGCGAGGGCGGCATCGGGCACCTCGAGCGTCAACTCAAAGTGCTCGCGCGCAAAGAAGCCGAGCACGCCGCCTGTGCGCACTTTTTCGGCGCGCACCACGGTGACCTGCGGCCCGTACTCGCTACGGGCGCGCAGCAGCAGTGCCTCGAGGTCAGGTCCCTCAAGCAGCAATCGCTGAGGCATCGCTTACCACTCCCACCGTCTCCACCTGCACGGGTGCGCACGTGACTTCAGAGTAGGACAGCACGGGCATCATGGGCAGCGCCAACGCGACTGTCTTGCGCAGCGCGGGGCGCAGGCCGGGGGCGCAGACCACCACTGCCTCGTGGCCGCCCATCTCCACCTCCTGGTTGCGCAGGCGCAGCGAGGTGAGCAGGCGCTCGATGCGATCGGGGTCCACCACCAGCTGCATGCCGTCGTCGCCGGGGCGGCGCGACTCCAGCAGGTGCTGCTCCAGCATCGGTTCGAGAGTGATCACCCGCAGCACTCCATCGTGGATGTACGGCGCCGCGACGGCGGGGCCCAGGGCGGTGCGAGCCGCCTCGACGAGGCCCTCGGGCTCGGTGGACATCTTGGCGCGCAGCGTGAGGCCCTCGAAGATGCGGGGCAGGTCGCGGATCGCGACGCGCTCGGAGAGCAGGCCCTGCAGCACGCGCTGCACCTCGCCCAGCGAGAGCATGCCGGGCACCAGCTCCTCGACCACGGCGGGGTTGACCTGCTTCACACCCTCCACGAGCACGCGCACATCCTCGCGGGTGAGCAGGCGCGCAGCGTTGGCCGTGATGATGGAGCCGAGGTGCGTGACGAGCACCGACACGCGGTCCACCACGGTGGCGCCCGAGAGCTCAGCCTGGGCGCGCATCTCCGCGGGGATCCACTTGCCGCTCAGGCCAAACACCGGCTCGTGCACCGGGGTGCCGACGATCTGGTCAAGGTGGTCGCCCAGCGCGAGCAGGCGGCCGGCCGGGGCCTCGCCGCGACCCACCTCGACTCCCGCGATCTTGACCACATACGTGGAGCGGGGCAGCTCGACCGAGTCGCGCGTGCGCACCGGCGGCACCACGAGGCCAAGCTCCATCGCGATCTTGCGGCGCAGGCCGCGCACGCGGGCCAGCAGATCCTGGTCGGTGCCGGCACCCACCAGATCCACGAGATCGGGGGCCAGCTGGATCTCGAGCGCGTGCACGCGCATCTGCTCCATGAGCGCCTCGGGCGAGTCCGGTGCGGGGCCCTCGTGCGCGTCGTGCTTCTCGATCTCCTTGGTGGCGGCCAGCTCCTGGTCGCGAGCGCCGATCCGCTGGCCGATCACGAGCAGCGTCACGCCCACGATGATGAAGGGAAGCTTGGGCATGCCGGGCACCAGCGCGAGCGCGAGGGCGGCGGCGCCGGCGATCAGCAGGGCCGTGCGCGACTGGGTCAGCTGCGAGCTCGCGGCGGTTCCCATGTCGGCCGACGCGGTGGCACGGGTCACGATCAGACCGGTGGAGACGGACATCAGCAGCGCGGGGATCTGGGTGACGAGGCCGTCACCAATTGTCAGCATCGAGAAGCGCTGCAGGGACTCGCCGGGGCTCATGCCCATCTGCAGCATGCCCACTCCAAAGCCACCCAGCAGGTTCACCAGGGTGATGATGATGCCGGCCATCGCGTCACCCTTGACGAACTTGGAACCACCGTCCATGGCGCCGTAGAAGTCGGCCTCGGCCGCGACGTCGGCGCGGCGCTGGCGAGCCGTGTCCTCGTCGATCAGGCCCGCGTTGAGGTCCGCGTCGATGGCCATCTGCTTGCCGGGCATGGCGTCAAGGGTGAAGCGCGCGCCCACCTCGGCGACGCGGCCGGCACCGTTCGTGATGACCGCGAACTGGATGACCACCAGGATCAGGAAGATCACGAGGCCGATGATGAGCGAGCCGCCCACCACGAAGTGGCCGAACGCGCCGATGACCTCGCCCGCGTAGCCGTCGCGCAGCACCAGGCGGGTGGACGCGACATTGAGACCCAGACGGAACAGCGTGAGGATCAGCAGCATCGACGGGAACACCGAGAAGTCGAGCGGGCGCTTCACGTACATGGATGTGAGCAGCACCACGAGCGCGATCGAGATGTTCACCACGATCAGGAAGTCCAGCAGCGCGGCAGGCAGCGGCACCACCAGCAGCAGCACGATGCCGACGACGCCGACGGGAACTGAGAACTGAGCGAGACGGCCCTGCATCATGAGCGGGCCTCCTTTCGGGCGTGGGCGGTCATGCTGACACCGCCTCGGCGTGGGGGTTGCGGTGCATGCCGGAGGCCGCACCGCGACGCTTGAGGGCCATGACGAACGCGAGCACGCGCGCCACGGCGTTGTAGAGGTGGGGAGGGATCTCTTGGTTCAGCTCGCATGCCGAGTGCAGGGCGCGAGCCAGCGGGATGTCCTGCACCATCGGCACGCGCTTCTCGGTGGCGATCTTGCGGATCTTGGCGGCGATGTGGCCCTGTCCCTTGGCAATCACGCGGGGGGCGCCGGTGCCGGGCTCGTAGCGCAGCGCGACTGCCACGTGCGTGGGGTTCACGAGCACCACGTCGGCGTTTGCCACCTCCGCCATCATGCGGTTGCGGCTCATCTGCAGCTGACGCTGGCGGATCTGGCCCTTGATCAGCGGGTCGCCCTCTGACTGCTTGTGCTCGTCCTTGATCTCCTTCTTTGACATGCGCGTCTGCTTGCGGTTGCGGCGCATCACCACAAGCATGTCGGCGCCCGCGAGCAACAGGCCTGCGAACACCGCAGTCTTGACCAGGCTCGTCGCTCCGCCAGTAGCCACGTCAACGATCGCCTGCAGCGAGTGCGATCCGGTGCCCAGCAGCACTGGCACCAGGCCCTGCACCACGATGTAGAGCACGGTGCCGATCGCCGCGGCCTTGAGCGCCGCCTTGAGGCCGTTCCACCAGGCCTGGCCACCAAACACCTTCTTGAAACCCTGCACGGGGTTGAAGTGCTTGAAGTCTGGCTTGAGCTTCTTTGACGAGAAGTGAATGCCGCCCTGCGCCGCTCCGGACAGGATCGCGGCGAGCACCACCACGCCAAACATCGGCGCCATGGTGAAGAAGATCGACCTGAGGCCGTCCTCAAAGAACTGCAGGGCCACCAGCGGCTCGGGCGACGCGGCGATGGACCGCAGCTGCACCAGCTGCAGACGCGCGGCGTCGGCGCCGTGGTTGATCACCATCGGCATCGTGAACACAGCGGCCGCGATGCCCACCCAGGCGCTCAGGTCCTGCGACCGCGACAGGGATCCGTCGCGGCGCAGCTCCTTCATGCGCTTGGGTGTGGCCTGTTCGGTCTTCTCTCCACCGCCATCTGCGCCGCTCATGAGGTCACCCCCAACAGGATCTCCACGGCACGCTCGGTGAGCGAGCCGATGACCTTGGGCAGCGTGAGGAACGCGATCGAGCCGAGCGACAGCGTCAGGAAGATCTTGAGCGGGAAGCCCAGCGCGAAGGCGTTGAGCGCGGGGGCCACGCGCGTGAGCAGGCCGAGGCCCACGTCGGCCAGGAAGAGGACCACCACGAGCGGGCCGGCGATCTGCAGCGCCGACACCATGAGCTGAGCCAGTCCGGAGGTGAGCAGCTGAGCAAGGGCATCCATGTTGAGGCCCTCGGTGAGCGGCAGGGCATCGAAGCTGCGCACCAGCCCGGCCAGCACCAGCTGGTGGCCGTCCGAGGCGAACAGCAGCGCGAGCGCGGCGAGGTTGTAGAACTTGCCGAACACCGCCTCCTGGCCACCGCTCATCGGGTCGTAACCCTGCGCAAGCTGAAAGCCACCAAACACGTCGATGAAGGAGCCGGCGGTCTGGACCGCGGCAAAGACCAGCTTCACCAGAAACCCGAGCGCGAGGCCCACCACGATCTGCAACACGAGCGCGCCGACAAAGTGCAGCGTCCCGTCGGCGAGCATCGCGCCGGGGATTCCCCCGGTGGCGGCCGATGCCCGGGGGCCTGCCACCAGGGCGATGCCCAGCGCGATGGCCACCTTGACCGGGGCGGGGAACGCGCTCACGTTGAACGGAGGCGCCACCACAAAGAAGGCCACAAGCCGCACGCCGGCGAGCATGGTGGTCTCCACGAGTCCCAGGTCAAAGGTGAAGTTCATGTCAGCCGCCCAGCAGCGTGGGAATGCGCTCGAACAGGCCGTTGGTGAACGAGATCGATTCCTGGATCATCCAGTGGCCGGCGATCAGCAGCGCGAGGCCCACGCCAATGGCCTTGGGCACAAACGACAGCGTCACCTCCTGGATCTGCGTCACCGACTGGAACAGCGAGATCAAGAAGCCGATGCCGAGCGCGGTGAGCAGCAGGGGTGCCGACAGCTTCGCGGCAAGCACGAGCGCGTCGTAGCCGATGTCCAGAACTGCATTGGTGTCCATTAGGCGTAGCTCCCAATCAGCGCGGTGATGATCAGGGTCCAGCCGTCCACCAGCACAAACAGCAGCAGTTTGAACGGCAGCGACACCATGACGGGCGGGAGCATCATCATGCCCATGGACATCAGCGCGCCGGAGACCACCAGGTCAATCACCAGGAACGGCACAAAGATGACAAAGCCGATGATGAAGGCGGAGCGGAGCTCGGAGAGCATGAACGCTGGCATGAGCGTGGTCATGGGGACGTCGGCGCGAGTCTCGGGGTTGGCGTCATCGGCCGCGCGCGTCATGAGCGCGATGTCGGCCTCTCGCGTGTGGTCGAGCATGAACTCGCGCAGCGGGGCAATGGCGGCGCTCGTGCCCTCCGTGAAGGACACCTCGCCGTTCAGGTAGGGCTGCACCCCCGCGTCGTTCATGTCGCCCAGCACGGGCCCCATGATGAACAGGCTGAGGAACAGCGACAGGCCCGCCAGCACCTGCGTGGGCGGGGTGCCCTGCAGGCCAAGGGCATTGCGGGTGAGGGCCAGCACCACAAAGATCTTGGTGAAGCTGGTGGTCATCAGCAGCAGCGAGGGCGCCACCGACAGCAGCGTGATCGCGATGAGCACCACGATCGAGCTGGACGGGGTGCCGTCGACGCCGTAGATGTCCACCGAGACGCCGGTCGCGGGGACCGGGGCAACGGAGGGCTCAATGGGGGCGGCGGGGTCCGTGGGGCCTACAGCGGCCGTCGCGGGACCCGCGCCCACCAGGCTTGCCGCGAGGCCAAGAGCGAGTGCGATACCGAGGTTTCGCACACGCACGGCCCAGCGCGGACGCCGGAGCGTGACGGGGTTCATGAACGACGAGTGGTCCATTCTTGCGCCGCCACCACCGCCTTGCGCCACGTGTCAGGCGCAAGGATCGATCCGTCGAGGGGTGTGCGGTGCCGTTGGGCGTCGGACTTCCGGGCCGACGTCGAACGGGTGGGAACTGACGCGCCGATGCGCGCCGGGGCGGGAGCCACGGGGGCCTCCAGGGGCTCACTGGCGGCAGCGCCTGTGAGATCGAGCAGTTCAAGGTCGAGGTCGTCGCGCGAGGTGGGCGCCTCGGCATCGTCCTCCGCGGGCACCTCGCCCGCGTCGTGCAGCAGGCTCACACCGTTCTCCCCGTAGCCCACCACAAGGCGGCGGCCGGAGGCCTCGATGATCGCCACGCCCGCCTTGCCGCCCAGCTGCTGCCGGCCAAGCACCACGAGCGACTCGCGGCGACGACGCTTCAGCGACGTCGAGCGCTGCATGCGGCGGCTGAACCACCACAGCAGGGCAAGCACGGCGACCAGCGAAAGGCCGACGCGCGCCACGAGGATGAGGGTGTCCACGCTTACTGACCACCCTCCGGAGCGATGATCTCCGAGATGCGGATGCCGTAGTCCTCGTCCACGACCACGACCTCGCCGCGGGCGACCAGGCGGCCGTTGACCATGACGTCGGCGGGGGCGCCGGCCGCGCGGTCAAGCTCGAGGACGGTGCCGGGCACCAGCTCCAGGACCTGGCGCATGGGAAGGCGCGTGCGGCCGATCTCAGCTGTCAGTACCAGCTCCACATCGCCCAGCAGCCGCATGCGCGCCCGCTCGGACGAGACGGTGGCGGGGGCCGGGGCGGGCTTCGACGCGGGTGCCGCGTTCACACGCATCCGGATGCCAAACCATGCCTGCGCCTCACCTGACTCGTCCACCAAGGCGAACACGTCGATGTCGGGGTCCGCGAAGGTCTCACCCAGCGGCTCGGTCTGCGCGGTGTCCAGCACTCCAGCACCCAGCGTGTTGGCCGCGGCCTCCAGGGCCGGGCGCAGCGCGTCGGCCGCCGTCACGTCGTCGCCGGCGTCGGCCATGGCCGCGGCGATGGCCTGGTCGGCCACCACCACAAGGTCCGCGCTCGTGGAGCCCACAAAGTGAGCGCGAACCGCCTGAGCATCGGCGTCGGGACCCGAGGCCGCGTCGAACGGCGCGACAGTCAGGGGAGCGGTGGTGGGCAGCAACGCGACGAGCTGCTCGGCGGCAGTCTGCGCGGTCGCGATGGCGGTGGTCATGCTTCCTCCTCAGTGGAGACGACGAGGCACGCGATGCGCGTGCCATTCGCGCCGATGGCGGCGTGGGCAAGGGTGATGTCACCCACGACCACGTCGAGAGGACGGGTCGCGGGGTGGCCAAGGGAGATCACCGAGCCGACCTCGAGGTCGGCGATGGTGGAGGCTGGAAGGGTGCGACCGGCGAAGCGGACCGACACCGGAAGCGGCACCTCGGCCATGCGCGCGGCAAGAAGGTGCAGCGCCGCGGCGTGCTCCTGCTGCTCCTGCGCGCTGCGACCCGACTGCTCCTCGGCGCCGCGCAGGGCCTCAAGCATCGGCTCGGCGAGCATCATGAGGGTGAAGGGCGCCGACACGGGGCCCACGGTCAGATCGAACGTGCCCACAAGCACCAGCTCGGCGGCGGGCACAACCTGCATGAAGCCCGGGTTGTACTTGACGCCCTTAATGTCAAACTTCATGGGAGCCACCGACTGCAGTCCGTAGGTGAGCTCGGCGCACGCAAGGCCCAGCACCTCGCCCAGCAGCTTCCACTCGATCTCGGTGAGTTCGCGGAACGCCATGGCGAGCTCGGCGGCGGGGCCGCCCAGCAGGCAGTCCACCATGGTCATGGTGACCTCGGTGGGGATCTGCAGCACCACGGGGGTGCGGGTGGGCTCCTGCGTCAGCACAATCGCCGTGGTGGTCTGCGGCAGGCTCTGGATGTAGTCCTCGTATGACCTGAGCACCACCGAGTCCAGCGTGATGGTGGTGGCGGCGCCAAGTCGCGACGTCAGCAGGGGACCCCACTGGCGAGCAAACGTCGTCAGGGAGACCTCCATGGCGCGTGCGTGCTCACGCGTCAGGGTCATCGGCTGCCGGAAGTCATAGCTTTCGGGTACGCCGGACCCACGCTTGCGTCGCTGAGATGCCCGTCCTGTCACGCCGCCCCCATCGTCGCGGGGGCTGGGTGGTGAAGGATTCCCTCGCGGCGGCAACCGCGAGTACGCGTGTCGTGTGAGAAATGCCTCTCGGTCGTTGCCCTACTGCGTCACAAAGTCCGTGTAATACACGTCCACGACTTCCTCGTGGTAGAGGTGAAGCAGTTCGGTGGCAAGCTCCTGCTTGAGCTCCTCGCGGATCGCCGGATCCGCGAGCTCCTCCTGCGTGTGCCCGGAGTACAGCGCGATCGCCGCATCCAGCGCCTTGGCCGTGTCGATCGGCGCGTGCGCGCCGGCTCCCTCGACAAGCTGCAGACCCAGGCCGAGCCTCAGGTAGTGGCCGCCCTCGAGGTTGATAGAGATCGAGTCGACAGTCATCACCTCGCCCAGCGTGTAGCTCGGCTCGGGAGTGGCGGCGGCGTCGGCCGCGTGTGCGTCGGTGGCAGCGGCGTCGGCGCTACCGCCGGCACCGGGTCCCATGAGGAAGTACCACGCGCCGCCTGCGATGATCAGCACCAGCACGCCCACGACGATGAGCATCATCTTGTTGCCGCCCTTCTTGGCGGGGGCAGCCTCTTCTGCTTCTGCGGCTCCTCCGCCCGTGGGGCGCGAGCCAATCTTGGTCTGGGGTGCCATGACTCTGGGCTCCGTACTCATCAGTGACCTGCCTCGGTCGTGTGGGTGTCTGTTGCTGCGGTGTCGGTGCTTGCCGGTGCCGCGTCTGCCGCATTCGCGGCGTCGATCTCCGCCTGCAGATCCGCCTGCGTGAGAGTGCCGTCCGCGAGCGCGGAGGCGATGCGCGGCAACAGCGCTCGGACGTCCTCGCTCGCGCTGGAGCGAATCACGATGTCAACGCGACGGTTCTGCGCAAGGGCCTCCGGCGAATCGCCCGAGGCGGTGGGCCGCGCGTCGCCATAGCCGGTGGCGGAGATCTGGCCTCCCGGCACGTGACCGGACTCGACGAACCTGCGCAGCACCTGCGTCGCGCGTGCCGACGAGAGCTCCCAGTTGGTGGGGTAGCGCTGCGAGGGCGTCATGTCCGCGTAGCCATCAACGGTGACCTGCCGCGACTGGTTGCGGATCGGCTCCGCAAGCGTGTCCACCACGTGCTGTGCCACAGGGGTGAGTGCCGCGTCGTCCGGCGCGAAGAAGACGTCGGAGCCCACCAGACCAATGACCAGGCCACGCTCATCCACCAAGAAGGTGACGTTGGCGTCGAGGCCCTGGGCCGTGAGTGCCGCCTGCGCCTGCGCCTGCATGTCGGTCAGCTGCGAGTACTCCTTGGCCGCCTCCAACATGGTGGTGGTGTCCTCGTTGAGTTGAGCCTCGGGGTTGAGCATCTCGGCGGTGTCGCCGCTCACGCCGGTGAAGTCCGGCGCGATCTGGAACGACTCGACGCCGTTGAGGGGGCCGGTGGAGCCCGAGATGGGAGAGGTGAAGGTAGTGGCACCGAATCCCACAGCGAGCGACGTGCGCAGCTGCTCGAACTTGGTCTGGTCCACCACAGAGATCGCGTACAACACGATGAACAGCGCCAGCAGCACCGTCATCATGTCCGCGTAGGACACGGCCCAGCGTTCGTGGTTCTCGTGCTCTTCTTCCTCGTGCTTCTTGGGGCGATGCGAGGTGGCTACGTGGCTCATGCCGCCTCCTTCGCCTGCTTGGGCTTGTCGGGCACAAGCGAGCGCAGGCGGGCGCCCACGGTACGCGGGTTGGCGCCGGCCTGGATGGCCAGCAGGCCCTCCATGGCGAGCTCCATCTGCGCGGCCTCGAGCTCGGAGATGCGCTTGATGCGCGCCGCGATGGGCAGCCACATCAGGTTGGCGGAGAGCAGGCCCCACAGGGTGGCGACGAATGCGGCGGCGATCATGTGGCCAATGGACGACGGGTCGGAGAGGTTCTCCAGCACGTGCACCAGCGACACCACGGTGCCGATGATGCCGATCGTGGGCGCAAAGCCGCCCATGTCGGTGAAGACCTTGGCGATGACCTTGTCCTTCTTCTTCTTGGCCTCGATGCGGGCGTCCATCATGGCGCGCAGGTCATCGGGGTCGGTGCCGTCGATCGCCGACTGCAGTCCGTCCTTGAGGAAGTCGTCGTCAATGTCCTTGGAGGCGTCCTCGAGCGCGAGGAGACCCTCGCGTCGGGCCTTGTCGGCGAGCGACACGATGGTGTCCACCGTGGCGTTCATGTCCTTGCCCTTGTAGAGCAGATAGCCGCCCAGGTTGGTGAACGCGCTGATGAAGTCCTTGAGAGTGGTGGTCGCGAGTCCCGCGCCGATCGTGCCGCCCAGCACCAGCATCATGGGAGCTGGCAGGATCACCGACATCGGTGACGAGCCCTCCATGAAGATCGACAGAATGACGGCGCCAAACGCGGCGCCGATTCCGATCAGGGTTGCGACATCCATCAGTCCACCTCCGGTGCGACCGTCAGGTGACTTGGCTGCTGATGAATCCCCGTCACCGAGGCGAGCACTGTGCCCTCGTCGGCGTGGGCCACGTCAATGGCCTTCGCGACCACTGCTGCACGGTGTTCGATCACCAGCTCGGCAATGATGTCAATGTCCTCATTGACCAGGTACTTGGTGCCATCCACCAACGTCACGATCGTGTCGGGCGTGCACTCCACCCGTTCAATGAGGTCAGGGTTCACCGCAAAGCGCTGCCCATTAAGGCGCGTCAGAATAATCACGGTTCACCATCCCTGGAACACTCATGGGGCCCATCCATGAGCCCGCTTACCCTCTCCTCATCGGCGGGGGGTCGCCGGGTGTGAGCGAACCGGACATCACGTCCGCTCAGTGTTCGCTCCGATATGTCACAGTGCGGCGTACGCAGTGGGCTGGGCCGGCGGTGGACCGCTGTCTGCGCTGGGCCGATGCCGGCCCGGCCGGAGCTCCCGGCACCGCGTCGGCCTCCCCTGAGTCGTTGAGTGCCGCAAACTGGCGGCCGATCTCCGGCACTCAGCGACTACTGCGCAGCGCATGCCGTGGCCGACGCGGGGGTAGGGCCGGCCGACACCAGGGCCGACGCGCGGCCCGGGCCATCGCACACCAGTCCGCCGCAGCATCGGCGCGGCACACGCCAACGGCCGGACCCCCGCCCGAGGGATCCGGCCGCATGGCGAGCACGCGCGCACCCAGCGCGCGCGTGTCCGTGTCAAGCGCTCGCCCTGCGCGGCCGCCCGATGCGCGCCGGAAGTGCACGCAGGCCGCAAGGGCGCCTCAAGGAGGACTAGCGCTTGAGGTTGACGAGCTCCTGGAGGACCTCGTCGGAGGTGGTGATCACGCGCGAGTTCGCCTGGAATCCGCGCTGAGCCACGATCAGGTTGGTGAACTCGGCGGAGAGGTCCACGTTTGACATCTCGAGCGAGCCACCGGAGAGGACGCCTCGGCCGCCGGTGCCGGCGGCACCCACCTGAGCGTCACCGGAGTTCACGGTGGGGCTGTACAGCGACGAGCCGTACTTGGACAGGCCCGGGGGGTTCGCAAAGTTCGCGAGCGCCACGCGGCCAATGGCCTGCTTGAGGCCGTTGGAGAACGAGCCGATCAGCGTGCCGTCCGAGTTGATGGCGAACGACTGCAGGCCACCGGCCGAGCGGCCGTCCTGCGCGCCAGCTGCCACCGTCTCGAGGCCGGCGAAGCCTGTCAGCGTGGTCATGTCCACGGTGATCGCACTGGTGCCCGCCGCGGCGTCGGCCGGGAGGGCCGCGAAGGTGAGCGTGTTGATCGAGCCGTCCGTGTTGAAGGTGACGGAACCGGTCTGCGTGGACGTGGTGCCCTGCACCGCGGCCGCGATGTCCCAGCCGGCGGCGGTGCGGGTGAACGCGATGTCGAGGCTACGCGGGGCGCCCGTGCCGTCGTAGACGTCCACCTGGCGGTTGAGCACCGTACCCACCGCGGCGTCGTAGGGCAGGTTGCCCTCGAAGGAGGCGTTGCCCGTGGCCACGGCGCCCATCAGGGTGGAGACGGGCAGCCGCAGGTCGGTGAGCGGGGAGTTGAGGTCCACGTTGCCGGCCGCGTCGGCCGCCCAACCCTGCACAAGGCCGCCGTCCGGGGTGACGAGCTGGCCCAGCGCGTCGAACGAGAAGGCTCCGGCGCGAGAGTAGAGCTGCTCGCCGCCCTTGTCGACCACAAAGAAGCCGTCACCGGAGATCATCATGTCGGTCTGACGGTTGGTGAGCTGAGCGGCACCCTGCTGGAAGTTCGTGGTGATACCCGCGACCTTCACACCAAGGCCCACCTGCGCGGGGTTCGTACCACCGACGCCTGGCTGGGCGGCACCCGCGTTGGCGAGCACCTGCGACAGCGTGTCCTGGAACTGCACCTGCGCGGCCTTGTAGCCCGCGGTGTTGACGTTGGCGATGTTGTTGCCCGTCACGTCGAGCATGGTCTGGTGGGCGCGAAGTCCGGAGATTCCGGAGAAGAGCGAACGAAGCATGGCTAATTTCCTTAACTGATGGGACCTAGGCGCCCGTGGTCTGCACGGACAAGATCTTGTCGAGGGCGACGGACTCGCCGTCGATCGTGATGGACGGGACGGAAGCGGCGAACGAGGCCGCCGAGGCCGTACCCGAAATGACGGTGCCATCCGTGGCGGTGTAGCTAACCTGCTGGCCCACAATTCCCAGCGCGGCCATGCGCATCGTGAGCGCAAATTGTTCCTGCGAGACCTCGTTCATGTTGGTGACCTGCTCGAGCGATGCCAGCGCTGTCTGCTGCGACATCATCTCGTTCGTGTCCATGGGCGAGCTCGGGTCCTGATTGCGCAACTGCGCCACCAGAAGAGTCATAAAGACCTCGGAGTCAAGCGTCTGCTTGGGCGCCCTGGTAGGGGTCTGCCCGGAGTACAAGCCTGACGAGGCAACGGCGTCGACTGTCATGGTTCCTCCTACAGGTCCACGTCGATCGCGCCCGCGTGGGCGCTACGGAGAGGGGCGGGGGCGGCGGCCGATGCGACGGCTCCTGTGCCGGAGCCCGAGGTGCCGGCCTGGCGTCCGCCCTGGCGGCCAAAGCCCGCCTGGTCGCCCAGCGCCTGCTGGCCCTGCTGCTGCGCGTCGCCGCTACCGCTACCGAGATCGAGTCGCGGCTCGAGGCCAGCACCCACGAGGTCGCGGCGCAGATCGGGCAGCGCGGCACGCAACGCTGCACGCGCCTGGTCGCTCGCGCCGAACAGTTCCAGGTGCACGCCGTCGTGGCCGATGTGGGCCACCACGCGCACAGGGCCAAACGACTCGGGATTCACAGTGAGCGTCATGACGTGGTCACCCTGCGGAAGCGCCCGGATGCTCGCGAGCTGACCTGACAGCTGAGTGGCCAACGGCGCGGGCGCCTGAGCGGGAGCCGCCTGCTGAACCGGTGCCGCGGGGGTCGCGAGGGCCTGAGGCTGCGCCGGGGCGGGAGCGCCGATCGCCTGGGTGGCGTCCACCGCAGGGGACGACGCCTGGGCCGGCTTGGCCTCGGCGGGTGCGGCCTGCGCGGCGGCGGCAGACGCAGCAGTCGCCTCGGTCGCGCCTGTCGCGGGCGCCGTGGCTGTCTGGGCGGCGGCGGTCGCGGCGGCCTGCTCGCGCGTCGCGGCGGCGGGCTGCTGAGCACCGTCGACCGCGGCCGCCGCAGCATCGGCCTGAGCCGTCGCGTCGGACGCTGTGCCCGAGGTGGTCGCCGCCAGCACGGGCTGCACGGTCGCGGGCTGAGCGAGGCCGCTGCGGGCCTCGCCCCCCTGCGCGGGCTTGGCGACCGTGGCGGCCCCCGCCTCAGCGTCGGTGTCGGTAGTGACCGAGCCGACGGTCGCATCGGCCACCGCGAGGTCGCCCTCGCCGGTGCCGTCGCCATCCGTGGCCTGCTGCGTCGGCTCGGTGGTCTGCGCCACCGCGGCCGGAGCGGCCGCCATGGCAAGAAGGGCCGCCGCGGCCTGGGTCGCCTCGCCCGATGAGGCGGCTCCAGGCGCGGCGGAGTCTGTGGTGGCGTCGGGGGCGGTGTCGGTCGCCTCCGTCGCCTTGTCCCGAGAGCCCGCCTCGACGGCACGCTCGGCCGCCGTCGTGGTGGGCTCGTCGGCTGCGGACGCCGCGTCGTTCGTCTGCGAACGCTCGGCGCGTCGGTGGTCGCTGCGGTGATCGTCGCGGCGCTCGGTGCGGGAGGTCTCGCGGCGCGACACCGCCTCGTCACGCGTCGCCGCGTCGAAGGCCTTCGCAAAGTCGTCTCCGCCCTTGGGCGACGACTGCTTGGTGGCTGCGGGCGCGGGCGCCGGGGCCACTGAGGCGATGGTGGTCACTGCTGTACCTCCAGGGTGCGGCGCAAGGCTGTCTCGTCCAAGACGATCTGCTCCTCGCGCAGGTCCTCGGCCTCAACCTCGCGGTCGTGGCGCTCCTTTAGCTTGTCGATCATGGCGGCGCGCATCTTGGCGGCGTTCCACTCATCGGTGGCGCGGTTGGCGTCGGCCGACGCGAGACGCAGCACCTCGTTGCTCTCACGCAGCATGGCCGCCACCGAGGCGCGGGCCGCGACCACGGCGTGCCAGGTGGGCACGTGCTGCACGTGGTTGTAGGCGTGCAGCTCGGCGAGCGTGGGGCCGTGCTCGGGGAAGTCCTGCGAGGCGAGCGAGCGCTCGTGCTCGTCGAGGGCAATCTCAGCGCGCTGGCGCTGCCTGTTCGCGAGCGCGAGGTCAGCGGCGGCGCGCTCCTCTTGGAGCTGGCGCACCCGCGCCAGGCCGGCGAGCGAGAACTTGCGGTTCATGACTCCACCCCCATCTGCTGCACGAGGCCTGCAAGCTGGCCCCACGAATCGGCGGCGGGCACGATCTGGTCCACCGGCTGCTTGAGAAAGCCGTCGATGGCGCGGGTGTTGGCCACCGCCGCGTCGACGAGCGGGTTGGATCCGGCGGCGTAGGCGCCCACGTCCAGCAGGTCCTGGGCGCGGCGGCGCGCCGCGAGCACCTGGCGGAGCTGCTGAGCGAGCGCCTTCTGCTGAGGGTTGGTGACGCGCGAGGCGACGCGAGAGACCGAGCCGAGAACGTCGATCGACGGGTAATGGCCCTGGACGGCGAGCTCACGAGTCAGCACGATGTGGCCGTCGAGGATGGAACGCGCGGCGTCGGCGATGGGCTCGTTGTGGTCGTCGCCGTCCACCAGCACCGTGTAGATGCCGGTCACGGAACCGTGCTGGTCGGTGCCAGCGCGCTCCAGCAGCTGCGCAAGAATCGAGAAGGTCGACGGCGGGTAGCCGCGCGTCGCGGGGGGCTCGCCCACCGAGAGGCCAATCTCGCGCTGCGCCATGGCCACGCGGGTCAGCGAGTCCATCATGAGCACCGTGTGCTTGCCCTGCGCGCGGAACTCCTCCGCGATGCGCGTGGCAACGAAGGCGGCGCGCATGCGCACCATCGGCGGCTCGTCGGAGGTCGCGATGACTACCACGGAGCGGGCGAGACCCTCGGGGCCAAGATCGTCCTCGAGGAACTCGCGCACCTCGCGACCGCGCTCGCCTACCAGGGCAATGACGCTCACCTCGGCCTCGGTGCCGCGAGCGATCATGGACAGCAGGCTCGACTTGCCCACGCCGGAGCCGGCGAAGAGGCCGATGCGCTGGCCGCGGCCCACTGTGGTCATGGTGTCGAGCGCTCGCACGCCAAGCCCCAGCGGGGTGTCAACGCGCGCGCGGTCAAGGGCTGACGGCGCGTGACCCGAGATGGGCACGCGACGAGCGAAGGGGCCGTTCATGACGGGACCCTTGCCGTCCATCGGGCGGCCGAGGCCGTCGAGCACGCGGCCCAGCAGCTGCGGCCCGGTGGGGGTCATGAGCGGGAAGCCAGTGGCGCGCGCCTGCATGCCCACCTTGAGGCCGTGAACCGGCCCGAGCGGCATGCAGCGCAGCGCGCGCTGGGTCACTGCCACCACCTCGGCGAGGGTGGACGAGCCGGCACCCGACTCGATCTCGACGAGGTCTCCCACCGCACCGGAGAGCCCTGTGACATCCACCGACAGGCCGACGATGGACGACACGGCGCCCACCAACTCGGGGGCGGCGGCGGCGAGTGCGCGGCGCATCAGCGGGTCCGCCGTGAGCATCTTTGACATGGGGCCGTCGAGCAGGGCGGGGGCGGTCATTCCTGGCCTCCCAACAGAATCTCGCGGGCCCGCGCAAGCGCGGTGGAGATGCGCCCGTCGAGCGCGCCCTCGTCGTGCTCGGTGATCGCGTCACCGCGGCTCAGCCGAGCATCGGCGACGATGCTGAGGCCCTCCGGGACCTGGATGCCGCCCGAGGCGATGAGCACGTTGACGTGGGGCACGTCCTCGGGGTTGAGGCGCAACACCGTCGGCTCCGCATCAATCGGGAGATCCAGGGCACGCTCAAGCAGCGTGCGCGCCGACTGCGGATCAGTGGTGATCTCGTGCTGCAGGACTGCCTGCGCCAAGTCGAGCCCCGCCTCGTAGACGGAGCGTCGAGCCTCGTCGAGGATCGGCAGAGCGCGGCGGTGCCACTGGTTGATGGCCTCGCCGAGAGCCGAGATGGCCTGCGCCGTCGCGGCGTCGCGGGCAGCCTCACGCTGATCGTGCTCCGCCTGCAGACGACCGCGGTCGGCCTGGGCCGACTCGGCGGCTGCGCGCGCGCCAGCAGCCCAGCCAGCTGCGTAGCCAGCTGCGCGTTGCTGCTCGGTGCCGTGCGACGCGCGGCTGGCCGAGGCGATGACGGCAGGAGTGAAGGTGGAGACCTTGGGCTCAGGAGACATATTCGTCCTCGCCATCCCGGCTGATCATGATCTCGCCGGTCTCCTCGAGCTTGCGGATCACCTGGACCACCTGCGAGCGGGCCTCCTCGACCATCGACATGCGGACGGGGCCCATCATGTCGATCTCGTCCGCGAGGTTCTCGCGAGCGCGCTCGGACATGTTCTTCATGATCTTGTCGCGCACCGCGTCCTCGGCGCCCTTGAGCGCGGTGGCCAGGGTGCCGATCTCGACTCCGCGCAGCACCAGCTGGATGGCGCGGTCCTCGAGCAGCGTGATGTCGGCGAACACGAACATCATCTGGCGGATCTGGTCCGCGAGCTCGGGGTCCTGCTCGGCGAGGCCCTCGAGAATGAGCTTCTCGGTGGCCGCGTCGGCGCGGTTGATGATCTCCACGAGCGGCTCGACGCCACCCACAGACGTCATCTCCTGCGAGGTCAACAGCGTGGTGGCCTTGAGCTTGAGCTGCTCGGAGATCACCTGCACCACATCGGGCGACGCGCCCTCCATGAGGGCGATGCGGCGCGCCACGGTGGTCTGCACGTCCGGCGCGAAGCCGGCCATGATCGCCGACGCGTGCTCGGGTCGCAGGTGAGCGAGCACCAAGGCGATGGTCTGGGGGTGCTCGCCGCTCAGCAGCGACACCACCTGGCGTGCATCGGCGTGGCTCAGGAACTCGAAGGGCTGCACCTGGATGCGGTTGGCGAGCCGCTCAAGCACCTCGGCTGCCTTCTCGCGGCCGAGCGTCTCCTCGAGCAGCTTCTGCGCGTAGGTGTAGCCACCCTGCACAATGAGGCCGCCCTTGACCGACATCTTCTGGAACTCGGTGAAGACCTCGCCCACAGTCTCGTCGTCCACCGACTGCATGCGGGCAATCTCGGCCGTGATGGCCTCGATCTCCTGCTCGTTCATCTGCGCCATCACCTTGGCCGCAGAGGCCTTACCCATCTGAATGAGCAGCAGTGCGGCCTTCTGCGTGCCGGTCAGTACCGCGCTCATCGCTGGCGTCCAGTGCTAATCCAGCCGCGCAGCACCTCGGCCACCTCGGCCGGCTGTTGCGCCGCGAACGTCATGATCTCGTTGCGCACTGCCTCCGCGACATCGTCCATCTCGGGAACCGGTGCGGCCTCGAGCTCAAGGCCCACCTCGCCGTTCGCCGCCTGCGTCGCGCGGTCGAGCACTGCCTGCGCGCGGTTCTCGAGCGCGAGTTGCGTGCGGTTCTCCAGCTCCTCGATGGCCTCGAGGCTCAGCGTCATGCGCTCGTCCTCCTTGGCCTTGCGACCCATGCGGAGGATCAGCACGAACACCACGATCACGATCAGCGCGAGCGAGGCCCACTTGGCGATGTCGATGTACATCGTGCGGGTCGCGGCCGCCTGTTCGGTGGCCACCGCCTCCGCCAGCGCGGTCTGCGCCGTCTCGGCCGCCGTCGTGTCGAACGTCATGGACGCCACGTTGACCACGTCGCCGCGGTTCTCATCGATGCCAGCAGCGGCCGCGACCATGGCCTGCAGGTCGTTCATGTTCATGGATCCGGCCACGGCGTCGGACACCACGACCGAGACCGACTGCCGCTGCACGCTGCCGGGCGCCGTCTCCTGAATCTGCGTGACCTTGTTGACGGCGTTGTTCACCACGTCCGTCTCCTTGAGGTACGAGCCGTCGCCATTGGTGGCGTCGCCAGGAACCGAGATATTGTCGGGGCCCAGGACGCCAGTGGCGGTGGAGCCGCTGCCCGTGTACTCCTCGCGAGAGGTGGACTCGCTGAGCGGCGCCACCGACGGGTCGGAGGAGAACGTCTCGGTGGTGGTCTGCGTCTTGTCGTAGTCAAGCTCGGCAGTCACGGAGACCACCGCATTGCCGGCACCCAGCACCTCATCAAGCATCTGCTGCACGTTGGCAGCGATGCGCTGCTCGTAGTCGCTCACCTGGCCGGCCTGCATGATCGTGGACGAGTCGCCGCCCACGCTCGAGAGCACCACACCGTTGGAGTCGATCACAGCGACGTCCTCGGGGTTCATGCCCTCGATCGAGGCAGACACCAGGTTCACGATCGCCTGCACCGCGGCGGGCGACAAGGTGCCCGTGGGACCGGTCTGGATAAAGACGGACGCGGTGGGGTTGGGGGTCTCGGAGGCGAACACCGAGTCCTGCGGGATAGCGAGCTTGACCGACGCTGCCGTCACCCCGTCCATCGCGCCGATGGTCTTGGCAAGCTCTCCCTCGAGCGCGCGCTGGTACGTGACCTGCTGCTGGAACTCGGAGGACGTCATCGACATGTTGTCGAGCAGCGCGTAGCCGGCGTCGGAGTTGGCGGGGAGGCCCGCCGCCGCCACAGCGAGGCGGGTGTCGTACAGCTGGTTGTTGGGCACCATGATGGTGCCGCCGCCGCCGGTGAGCGAGTACTGCACGCCTGCGGAGTTGAGCTCGTCCACGATCGCCGAGGCGTCGGCAGGCGACAGGTTGGTGAACAGCGGCGACATCTGCGGGCGCGAGGTGAACTGGTAGAGCGCGAAGCCGCCGATGGCGATCACGGCGGCGAGCAGCACCGCGATGACCTTCTGCGCGAGCGAGGCCTCGGCCGCCTGCTTCTGCAGGCGCTCGAGCACTGAATTGAGCTGGGCGGGCATCAGGCTTGCATCCTCATGATCTCGGAGAAGGCGTCAATGGCCTTGTTGCGAATCGTGGCGGTGAGCTCCATCGCCACGGCCGACTGCGTCGCCGCGATGGTGTAATCGTGGACGTCGCTCAGGTCGCCGGTGACGGCCTTGATGGCAAGATCCGACGTGGTCGCCTGCATCTGCTGCAGGCCGTCCACCGCAGAGCCGAGCGAGGTGCCGAACGCCGCATCCGTCGCGGCCGAGGCCTGCTTGGTGCCGGCGGCCTGCGACAGGTAGCTCGTGGGAGAGACGGAGGCGAAGCCTGAGATGGGTGAGATCGACATCAGCCACGACCAATCTGGAGGGCGCTGGTGTACATGTCCTTCGCGCGGTCAATGACGGCGGCGTTTGCCTGGTAGCCGCGCTGCGCCATGATCAGCTGCGTCATCTGGCTCGACATGTCGATGTCGGGGTAGCGGACGTAGCCCTCGGCGTCGGCGAGCGGGTTGCTGGGCTCGTACACGAGGCGACCCTCGGCGGAGCCGTACGCCGCGCCAGCGACGTGCACGCCGCCCGAATCGCCGCCCATGTTGTCGTTCTCTTGTGCCACCACGTAGCGGGCCTGGAAGGCCGCCTCGTCGGTGGGGCGCACAGTGTTGATGTTCGCCAGGTTGTCAGACACCGCGTCAAGCCACTTGCGGTAGACGTCAAGGCCCGAGCCGGCGATGCCGATGGCGGCGAAGGTACCCATCAGAGGCTCTTCATCGCGGTACGGAGTGCGGCGAACTTACCGTCGATGGCTCGGGTGGCGAGCTGGTAGCGCAGGCCCGTGTCGATGTTCGAGATGGTCTCGGTGTCGAGGTTGACGTTGTTGCCGTCCTCGCGCGTCGGCTCAAGCGAGACGCCGATGTTGGCGCGGGCGCGGCCGCTGCCGTCGGCCACAGCCGACTTGAGGGCGTCCTCGAACTGGACGCGCTTGGCCTGATACCCCGGGGTCTGCACGTTGGCGATGTTGTCGGCGATCACCCGCTGGCGCAGTGACAGCGAGTCGAGCGCACTCGACATGGCATCGAAGCTCACGGAACCAAACACGGATCGCACCGCCCTTCGTGAAGACGTAGGGGCCGATCCGTGGCCAAGTCGATGAGCAATCCGTGCTCAGGTCCCCCATCGGCCACGACTGGGGGGTGTGAAGGACACGCTGAGTGACGTTTGTCACGTCTCCCGGCGCGTCGGCGCGCCGATCCCTGATTTAGGCGGGAGTGTCCAGGTAAACGGGCGGCGCAGGGATGTTCCACTGCATGTGCGAGATGGCTCGGTCATGGTGGCGCGAGTTGCGCGCGGCCGAGGCCAGCATGCGCGACACGTCGAGTTGCCGAGCCAGCAACGTGCGCGCTCGCTCCACGAGATGCGCTGGCAGCGGGCCGAGATTCACTGGCGGGGTCCACGGGTCGCGGACGGAGGCCTCAAAGATGTGATCGACAGACAGCATCGCCTCGGCCTCGGCCACGTCAAGCTCCAGCGCCTCCAGCGCCGTCGCCCAGGCCTCGTTCCATTGCGAGGCGTCGGCCGCGGAGGTCACGCGACGCCCAGTTCACCCACGGCGCGCTGGGGCTCGGCCTCGGCGACTGTACGCGCAGCCTGCTGCCACGCGTCCTGAAGCGGCTCCACCAATTCGCGGCAGGCCGCCACCTTGTCGGCGTCGGCCTGGGTGTTCGCCTCGACCAGCGTGGTGAGCAGGAACGTGTAGACCGACATGAGCTGCTTGGCGCCGTCCCATGCGTTGACGTCGAGCGTGTTGGCAAGCTCGGAGATGATGTCCTGCGCGTGGTTCAGCTGCTCGTTGGCGGCGTCACGCTGGCCCGAACGGAGCGCGGACTCGCCGCGCATCAGGTCCAGCACGAGGCGGTCGTAAAGCATGACAAGCAGCGTGGCGGGCGATGCGGTGGTCACGGCGTCCTGCACGTAGCGGTCGCGGAGGTTGGCGTAGTTCATCTCATCGCTCCTTTCTAGGCGGAGGCCGAGGGCAGGGAGGCCAACTGGCCGGACAGCCAAGTCGACTGCGCCTGCAGGTTCGACAGCGACACTTCGAGTGCCGAGTAGGTGGCCTGCAACGACTCGCGGCGCACAGCGAGGCGGTCGTCCCAGTCGAGAATCTGGCGTCCTACCTGGTCCACCTGAGTCTGGTTGGACGAGATCTGACGTGTGAGGGTGCCGTCCTGCGCGTTCGACAACGAGTCGGCAACCGTGGAGACCCTGGCTGCCACGGCCTGCATCAGGCTTGCGGTGCCCTCGGGATCGTTGGCGAGGGCCGTGGAGAAGGCCGCCTCGTCAAACGTGATGGTGCCGTCACGGCTGATCTGCAGTCCGATCGTCGACAGCGACTTGCCGTCGACGGGGTAAATCGCCGCTTGCGTGAGCTGGTCCTGCACCTGTCGCACAGCGCTCTGCCCAGTCAGCACACCGCCGGTCACTGTGACGCGGCCGGTCGAGTCGGTGGAGGTCTTGGTGGCCGTCTGCGACGCGATCTCGCCAAACGCGACCGAGAGCGCGTTGACCATGTCGGACGCAAGCGACTTCACGGCCGAGGCATCGGTGGCCACATCAACCGTCACGGCG
>QKAX01000137.1 GCA_003246255.1 Demequina lutea
TCACCGCGACCACATGAGCAGCCGCTGTGATGTTGCCCTCGCACTGCTCCAACGCCTCGAAGAACTGGACCTTCAACTCCTCAAACGACACGATCCCCGCAACTCCCTAAAGTCAGGGTGTTGCGGGGATCGCTAGAACCCGCTCCTGGGCGGACCGGGGCTTTCCCTTGCGGGTGGTTAGTCGGTGGAGCCGGACTCCTCGTCGGCCTTGGGGGCCGACGACGCGGGGCTCGCGCCCATCTCGGCGACGGGTGCGTCGAGCTCCTCGTCCTTGTTGATGCCCTCGAAGGTGAACTCCCCGAGGATGCCCTCGCCCTGAGCGTCCACGCGGACGATCTGGCCGGAGGTCAGCTCGCCGAACAGGATCTTCTCGGACAGCTGGTCCTCGATCTCACGCTGCAGCGCGCGGCGCAAGGGTCGAGCACCAAGGACCGGGTCGTAGCCGCGCTCAGCGAGCAGCGCCTTGGCCGCCTGCGTGAGCTCGATGCCCATGTCCTTGTCCTTCATGCGCTCGTCCAGGCGGGCCACCATGAGGTCCACGATCTGGATGATCTCGTCCTGCGTGAGCTGCGGGAACACCACCACGTTGTCCACTCGGTTGAGGAACTCGGGCTTGAAGTGCTCCTTCAGCTTGGAGTTCACCAGCTTGACCATGTCGTCGTAGGTCTGGCCACCCTCGGTGACCATCGAGAAGCCGGTCGCCTGACGCTTGGAGATCGCGTCCGCACCCAGGTTGGTGGTCATGATGATGATGGTGTTCTTGAAGTTCACCTCGCGACCCTGGGCATCCGTCAGCTTGCCATCCTCCAGGATCTGGAGCAGCGAGTTGAAGATGTCGGGGTGCGCCTTCTCGACCTCGTCGAACAGCACCACCGAGAACGGCTTGCGGCGCACCTTCTCGGTGAGCTGACCGCCCTCCTCGAAGCCCACGTAGCCCGGAGGGGCACCGAACAGGCGAGCAACGGTGTGCTTCTCGCCGTACTCGGACATGTCGAGCGTGATGAGCGCGTCCTCGTCGCCGAACAGGAACTCGGCGAGAGCCTTGGCCAGCTCGGTCTTACCCACACCGGTGGGACCGGCGAAGATGAACGAACCGCCGGGACGCTTCGGGTCCTTCAGGCCCGCACGCGTGCGACGGATCGCCTGCGACAGCACCTTGATGGCCGCCTCCTGGCCGATGATGCGCTTGTGCAGCTCGGACTCCATCTGGAGCAGTCGCGAGGACTCGTCCGAGGACACGCGCGCCACGGGCACGCCGGTGGACATCGACAGCACCTCGGCGATGAGCTCCTCATCCACCACGGCCGCGACGTCGAGGTCGCCGGACTTCCAGGCCTGCTCCTTCGACGAGCGCTCCTCGGTGAGGCGGCGCTCCACGTCACGCAGCGACGCGGCCTTCTCGAAGTCCTGCTCGTCGATCGCCGATTCCTTGTCCTTGCGGGCCTGGGCGATCTTGTCGTCAAGGTCGCGCAGCTCGGGCGGGGAGGTCATGCGGCGGATGCGCAGGCGCGCGCCAGCCTCGTCGATCAGGTCGATGGCCTTGTCAGGCAGGAACCGGTCGCTGATGTAGCGGTCGGCCATCTGCGCGGCGGCCACGATCGCGTCGTCAGTGATGGTGACGCGGTGGAACGCCTCGTAGCGGTCGCGCAGGCCCTTGAGGATCTCAATGGCGTGAGCGAGCTCTGGCTCTGGCACCTGGATGGGCTGGAAGCGGCGCTCGAGCGCCGGGTCCTTCTCCACGTGCTTGCGGTACTCGTCGAGCGTCGTGGCGCCGATGGTCTGCAGCTCGCCGCGGGCAAGCATCGGCTTGAGGATCGAAGCCGCATCGATCGCGCCCTCGGCGGCACCAGCACCCACCAGGGTGTGGATCTCGTCGATAAACAGGATGATGTCGCCGCGCGTGCGGATCTCCTTGAGCACCTTCTTGAGGCGCTCCTCGAAGTCTCCGCGGTAGCGGGAGCCGGCCACCAGCGAGCCGAGGTCGAGCGTGTAGAGGTGCTTGTCCTTGAGGGTCTCGGGCACGTCGCCGCGCACGATCGCCTGGGCAAGGCCCTCCACCACGGCGGTCTTGCCGACGCCGGGCTCGCCGATCAGGACGGGGTTGTTCTTGGTGCGACGGCTCAGCACCTGCATCACGCGCTCCATGATGAGCTCGCGGCCGATGACCGGGTCAAGCTTGCCCTCGCGCGCAGCCTGCGTGTAGTTGCGGCCAAACTGGTCGAGCACCGTGGAGCCTGCGGGCGAACCCTCGGCGGGACCGCCTGCGGTGGCGTTGCCGCCGGCGGCGGGCTCCTTGCCCTCGTAGCCGGACAGCAGCTGGATGACCTGCTGGCGCACGCCACCGAGGTCCGCGCCGAGCTTGCCCAGCACCTGGGCTGCGACGCCCTCGCCCTCGCGGATCAGGCCCAGCAGGATGTGCTCCGTGCCGATGTAGTTGTGGCCCAGCTGCAGCGCCTCGCGCAGCGACAGCTCAAGCACCTTCTTGGCGCGCGGCGTGAAGGGGATGTGACCCGACGGGGCGTGCGAGCCCTCGCCGATGATCTCCTGCACCTGCTCGCGCACGCCGTTGAGGGAGATGTCCATGGCCTCAAGGGCCTTGGCGGCGACACCCTCGCCTTCACGCACCAGGCCGAGCAGGATGTGCTCGGTCCCGATGTAGTTGTGATTGAGCATGCGCGCCTCTTCTTGGGCGAGCACCACCACTCGGCGAGCGCGGTCAGTGAACCGTTCGAACATCGTTACCTCCTTGGCCACGGGGACGGGGCCGCCGCGGCGTGTGACCAGGCTAACCACGCGCCTGGGCCGGTTGTGCCCGATTTCACCGTGGGCGTGAAGAGCGTTACCCGGGCGAAACCTGGCGGACCGGCGGGGGTGGGCCGGCGGGCGTCGTCCCGGTGCCCGAGACCGTGTGGGTCACCTTCCGAGTACGCGCCTCATCGAGTCCATCGGCCCGACGCCGGCGCGGGTAAGGGGGAGGGGTTCCGCCGGGAGCGGAACGAGTGCGAACGCGACGGCTTGCGACATCGACTGTCGATATGTATCGTTTATCAATAACAACGAAAAACAATATGCCCATCGAAGGAGGCAGTTATGGACGACACTCAACGACCAGGCCGCGCGGATCGTCTCGCGCTCTACGGAATGGCGGCCCTCGTGGGCGCCGTGGTGCTCGCGGGCATCGTCGCGGCGGCGAGCGCCCTGCCGTTCGCGTCGAGCGAGCCCGCTCGTGTCGCCTTGCCGGTCTCCGCGGAGCAAAGCGAGTGGCTCCTCGCCAACGCTCCCGTCCCGGCACCAGCGGTGCTCAATGTGGACTCTGTGCTCGTCACGGTTGACCACCCCACCACCGCCCAGATTGCGGGGCTGTGGGGCCAGCCGTTGCTGGCGATCGTGTGCGTCGGCGTAGGGGCGGGCCTCGCGATCACCCTGCTGCTGCGGCTTGCGCGCGGCACGATCTTCCATGCGGGCTCCGCGCGCCTGGCGTACCTCGGCGCGATCGTTCCGCTCGTGTGGTGGGTGGGATCCATGGTCTTCACCGAGCTGCAGGTCGCCGACGCACGGGAGTTGCTGTTTGACGCCACGCACGAGTACTACGCGTGGACGCTCGACCTCAGCCCGGTCGCGTGGACGTTCGCCATCGCGGCGGTGGGCCTCGCGCTACAGATCGGCGAGCGCATGCGCCGCGACACGGAGGGCCTCGTATGAGCCCGGCAGACGCCGAGGAAGGCTTGATTCACTGCCGCCTCGACGAGCTGCTGGAGCAGCGCGGCATGACGCTCGCGCGGCTCAGCGAGCTCGTGGGGGTCACAGTGGTGAACCTGTCGATCCTCAAGAACGACCGCGCCAAGGCGATCCGCTACTCGACCCTCGCCGCCATCTGCGACGCGCTGGACTGCGAGGTGGGCGACCTGCTGGTGCGCCAGCGCGGCTAGGCGTTGGCGGTGTCCAGCACGATCGTCATCGGGCCATCGTTGACGAGCGACACGTCCATGTCCGCGCCAAAGACGCCCGTGCCCACCTCGAGCCCGCGGCCGCGCAGGTCGGCGACCACGGCATCCACGAGTGGCTCCGCGACCGGTCCGGGCGCGGCCGCGATCCACGTGGGGCGACGGCCCTTGCGCGCGTCCCCGTAGAGCGTGAACTGGCTGACGACGATCACGGGGGCCGAGGCGTCGGTCACCGAGGCCTCGCCGTCGAGAATGCGAAGGTCGGCGATCTTGCGGGCGATGGTCGCGGCCTCTGCGGGGCCGTCGTCGTGGGTGACGCCCACGAGCGCGACGATGCCCTGGCGGTCAAACGATGCGACGGTCTCGCCGCCCACCGCCACCGACGCGCGAGCGGCGCGCTGCAGCACGGCCCTCATCTGCGAGGGCTACCAGCCGCCGCGCGAGGGGCCGGAGTTGCCGCCCTTGGGGCCCCGGATATTGCGGTACGGCGCCACGGCGGGCTTCACGTTCACGTGATAGACGATCGCCGCCGCGGCCGCCGCGATGCCCAGGAAGTTGAGCACGCCTACTCCTGTGCCGAACGGGTACGGCGCAAAGGCGATGAGCATGGCGCTGGCGATGCCGGTGAGGACCAGCCACAGGGTCTTGGACTGCTTGCCAGCGGTCACGAAGGCTTGTCCAGGAGTGCGAGCCGCATCAATCAGCGCCCACACGGCCGCCACCAGCGCGGCGTAGGACAGGATCGCGACGAGCGCGGTCTGGAACAGAGCGAACATGGGTCCTCCTTTGCGCCTCACCGTAACGGAAGGCGGCGGCGGGTGGAATCGGCCAAGCGAACGACGGGCGGGTGCCCGCGTCGGGGAAGCGCCGGGTCTGGGGAAGCGCTGGGTTTGGGGAAGCGCTGCGCGGGGCGCGGCGCTCAGGACATGTCGCCGCCGTCGGCTTTGCAGCCCTTGCCCATGAGGAGGCCCTTCATGGTGGGGCCCGGCTTCTCGGGGCGGTCGGCCGAGTGGCCGTCGGTGTTGACGATGATCTCTTGCGACGCGGCGATGGGGCCGGACTCACCCTCGACCACCAGCTGGGCCGTGGGGTCCACCGAGCGCTTGAGCACTGCGAGGGCGATGGGGCCAAGCTCGTGGTGCCTCGACGCGGCTGTCACGCGGCCCACGGCGGTATCGCCCAGCATCACCTGCGCGCCGGGCGCGGGGAGGTCGGCGTCGGAGCCGTCCAGGTGCAGCATCGTGAGGCGGCGCGGCGGCTTGCCCACGTTGTGCACCTTTGCCACCGTCTCCTGCCCGCGGTAGCAGCCCTTGTGCAGGTGCACGGCGGTGCGCAGCCAGTCGAGCTCGTGGGGCAGCGACACCTCGTCCACCTCGGTGGCGCGGGGGCGGTGCGCGGCGATGCGCGCCGCCTCGAGCGCCCAGGTGCCTGCCAGGCGGGCGCCCGCGGCAACGCGCGCGTCCACCTCGGCCTCGAGCGACTCGCGCGGCACGAGCACCAGGCGCCAGGCCCACGGCTCGCCCTCGCCCGCGCCGGGCTCCAGGTATGACGTGCCCCCCGCGCCGATGTGCGGCCACGGGTCCACCCAGGTCACCGGGCCATCCGCGGCGGCGGCCACGGGCTCGCCGATCGCCGCCCACGCGAACGTCGCATCCTCCACCTCGACGCGCAGCATGAAGCGCATGCGGTCAAGGAACAGGGCGAGTGCGGGTGCGGTCTCGGACAGCAGCCACGCAGTCTCGCCGTCGTCCACCATGGAGGCGACGTGCTCGATGCGGCCCTGGGGGCTCAGAATCATGAGCTCGGTGGACTCGCCTGGAGCGAGCGCGCCCACCTCCTGCGTGGAGAGCGAGTTCAGCCATGAGAGGCGATCCGGTCCCGTCACGGTGATGACGCCCAGGTGCGACTGATCCACCACCGCGGTGCCGGCTGCGAGCGCGCGTTGCTCCGCCGTGGGGTCGCCGTAGTGCCAGGCGATGCCTGCATCGGCCCCCTCGGCGGGGACGGCGCCGGGGCGCGACAGGAGCGGTGAGGTGGTCAGCACGTCGGTCATGGTGAGTGAACGGC
>QKAX01000163.1 GCA_003246255.1 Demequina lutea
TGGCACACCGACGCGAGATCATCGAACGACACCGACGCTGGAGCGCGCTGGAATTGCTCCAGACGCTTGGCGATCTTGCTCATCGCGATAGTACTACTAACGGTATCAAGCGAGAAGCGGGCGGGTGGTGCTCGCGGTGGGCGCCGACGACCAGCTCACGCCCGCCGAGCGCGCGCTCGTGGTGCAGTTGGCGGGGCTGCTGGACTTGCGCGACCTGGTGGTGTGGCCGGGCGTGAAGAAAGGCGTCGCGGCGGGAATCGCGCAGGATCCTGGATCGCAGTCGGGCAAGGCGCGCAAGGCTCGGGAGTACGGGATTCCGGTGGTGGGGGAGGGCGTGCTTGGCTAGATGCCACGCCGCCGTCTCTAGGCCGCGTCGCCGTGCCTCGATACAGTGGCGCCACCGGCTAATGGGGGGTGCTGATGATTTCGGGTCGCGCGGCGGTTAAGCAAAGCCTTGAGTGTGTGGTGGAAGGCGCGCGCCCGTCCATCGACAGCGCGCTCGGCTCCCAGACCAAGCACGGTGACTGGGTCGCGATGCTTGAGATGCGCGACGAGGTCCGCACGCGCCGCCAGCACCGGCACGACGCGAGCGACCCTGCGCTGATCCTGCGCGTGCTCACCGAGGAGTGGCGCTCGTTCACGCCGGAACTCAGCTTTGAGCAGCGGGCGCTCGCCACCGAACTCCGTTCAGCCGCCACGCGCTGGTCGCATGGCGAGGCATTCAAGCGCGCCGATGCCCATCGCATCATCGACACGGCGGCCCGTCTGCTGGACACCCTGGGCACGGAGGCCTCCGCACTTGCTGCGGCGGCGGCGCGGGGACTGGCTCCGCAGGTCGAGGGCGACCCGGCCGACACCGACGCGATGGACGTCGCCTTCGTCACGGACGAGAGCGGCGCCATCGAGACGGTGCTCACGGACGCCGAGCTCGAGCGAGTGCTTGACGAGTGGCGGGAGCGCACCGCACTAGGGGAGCTGCGGGTCACCCTGCCGAACGTCGAGGTCTACCTGACCTTCCAAACCGCCGTGAACTTCGCGCTGTCCCACAACGGCGTATCGCCCCTGGTAGACGTGTCCATTGCCAACAAGACCGATGCAGACGTGGAGGTGTCCAGCCTCGAGTTCGCGTTGGGCGCCGGGGAGGGCATCGACCTGGGCGCGCCCCTGGTCCTCGGCCCGCTGAGCGTCAGCGCGGGTTCCGAGCGGCACATCCCCGTTCCACTACTGCGCTGGCCGCTTCCCTCCGCCACGCTCGCCGCGATCGACGAGGCCCTCACCGCCACGCTCCGCGTCACCCTGACATCGGCCGATGGCAGGGCCGACGCCGAGGGGACGATCCGCCTGCTCGCGGCCGACGAGTGGTGGGCCGGCGCCATCCCGGAGAGCCTCGCGGCATTCGTCACGCCGCGCGACCCGGGCATCGAGGGCCTCGCCATGAAGGTGTCGGCACGGTTGGCGCACACCACGCGCGACGGCGCGCTCAACGGCTACGAGGGAGGCGCTGAGCGTGCGATCGCCATCACCAAGGCGATCTGGGATGAACTCCTCGGCCTCAAACTGTCGCGCCAGCGCGCAGCGGAGAGCTCATCGTCGGTCGCACGACAGATCCGCCGCCCGAGCGCGGTGCTCGAATCCGGTCGGGCCACGGAGCTCGAGGCGGCGACCATGTTCGCCGCGGTTGCCGAGTCCTGCGGGCTCAACCCGCTGATCGTCTCGGGGCGGCGTCGGGCGATGGCGGGAGTCATGGTGACTGACAGCCAGTTGCCGCTCGTGGCCATCGAAGAGGGCGCGACGGTGCAGACGTTCATCGACTCCACGATCCTGTGGCCGGTGGACACCAACGAGGTCCTGGCGCAGTCGGAGCGGTCGCTCGATATCGCGGTCAGCGCCGCGCGCGAGTGGATGCGCGAGTCCGCGCGCGAGATCGACTTCATCCTTGATGTGCGCCGCGCGCACCGCAGGGTGCGGCCGCTTCCGGTGATTCGCCGCATCGACGGCGAGGTGGTGGTGGAGGTAGAGCGCCAGGCTGCCCGGAGCATCGAGCACCACAAGAACGACGCCTCGGCGTATGAGTCGCGTGGCGCGACCTACCCGCCGCGCGTCGCCTCGTGGCGCAACGCGCTTCTTGACCTCACGTTCCGCAACCCGCTGCTCAACATGCGAACGCATCGCTCGGGCCTCGACCTCGCGATCCCGCCGGGCTATCTGGGCCGGTTCGAGGACATGCTCGCCAAGGGCGGCTCGTTCACTGTGAGCACCGCCGATGACGTGAACGCGCTGAGCCGCGCGAACGGCGTGGAGTCCACGCAGCAACTCCCGGCGGATCAGCTCGCGTCGATCATGGAGGGCGAGCACCTGCTGTATTCGCAGGTGACGTCCAGCCAATACAACGGGCGCGTGGTGGGCCTTGCGCGCAAGGCCAAGACGGTGTTGGAAGAGACGGGCGCCAACAACCTGTACATCGCGCTGGGCTCGCTGGAGTGGGAGGACGCAGGGCGCAAGGCCAAGGCGCCGCTGTTCCTGATCCCCGCCACCATCAAGGTGCGTCGCGGGCAGCTCGCCAAGATTCAGATCGAGGACGGCGCCGTGGCCGTGCCCAACCAGTGCCTTCTGGAGAAGTTGAGGGTCTCGCATCAGCTGGTGGTGCCCGCGCTCGCCAACCCGCTGGAGGACGGCGCCGGCATCGACGTGGACGACGCCCTGGCGCAATTGCGCTTTGCGCTGCTGGACGCGGTGCTGGACTTCAAGGTCTCGGAGACCGCCCACCTGGCGGTGTTCCAGTTCTCCACGCTGCAGTTGTGGCAGGACGTGAGCGACAACTGGCGACACTTTGTGGCCAACCCCGTGGTGCGCCACCTCGTGGAGACGCCCACAGATACCTTCGTGGACCCAGTGGAAGAGCCCATGATGGACGCGCAGGCCGAGGTGACCGAGGCGCTGCCCGTGTCGGCGGACGGCTCGCAGATCGAGGCCGTGCGCTGGGCAGGGGCCGGTCGCTCCTTCGTGTTGGAGGGCCCGCCCGGAACCGGCAAGTCACAGACGATCACCAACATCATTGCCAACAGCCTGGCCAAGGGCAGGCGCGTGCTGTTCGTGGCCGAGAAGCAGGCCGCGCTCGACGTGGTGAAGCGCCGCCTGGACGCGGTGGGTCTTGGGCCATATTGCCTGGACCTGCATGGACGCAACCAGTCGCCCCCCGACGTGCGCGCGCAGTTGCGTGCGGCGATGCACGCGCAGGCGAGCGGTTCGTCAAGCGTGATCGAGGCGCTCTACGCGCAGCAGGGCTCGCTGGTGAGCGCGCTCGACCGCTACCCCAAGCAGCTCCACGAGCAGGGAGCGGCAGGGCTCTCCGCGTGGGAGGCGTCTCAGGTGGCGCTCGCGCTCGAGGGTCTTGTGCGCGACGCGAACGTGCCCGACGTGTCGCTGGGCATCGCGCGGGACGGCGAGGTGTTCTCGTGGACGGCCGACGCCGCACGCACCCTGGGCGAGGCGGTCCAGGACCTGGGTGCCCCCGTGCAGCGGCACGCCTGGAACCTCGCGGGCACACCGCTGCGTGACGGCACTGACCGCGCGGCACTGAGCGGTGCGGTCGAGACGGTGGCGAGGGCCGTGGCTGGCTTGAGCGAGGGGGTGGAGCGCAGGCTCGCGGCCCAGGCCCGTTCATACGACGAGGTTGACGTGGCGCTCGCGTTCGCGGAGCACGTGGCTGCCGGCCGAGGTGTTGACCCCGACGCAGCTGGCCCCCGCGTGGGCGCGGCATGGCCGCAGGAGGCCGCGCGCCTTCGCGAGCAGGTGAACCAGGTGCGTGCGGGCGCGGGCGCATTGCTCGCCGCAGCGCACCCCGAGGTGATCACGCACCCCGATCTTGACGCATGGGCGGCCGCCTCGCACGAGGCGGACGGCAAGTGGCTCAAGGGCCGCAGGCGCAAGGCGATTGTTGCGCGCATGGCCGGTGTGCTGACTGAGGCTGGCGCGGCGTCTCCGGCCACACTGACGCAGGTGCTCGACGCCGCTGTGGCGGCGCGTACCGGAGCTGCCGAGGTGCGTGAGGGTGCGCGCGGGCAGCTGGGTGTGGAGCTTCCTGCCGGGTGGAACATCCTCGCGCCGCAGGGTGCCGACGAGTTCTGGGATCACGTGGAGGCGCTGTACGCGGCCGCCGGTGTCTCACGCATGACCGAGGAGGCGCGTTCCGCGGCGAGGGACCTGCTGCGCGGCGATGCCCTCCCGCTCACTCAGGCCACCAGCGGGGACTCGTTCGCATTTGGCGGAGGGCTTCTCGGCGCCGCCGCCCCCGCGCCAGGTGCCTCGTCGCAGGCAGACCCGGCCACGGCGTCGGGCGGGGTTCCGGAACCGGCCGTGCGGGCATCGGCCGCGACAACCCTCCGTGAGGCGTGGAAGGCGCTGCTCGCCGCGCTCGGCTCGCGGCCGTCGGACGTGGAGCGGTGGATGGGCGACGCGACAGTGCTCGGCGCGCTGGAGCGGGACCTGCCCGAGTGGCGCAAGGACGCCGAGGGTGGGGCGCTGGTGCGCCTGGGCCGCTGGGAGGCCGTGCAGTTCGAGGCGCGCAGGCTTGAGGACGCGGGCGCCGCCGAGTGGGTCGCGAAGGTGCGCGCGGGGAGCATTCCGGGTGAGGACGTGGAGTCCTCGTTCAGGCTGGCCGCGGCGCGTGCCGTGCTGCAGGAGCGCCTCGAGGCCGCGGGCATGGTGGGCTTTGATGGCCGCCAGCGCGAACGTCAGATTGAGAGGTACGTGGAGGGCACGTTGGCGGTGCGCGAGGCGCTGGTGACGGAACTGCCCGCACGGATTGTGCGCGCCAGGAGCTTCACCTCGGACAGACTGATGGGCCGCGTGGGCGAGCTTGACCGGGAGCTGGGGCGCAAGCGCGGCGGCATGAGCGTGCGCCGCATGCTCACCGAATACGGCTCCGTGATTGGCGAGGTGACGCCGTGCCTGTTGATGAGCCCGCACTCGGTGGCGCGGTTCCTGCCGCCCGGCGCGATCGACATCGACGTGGTGTTGTTTGACGAGGCCTCGCAGATTCGCGTGGCCGAGGCCGTGGGTGCGATGGGCCGCGGCAAGTCCGTGGTGGTGGTGGGCGACTCGCGCCAGATGCCGCCCACGGAGTTTGGCGGCAGCGACATGTTTGGTGCCGAGGAGGAGGACGAGGACGACGGCCTGGCGCCGGTGGATCAGGAGTCGATCCTCACGGAGGCGGTCGAGTCCCGCCTGCCGCGTCTGTGGCTCTCATGGCACTACCGCAGCCGCGACGAGAGCCTGATCGCGTTCTCCAACCGCTACTACTACGAGGGCAGGCTGTCGAGCTTCCCGTCCCCGCCCGAGGGCCGCGACGATGTCGGCATGTCGTGGCGCCACGTCAACGGCCAGTTTGAGCGCGGCAAGCGGCGCGTGAACCGCGTGGAGGCCGACGCCGTGGTGGCGGAGGTGCGCGCGATTCTGGCGGCCAAGCCCGAGGCCTCCATCGGTGTGGTGACGTTCAACGTGGAGCAGCGGGACCTGGTGCTTGACCTGCTGGAGGCCGCGCGCGACGAGCGCGTGGATGCGGCGCTGGCGCGGCGCGAGGACCCGCTGTTCGTCAAGAACCTGGAGAACGTGCAGGGCGACGAGCGCGACGTGGTGCTGTTCACGCTCGCGTTCTCGCCGGATCCGGAGACGGGCAAGCTGCCACTTAACTTTGGCCCGCTCAACCGCGCGGGCGGCGAGCGCAGGCTCAACGTGGCCATCACGCGGGCGCGCGAACGAGTGGTGATCTTCTCGTCCTTTACCCCCGAGCACATCGAGCTTGATCGCACCTCCTCCACCGGCCTGGAGCACCTGCGGGACTACCTGGCCGTCGCGGCGTTCGGATTTGACGGCGCGCTGGCCATGCAGATGGGCGAGCGGCGGGACCTCCACCGCGCGCGCATCGCCGCGCGGCTTGAGGCCGAGGGGCTGGAGGTGCGCTCGCAGGTGGGGCTCTCCGACTTCTCGGT
>QKAX01000052.1 GCA_003246255.1 Demequina lutea
GGTGAGCGAGACCTTCGGCACGATGCCGTGCCGAAGCGACCCCTTTCCCTACGAGGCCTCTTCGGCGCGGTCCACGAACCGACGAAGGGGCCTTATGTCTTTCCTCACCCTGGTGCTCACCGCGCTTGGGCTCGCCGCTGACGCGTTTGCCGTCTCGGTGGCCAAGGGCATGAAGATGCGCGCCCTCGTGTGGAGGCCGGCGCTCGCCATGGCGATCACGTTCGGCGCATTCCAGGGCCTCATGCCCGTGATCGGCTGGCTGCTCGGCTCGCGCCTCACGGCGTACATCGAGCCCGTTGACCACTGGATTGCCTTCGCCCTCCTCGCGGCCATCGGGGCCAAGATGATCTGGGAGGCGCGCGGCGACGCTCGAGAGGACGAGGGGTCCGACGACGCCGACGCTTCCACCAGTCCCGGCGTCGCGACCCCTGGCGCCGCGACAGCCGCCGACGCGACGGGTGCGGTGGCCACGGCCCCCACCTTCACCATCGGCGTGCGCGAGCTCATGGTGCTGGGCGTGGCCACGAGCATTGACGCGCTCGCGGTGGGCGTGACGTTCGCTTTCCTCGACGTGCACATCCTGCAGGCGGCGTTAGTGATCGCCGGAGTGACGTTCGTGCTGTCCCTGGTGGGCACGCGCCTCGGTCACCACGCGGGTTCGTGGCTGCGATCGAGCGCGGAGTTCGCCGGCGGCGTGGTGCTCATCGGCATCGGCGTCAACATCCTGGTGGAACACCTGATCGGCTAGGCCGCGACGCGCGCCCGCTCCGCGATCCCGTGCCGCTCTCGCAGCAGCGCGAGGCACGCCTCGGTGTCGGCGGCAATGCTCGCTGAGTCCCAGCCCAGCGCCCCGCCCAACGCGAGGGCGATCTCGCGGCACGTGCGCTCGTCGGCGAGGCCCTTGAACGCGATGTTCGTGCGCCGCAGCACCACGTCGGCGGTGTGGACCACGTGCTCCTGGAGCGCCATGCGCTCCACCTCGCGACGCGAGAGCTCGCCGTGCGCGATGAGGGCATCGGGCCCGGCCGCCAGATATGCGGCGACCTCGACGGCCCGCGTGCCGTACCGGCTCAGCAGCGCATCGGCGCGATCGTGGGGCACTCCGGGAAGCTCCGCCCCGAGCCAGGCCTCGCGCGCGGCCTTGCGCTTGGGAAAGCCCGAGCCGCCGCCGATCACCACGCCGTCTGTGGACGCGACGCGCTTGCGGCCAAGCACCTCCAGCACGTTGTCTGCGAGCGCCTCCCCCAGCGCCCTGAAGGTGGTCCACTTGCCGCCCACGAGGCTCAGCACGGGGGCGCCGTCGCGCCCGCGATCCACCTCGACGCGGTAGTCGCGCGACACGAGCCCGGGCGACATCTCGTCGTGGCGCGGCAGGGGGCGGATGCCCGAGTAGGTGAACACGATCTGCTCGCGCCGCAGCTCGATGTCGGGGAACACGTGGCCCACGAGGTCAAAGAAGTAATCCACCTCGTCGTCGGTGCACACGGCCGTCTCGCGGGGGTCCGCGTCGATGTCGGTGGTGCCCACGATCACGCGGCCGTGCAGCGGGTAGATGAGCACGATGCGGCCGTCGGTGTGCTCCAGGAAGATCTCGCGCCCGCCCGTGGCCTCGAGCAGTTCCGGGTGATCGAGCACGATGTGCGAGCCCTTGGTGCCGCCCATGAAGCGGGTCTCGCGGCCCAGCGCGCCGTTGGTGAGGTCCGTCCACGGGCCCGACGCGTTGACCACCGCGCCCGCCTCGATGCCAAACTCCTCCCCCGTTTCCACATCGCGCAGGCGCACGGTGGAGCCCTCGAGCCCCACGGCCTCCACGTAGTTGGCGGCGTGCGCGCCGGGGTGCGCCGCGAGGGCGTCGGTCAGCACGTCCAGCGCGAGGCGCTCCGGGCTGTGCACGGAGGCGTCAAAGTAGGTGGCCGTGTACTTGATCGCGGGATCGAGGCGCGGAAACAGCTCCAGGGACTCCTTGCGCCCCATGAACCGGTGGCGGGGCACGATGCCGTTGCCGCGCGAGAACGTGTCGTACAGCGTGAGGCCCAGCTTGATCATGACCGCGCCGCGCTGCACTCGCTTGGTGCCCGAGCGGTGGCGCAGCACCTTCATGGGCGACGCGATCACGCTGGACCACGTCGAGTGCACGGGGATGGTGGTGCGCAGCGGCTTCACAAAGTGCGGGGCGGTCTGCAGCAGCGCGTTGCGCTCGTGCACCGACTCCTTGACCAGGCGTAGCTCGCCGTTCTCCAGGTAGCGCAGACCTCCGTGGATCATGCGGCTCGACGCCGCGGAGGCCCCGGACGCGAAGTCGCCGCGCTCCACGAGCACCACGTCCACGCCCTGCATCGCCAGGTCCCTGAAGGTGGAGATGCCGTTGATGCCGCCGCCGATGATGACAACATCGGCGCGGCCCAACGTGCGCAGGATGGCGACAGACTCGCGGGTGGTCACGGCGTGCTCCTTCCGGGCGCTGTCGGCGCCCTCCTTCTATGCTGAGGAGTGCGGGCACGTTCGCACAAGCGGCGTGCACATATGTGCAGAAGGGCGGTGGCGCATGGATCCCGACGCAGAGGAGCGCCGCCAGCGCCACGCCCTGAGGGCCGCACAGATGTACTACCTCCAGGACCAGACGATGGAGTCGATCGCGCGCGAGCTGGGCACGTCGAGGTCCTCCGTGTCCCGCCTGCTGAGCTTCGCGCGCGACACGGGGCTCGTGGAGATCCGGGTGCGATCCCCTCACGCTCGCGGCGAGCGGCTTGAGCGCGCGATCGCCGAGCGGTACGGCGTCGCTGCCCACGTGGTGCCGCTGCCGCCGCGCATCAGCGACGTGGACAGGCTTGAACGCGTGGCCATGACGGCCGGCCGCATGCTGGGCGCTTTCCTCGACTCGCACATGACGGTGGGCGTCGCGTGGGGCTCCACCATGAGTGCCGTGAGCCGACACCTCGCGCCCAAGGACCTGAGCGACGTGGTGGTGGTGCAGATGAACGGCGCCGGCAACACGCAGACCACGGGCATCGACTACGCGAGCCGCATCCTGCAGCGCTTTGGCGACGCGTACGGCGCGCAGGTGCAGCAGTTCGCGGTGCCCGCGTTCTTTGACGATCCGGCCACGCGGCGCGCGCTGTGGCGCGAGCGGTTTGTGGTGCGCCTGTTGGACGTGCAGCAGGCCATGGACGTCGCGGTGTTCGGCCTGGGCTCGCCCTTTGCCGAGGTGCGCAGCCACGTCTACATCGGCGGCTACCTTGAGCCCGACGAGTACGACAGCCTGCGCGCCGACGGCGCTGTGGGTGACCTCGCGACCGTGTTCTACCGCGCGGACGGCAGCAGCGACGGCATCGCGCTCAACGAGCGGGCCAGTGGGCCCGATCTATCGCGGCTCAGGCAGGTGGCGCGCCGCGTGTGCATCGTGTCGGGCCCGCAGAAGCTGGAGGCGCTACAGGGGGCGCTCGCGGGCGGCCTCGTCACTGACCTCATCCTCGACGAGGCGCTGGCGGCGGCGCTCGTGGGGGCGGCATGACCCCGCCCCGCGCCACCCCGCCCCGCGCCACCCCGCCCCTTCGCCACCCCGCCGGGCGCTACCCCACCCCGTGCACAGGTGTGCAGCGGCGGTGACGGGCCCCGGCAGCGGCCATAGATTTGAACCGTCCCCAAGCGAAGGAGCTTGCATGTCCTACGTGGTCGCCATTGACCAAGGAACCACCAGCACGCGCGCGATGGTGTTCGACGTGGCGGGAAGGCCCGTCGCGCAGGGCCAGCTCGAGCATCGGCAATTCTTCCCGCGGCCGGGCTGGGTGGAGCACGACGCGACGGAGATCTGGCGCAACACTCGCGAGGTGATCGGCGTGGCCCTGGCGCATGCGGACATCACGCGGCACGACGTCGACGCCATTGGCATCACCAACCAGCGTGAGACGGCCGTGGTGTGGGACAAGCGCACGGGCAAGCCGATCCACCATGCGATCGTGTGGCAGGACACGCGCACGCAGGACGCGGTGGACGCGCTTGCGGAGGGCGGCGACTACGACCGCTTCAAGAAGGTGACAGGCCTGCCCCTCGCCACGTACTTCTCCGCCACCAAGATCGCGTGGCTCTTGGATCATGTCGAGGGCGCGCGTGCGGCGGCGGAGGCGGGAGACCTGGTCTTTGGCACCGTGGACACGTGGCTGCTGTGGAACCTCACGGGCGGCCCCGACGGAGGCGTGCACGCCACCGATGTCACCAACGCGAGCCGCACGTTGCTCATGGACCTGCGCACGCTCGAGTGGAGCGACGAGCTGCTGGCGGCGTTCAGGGTGCCTCGCGCGATGATGCCCGAGATCAGGCCCTCGCTCAGCACGTTCGGCCGCGCCGAGGCGTCGAGCCTGCTGCACGACGTGCCCATCGCGGGCATCCTGGGCGACCAGCAGGCCGCCACGTTTGGGCAGGCGGCGTTCGAGCGCGGCGAATCGAAGAACACGTACGGCACCGGCAACTTCCTCATCGTCAATACGGGCGGCGAGCTGGTGCACTCCGAGCACGGCCTCATCAGCACGGTTGCGTATCAGGTGGAGGGCGAGCCTCCCGCGTACGCGCTCGAGGGCTCCGTGGCCGTCACCGGCTCGCTCGTGCAGTGGCTGCGCGACAGTCTGGGCCTCATCTCGTCCGCCGCGCAGGTGGAGAGCCTCGCCTTGAGCGTGGAGGACAACGGCGGCGTGGTCATCGTCCCCGCCTTCAGCGGCCTGTTCGCGCCGTACTGGAGGCCCGATGCCCGCGGCGCGATCCTGGGCCTCACGCGTTTTGCCACCAAGGCGCACATCGCACGCGCCGCCCTCGAGTCCGTGGCGCTGCAGTCGCGCGACGTGATCGACGCGGCCGCGGCCGACACCGGCGTGCCCATCGCCGAGCTCAAGGTGGACGGCGGCATGACCGCCAACAACCTGCTGCTGCAGACCCAGGCCGACGTACTGGGCATCCCCGTGGTGCGCCCCGAGGTGGCCGAGACCACCGCGCTGGGTGCGGCCTATGCGGCTGGTCTCACCGTGGGCTTCTGGTCGGGCTTCGATCAGCTGCGCGACCTGTGGCAGGCCGACGCGCGCTGGGAGCCCTCGTCGACCGAGCCGGAGCGCGCGGCGCAGCTGGCTCGCTGGCGGGACGCCGTCACCCGCACCTTCGACTGGGTGCGGTAGAGCCGGGCGACACGCCGCCACCCAAGAGCGTGAGAGGGCCCCGCCGCGTGGCGGGGCCCTCTCACGGGGGGCAGACGCCCCTACTCCTCGGTGACCTTCTTGGCTGCCGTCGAAGCCGTGCGCTTAGCTGCCGTGGTGGCCTTCTTCGCGGCGGCAGTGGTCTTCTTGACTGCGGTCGTGGCGGCCTCTTCGGCGTCGGCCACGTCGTCCTCCCACACGTCCTCGGCGTCGTCGAGGGCCTCGGCAAGCTCGGCAGCGGCACGCGAGCGTGCCGCCTCCACGTTCGAACGCACCTTGTCCGCCTCGGTCTTGGCAGCTGTTGCCGCCTTGTCCACGTAGGGGGCGGCCGCCTCCTTGGCCTTGCTCGCGGCCGACGATGCGGCGGAGGCCGCCTTCTCCACGTACGGGGTGGCCTGCTCCTTGGCCTTGTCCACGTACGGCCCCGCCTGGTCCGCGAGGCGCTTGGCCTCGGTGATCGCCGCGTCGCGCGCCTTCTCGTATGTGGGGCCGGCCTGCTCCGCCACCGTGGACGCCGCGGCTGCCACAGCGCCTGCTGCCTGACGCGCCGCCGCTACGGTGGAGTCGGTCGCCTTGTTCACATTGCGGCGAAGTCGGGACTGGAAGTCGTCACCCTGGAAGTCCCACTCGTCGTCGCCAGCCCACTCGTCGTGGCCCGGGTCGCGCTTGGCCCAGATCACGAGCGCCGCGCCGGCGGCGCCGGCGAGCAGCGCTGGCACTACGACGGCACCCCACGGGAAGCGCCTGCGAGGTGCGCGA
>QKAX01000076.1 GCA_003246255.1 Demequina lutea
CGGCTACGTACGCCGCCAGGTGCTCTCCGGTCACCGTTGTCCTGGACGCCACCAGATCAGCGGGCGTCCCTTCGAACACCACGCGACCGCCGTCACGGCCCGCGCCGGGTCCCATGTCGATGATCCAGTCAGCGTGCGCCATGACCGCCTGGTGATGCTCGATCACGATGACCGACGTGCCCGAGTCCACGAGGTCGTCGAGAAGCTCCAGCAGCCTCGCGACGTCCTGCAGGTGCAGGCCGGAGGTTGGCTCGTCGAGCACGTAGACGGTCGCCTTCTCGGCGAGCTGATTCGCGAGCTTGAGGCGCTGACGCTCGCCGCCCGACAACGTATTGAGCGCCTGACCCAACTTGACATAACCTAGGCCTACTCGTTGCAGTCTGACCACGATGTCCAGCGCGGGCTTGATGGCCGCGCCTTCCGGGCCCATATAGTCGACGGCGTCGTCCACTGACATCTCCAGCACGTCGGCGATGCTCTTTCCAGCAACGCGGTACCCGAGCACCTCGGCTTTGAACCTCCTCCCGTCGCACTCCTCGCACGGCGTCTCGACGGTAGCCATCGGCCCCAGATCAGTAAAGATGACGCCCGCGCCGTTGCACACGGGGCAAGCGCCCTCCGAGTTGGCCGAGAACAGCGCAGGCTTGACGCCGTTGACCTTGGCAAAGGCCTTGCGCAGCGGCTCCAGTGCGCCCGTGTACGTCGCAGGGTTGCTGCGGCGCGAGCCCTTGATGGCGCTCTGGTCGATGGCAGCCACGCCCTCCCGTCCGGCGACCGAACCGCGAATGAGTGAACTCTTGCCGGACCCTGCGACCCCCGTCACGCACACAAGCACGCCAAGCGGGACGTCCACGTCCACCTTGTCAAGGTTGTGCGACGTCGCTCCCCTGACCTCAAGCGTGCCGTGCGGCGACCTCACCTTCGCCTTGACCGCCACGCGGTCACCCAAGTGGCGACCCGTGGGAGTGTCGGCGCCTTTGAGCGCCGCTACCGGCCCCTCAAACACCACCTCTCCCCCGCCGACGCCTGCGCCTGGACCCATGTCCACCACGTGATCGGCGATGCGGATCGTCTCGGGCTTGTGCTCCACGACGAGCACGGTGTTGCCCTTGTCTCGCAGACGCAGTAGCAGCTGGTTCATGCGGCCGATGTCGTGCGGGTGAAGTCCCACGGTGGGCTCGTCGAACACGTACGTCACGTCCGTGAGCGCGGAGCCGAGGTGCCGCAGCATCTTGGTGCGCTGTGACTCGCCTCCAGAGAGCGTACCCGTCGGCCTATCCAGCGACAGATACCCGAGTCCGACGTCCACGAACGAGTCAAGCGGCGCAGTGAGCCCCTCAAGAATCGGCTCAATACCAGGGACGTTAATCGTCTTGACCCATTCGGCGAGATCGGTGATCTGCATCGCGCAGGCGTCGGCGATATTGACGCCGTCGATGCGTGACGACCTCGCGGGTGCGGCGAGGCGGGTTCCCTCACACTCGGGGCACGGGGTGAAGGTCACAGCGCGCTCCACGAACGCCCGGATGTGGGGCTGCATGGCCTCCACGTCCTTGGAGAGCATCGACTTCTGGATCTTGGGTATCAGCCCCTCGTACGTCATATTGATGTTCTCAAGCCTGACCTTGCGCGGCTCCGCGTACAGGAAGTCGTGGCGTTGGTCCGCGGTGAAGTCTCGGATGGGTACGTCCATGGGCACCACGGCGCCGTAGATGCGTATCATCCAGCCGTCGGCCGTGTAGCCGGGAATGGTGACAGCGCCATCGGCCAGGGACTTGAAGTCGTCAAACAGCTCGCCAAGCGCAATGTCACTGACCGAACCCATGCCATCGCAGCGCGGGCACATGCCGCCCGCCCTCGCGAAGGAGACTTTCTCGGCTGACGCCCCGGCTTTGCCCACCGTGCGCTCCCCCGATGCGACCACGGAGGGCACGTTGAACGAGAAGGCTGGCGGCGGGCCGATGTGAGGCTCACCGATGCGCGAGAACAACACTCGTAGCAGGGCATTCGCGTCCGTGGCGGTTCCCACCGTGGAACGCGAGTTTGCGCCCATGCGCTCCTGGTCGACGATGATGGCGGTGGTGAGCCCCTCGAGGGAGTCGACGTCGGGTCGAGCGAGCGACGGCATGAAGCCCTGCACAAAGGCCGGATAGGTCTCGTCGATGAGGCGCTTGGACTCCGCGGCGATCGTGCCGAAGACGAGCGAGCTCTTTCCCGATCCGCTCACC
Source organism: Demequina lutea (assembly GCA_003246255.1). Taxonomy (GTDB): domain Bacteria; phylum Actinomycetota; class Actinomycetes; order Actinomycetales; family Demequinaceae; genus Demequina; species Demequina lutea_A. The sequence continues at coordinate 2,229 of QKAX01000076.1, forward strand.
CCGGTGAACACCGTGAGGCGGCGCTTAGGCAGGTCGACGGACACGTCGCGAAGGTTGTTCTCGCGCGCCCCGCGCACGCGAATCATGTCGTGGGAATCGGCCTGAAAGCTCATGCGAGGCGCTCCTGACGCGTGGGGACGAGCATCGTGATCACTCTAGAGCCAGCGCCAGACGCGTCACCATGCAGATCGCGGGGCGAGAGCCGGCGGCGCTCCAGGAACATCGGGCGCGTCCCGGGCGTTTGCAGGAACAAGAGGGCCACAAGCCCGCATCAATGGAGGAGGCGCACCATGGCCGACCGAGCCTTGCGCGGCATGCGACTGGGAACCCAGAGCATGGAGCGCACTCAAGGAATGGACCTCGCGGAGCGACGCGATGTCTTCTACGACTGCCCCAACGGGCACGTCCTCACGTTCCCCTTTGCGATGGAGGCAGACGTTCCTCTCTCGTGGGAGTGCCACTGCGGCGCCCTCGCGCTCCTGCGCGACGGGGAGCAACCGGCGCCGCAAGAGGAGCGTCACCAGCGCACCCACTGGGACATGCTGATGGAGCGTCGCACCATCGAGGAGCTTGAGGAGCTTCTCGAGGAGCGCCTCGGGGTGTTGCGAGCGAGCCGCGGCGCCTGACACAGACGTCCGACGTGAAGGCGGCGTGCCTACGGGCGCGCCGCCTTTGTGGTTCTCCGGCCAACGAGCCGTTGCATGCCCCACCACGTGACCTTGGTGAGGGCCTCACGAATGATGTCGCCGCTCATCTTTGATGCGCCGAGGTCGCGCTCCACAAACGTGATGGGCACCTCGTGAATCGTGCCGCCGATCTGTGCCACTCGCCACGACATGTCGATCTGGAAGCAGTACCCGTGTGACTCGACCTCATCGAGCGCGAGCCTGCGCAGCATGTCCGCGCGATACACGCGAAAGCCGGCCGTCGCGTCGGCGACGTGAATGCCCAACGCGAGGCGTACGTAGCGGTTGGCGCCGGTGGACAACAGTTTGCGATTGAGAGGCCAGTTGACCACCGAGCCGCCGCGCACCCAGCGGGATCCGATGACCAGATCGTGCGCGCCCTTGTCCTCCAGCAGACGCGGAAGATCCTCCGCGCGGTGTGAGCCGTCGGCATCCATCTCGATGACGAGCTCGTAGTCCCGTTCGAGGGCCCACGCGAAACCGGCACGGTATGCCACGCCGAGCCCCTGCTTGCCGGGCCGATGCAGCGCGAAGACGTGCCCGTCGCTGGCGGCACGGTCGTCGGCCCACTCCCCGGTGCCGTCGGGCGAGTTGTCATCGACCACGAGGATGTCGACGTCCGGAGCGTACGAGCGCACGCCGTCCACCTGCCTCGGCAGAGACTCGATCTCGTTGTACGTGGGAATGATGACGAGCGTCTTCATACCGACTTCCCCCTCGTGCGCGACGTGAGCGCAACGAGCCCCAGCAGCCCTGCGGCCGCGGCGAAAACGAGCGAGATGGGCCCGCCCCAGTGCGTGGCCGGCGTGAGCGACGTGCGCAGGGGGATAGTCGCCACTCCCCCGTCGCGCGTGAACAGTTCGGTCTCGTCGAGCACCTTGCCAGTGGGCGAGATGACGGCGCTCACGCCCACGGTCGAGACCTGAAGCGTCGCCTTGCCCGTCTCGATCGCCCGCAGGCGGGACATCTGCAGTTGCTGCGTGCTCTCGGGGGTGAGGCCGAACGTCGCGTTGTTCGTCTGCACGGCGAGGAACTCCGCGCCTAGCCGGGACGCCTCGCGGGGCACCCAGTCATATGCGACCTCGAAGCAGATGATGGGTCCCACGCCCAGATCGCGACCCAACCGCTCGCTCGGGATGGCAAGGTACGCGGGATCTGAGCCCGGAATCACCTCAGAGGTAACTCTGTCCACCTCGTCGGAGAACAGGCGCGCGAACGACCGCATGGGGATGTACTCGGCGAAGGCCGCCGGCACCTGCTTGGCGTAGTCCACGCCTTCCAACGGCTCGCCCGAGGGCAGCCACACCATCGACAGGTTCCAGCGCCCGCCAGGCGCGCTGAAGTCGTTCGTGCCAAACAGGAGTGGTGCATCGAACACGCGGGCGGCGTCGGTGACCACCTGAGCCGTTTCTGAGTCCGCGCGCGGATCAATGTCCGACGCGTTCTCCGGCCAGATCACCAGGTCGACTTGGGCATTCGGCTCACGCTCACCCAGATCCTGCGTGGCCAACAGGTGGTTGTGAGTGACCTCGCGCGCACGGTTGAAGGAGTCGAGTCCCTCATTGGCCAGGTCGCCCTGGGCCCACGCGATGGTCGCAGTGCCGGTCTCCGCCTGCGATGTGAGCGGCAGGAGCATGGGCGCCATCCACAGGACGATCGCGACGACGGGCGCGGCGAGCATGGTCACAAATCGACGCTCTCGCAGCGAGACGACCGCCAGGGCGGCGAGCCCACCCGCCGCCACCACTGCGAACGAGACGAGTGGTGCGCCGCCCAGCCAGGCGAGCCTCGCGACCGGCGTGTCGATCGACGAGAAGGCGATGCGACCCCACGGGAACCCGCCAAACGGCACTGCTGAACGCAGCAGCTCGGCACCCACCCAGAGCGCCGCGAACACGAATGGCTCGCTCCACGGCGCACGCTCGATGCGGCCAGACCTTACAAGCCGCGCATGAAGCCAACCGACGAGGCCAAAGGCGACAGACTCGGCTGCGGCGAGGGCGATCCACGGCACGGTGCCCACCGCGAGGTACGCCCACCATAGGTGACCCAGGAAGAACACCATGCCGAAGATCCAGCCGTAGCCGAAACCTCCCCTCCCCGTTGCCCCGCGCACCGTGAGCATCATCACGGCGGCGGCGAGCGGCGCAGCGATCCACCAGCCGATGTCCGGGAAGGCGATGAACATGAGCAGGCCGCCCGCGGCGGCAGACGTCACACGGCGAGCGATCAGCACCCTCTCAGCCTACGCAATCAGATCAGTAGGCCACGACGCCGCGGCGCATGGACTCAATCGCTGCGCTCGCGCGCTCGTACAGGGTCTGGTCGGGTGCGCTTTGGGCGATCTGGTCGAGTGCGTCGATCACCTGCTTGCACCACCTCACCATGTCGCCGGGCGCAATGTCCGATCCGCTCAGCACGCTCTCAAGGCTGCGACCCTGCGCCCAGCCATGGATCGCCTGGACGAGGCCCCAGTGCGGGGCCGGAAGCGGAGGAAGCCCATGCTCGCCGTGCAGGTCGTCGATCCGGGACCACACGCGCTGCGTCTCGCGCAGCGCCTGCCCCAGCACGCCTGTCGGACCACCCGGGATGCGGGGTTGGCGCTCGGAGTCCTCCCGCCTCGCCGAGTACAGCAGCGACGATACGGCGGCGGCGAGCGCGGGCGGCGTCAGTGAGGCCCACACCCCATCGCGCAGGCACTCCGCCATCACGATGTCGTTCTCCGCGTACAGCGTGCGGAGCATGCGGCCCTCTGCCGTCACGCCGGTCTCGGAGCCGATCCCCACCAGGTACCCACGCTCGCGTAGCACGTCGCAGCGTCGGTCGAAGACCTGGGCGATGGAGCCCGTCGCACGCTGAATCTCGCCAGCGAGCTTGTCCTTGTCGCGCAGCGTCCGGAAGTAGCGCTCGGCCCATCGCGCGTGATCCTCGCGATCCGGGCACGAGTGGCACGGATGCTGACGGATCGCCTGGCGGATGCCATCGGCGTCGCTCCTGGGAGGCTGGGCAGGGGTCTCCGCGGCGCGCGCCCTTTGGCGCGCAAGCTTGCCCTCCTCGCCCACCACGACGCCCAAGGCTTGGCGCGCCTGAGGGTTCTTGGGGTTGAAGCGGCGCGGCGTGCTGACGTGCCCGAGCACCTCCAGGCCCATCGGAAGATCCGCGAGCGAGAGGCGTAGCAGGCGCCCTGCGTCGGTGACGACGGTGGGCCGCGGAGCACGCGCGTCGTCGTCCGGGTAGATCACGACGGCGTAGCCGGCGCGCCTGCCGCCGCCAATACGCAGAAGATCGCCTCGCTGAAGCCGCGTGAGCTGGCTCGCGGTCGCCTCACGTCGCGCACTAGAGGCCTGCTTGGACGCCGTCTTCTCGGCCCGCGAGAGCTTCTCCCGCAGCCCTGCGTACTCCCGAAAGTCGCCCTTGTCGCAGGTCATCGCCTCACGGAAACCGTCCAGGGATGCGTCGAGCTCGCGAACACGCTTAGCCTTCCCCACCACGCCTTGATCGGCCTGGAACTGTGCAAACGACATCTCAAGCACCTCGCGGGCGCGGTCGTAGCCAGAGGTGGCCACCAGGTTGATGGCCATGTTGTATGTCGGCTGGAATGAGGAGATGAGGGGGTAGGTGCGCCGGGACGCGAGCCGCGCAAGCTGGCCCGCGTCGAATCCCGCATGCTCGACCACCACAGCATGTCCTTCGACGTCAATGCCGCGACGCCCGGCGCGGCCGGTGAGCTGTGTGTACTCGCCGGCAGTGAGGTCCTTGTGGCCCTGACCGTCCCACTTGACGAGCTTCTCGAGCACCACCGACCGTGCAGGCATGTTGATGCCCAGCGCGAGGGTCTCCGTCGCGTAGACCACCTTGATGAGTCCCGCCGCGAACAGTTCCTCCACCACTTCCTTGAAGAGCGGGATCATGCCTGCGTGGTGAGCGGCGACGCCCGCCTCAAGGTTGTCGCGCCACGCGTTGTAGCCAAGCGGACCCAGGTCCTCTGACGGCAGACCTGCACAGCGAGCCTCGACGATCTCCCTAATGCGGGTGCGCTCGTCATCGTCGGTGAGCACGATCCCGGCGGCGCGCACTTGCTCTACAGCGTCCTCGCAACCGGCGCGGGAGAAGATGAACACGATCGCTGGCAGCAGCGCGTTGCGGTCGAGAGCGTGCACCACCGCGAACCGCGGAGGAGAGCGGCGCGCCCGCGGGCGTGTGGAGCCCCGAGCGGGCCTAAAGCTGAGCCGGGTGGGGTGGTCTCTTCCCTCTTGTTGTCGCGCCCGCTTGACGACCGCCTCGAGCTCGGGGTTGAGACGCACTGTCGCCCCCGGATCCGACGGGTCCATGCCGGGAGCGTAGAGATCGAACAGGCCCTCGCGCACCATGACATGAGGCCACAAAGGCACCGGGCGCACCTCGGACACGATGACCTTGGTGTCTCCACGCACTTCTGACAGCCACGCGCCGAATTCCTCGGCATTCGAGACCGTGGCGGACAGCGCGACGATCGAGGTCGCCGCGCCCACGTGGACGATGACCTCCTCCCACACCGAGCCCCTGAAGCGGTCAGCGAGGTAGTGGACCTCGTCCATCACCACCACTCCCAGGCGGTCCAGGTCGCGAGAGTCCGCGTAGATCATGTTGCGCAGCACCTCGGTGGTCATCACCACGATGTCCGCGTGCGGATTGATCGACGTGTCGCCGGTGAGCAGGCCCACTTCATGGGGGCCGTAGCGGGCGCGCAAATCCGAGAACTTCTGGTTGCTCAACGCCTTGATGGGCGTCGTATAGAAGGCCTTGAGGCCCCGGCTGTGTGCGTGCTCCACGGCGAACTCGCCCACCACTGTCTTGCCCGCCCCTGTGGGAGCGGCGACCAGAACTGAATGCCCCTGCGCCACGGCGAGGCAGCCGTCGCGCTGGAAGGGATCGAGCGGGAACGACAGCGACGCCTCGAAGTCGGCAAGATCGGGGGTCTTGCTGCGCTTGCGTGAGGCGGCATAGCGTTCGGCGGGACTCGTCACCGAGCCAATCTAACGCGCGCGGGCACCCAAGACGCGCACCGCGCGCGGCACCACTTCCACAGTGAGAGGAACCGCCCCCACTAGTTCCCCGTCGGCAGTGGCGGGGGGCAGCGTCGCCCCACCTGGCCCCTGTGCAATGACGATCTTCTTGGCCTTGATGAACGTGATGCGGGGATCACTCGCGTGAGAACCGTCGGAGAGCTTGGGAAACAGCCTCGCGATGTCGGGCTTTGAGAGGGCCTCAGCGAGCACAAGCTCGAGATGACCGTCCACCACCGACGAGTCAGGCGAGATGCGCAGTCCGCCACCAAACACCGGTGAATTGGCAACGGCAACAAGGGTTGCCGTCTGCGTCCATGTCTTGCCGTCGACCGTGACTGTCGCGCTATAGGGCTTGAAGCGGGTCAGTTCGCGAGCCGTGGCCACCTTGTACTTCATGGGCCCGCGTGGACGCGTGAGGCGACGAGCGTACGACGCCACGGCTGCGTCGATCCCCGCCGACATGACGGCACCGAAGTAGCGGGGAGCCGCCGGTCGCTCGACTCCCCCACCGGAGATCCTTCCCACGTCGATCGCTGTGACATCGCCGCGCAATCCACCCTCAATGCGCGTCACGGCGTCCTTCACATCGTGGATAGGAAGACCGAGCGTGGCGGCCACGTCATCGCCCGAACCGGCGGCGACGATGCCGAGCGGCAGCTTCTTCTCGGCGCACACCTGAAGACCAAGGTGGACCATTCCGTCGCCACCGACGACGACGAGCGCATCGAGGCCTCGGCGTGCCTTCACGGCGGCCTCGTAGGACGCTGCCCAGGATCCCCGCGAGAGGTCGTGCACCTGGTGTCCCCGCGCCGCGAGTTCCGCGAGTGTCTCGTGACCCCACGCCATTCCCCTGCCCGAACCCGACGTCGGATTCGTGATGACGCCTACCTTGCTCACTCACGCTCCTTCGAGCGGCCACGCCCCCGCAGGGCGCCGATGCCGATAGCGCCAAAGTACAGGGCGATCATCGGAATCGCCATGAGCGTCATCATGACAGCGTCAGGAGTGGGGGTCATGATCGCCGTGAAGATGAAGATGATGAGGACGGCCCAGCGCCAGCCCCTGAGCCACACTCGCCACGGCACCACGCCCAACCACGTGAGCGCGACCATCACCACCGGGAACACGAATGCGAGCCCAAAGGCAATCAGGAGGCGCATCGCGAAGTTGAGGTACAGCTGCGCGTCGAGCAACTGCGCTGTGCCATCGGGCCGGAAGTCGGTGAGGATGGTCACGGCCTGCGGGAACATGAACCACGCCGCACCCACGCCGAGGGCAAACAGCGGAATCGCGGCCCCGAGAAAGCCGGCTGTGTACCTCTTCTCACGACCGGTGAGGCCCGGCGCGATGAATGCCCACACCTGGTAGAGCCACCAGGGTGAGCTCACGATCAGGCCAAGGAAGAATGCCACCCTGAAGCGCATGTCAAGCGCTGACGCGATTCCAGCAAAGTTGACGGTGACAAGTGCATCGTCGCGACCAGCCACATCGAGCAGGGGCTGCTGCAGCGCCGCAAATGCGGGGTCAAAGAGGAACCAGCCCCCCACCGCCCCTGCTACGAGCCCTGCAAGGATCAGCAGGATGCGATTGCGAAGCTCCGCGAGGTGGGCGCGCAGCGGCATGCGGGCATCAGGCCCGCCCGAGCGACGCCTACGAGTCTTTGCGCTCATCGTCGGTCGAGGTCGGTCGGTCGGCCTCATCCGACGTCAACGTGCGCGTCTCCTCCTTGAGGATGCGCAGAGACTTGCCGAGGCTGCGGGCAAACTCGGGAAGCTTGGGCGCGCCGAACAAGACGAGCACCACAATCAGCACCATCACGATGTGCCAGGTCTTCATCAGGGCCTCCTCTTCTTGATCAGTGCTCAGTCTAAGCGAGCGCCGCGAGGGCGGCCGCCGCCTGCCTGCTGACCTCGGCGGCCAGCGGGGCCGGCTGGATGCGCCGCAACTGGGGTCCGATGGCGAGCAACTGACCTGCGATGACGCTGACGTCGCTCACGCCGAAAGTGGCGGTCACCTCCTCGCCCGTGTCGGCGACCTCCACTCCCGGGAAGGTGTCGAGCAGCCACCGCGCCGATCGCGCCGCCACGATCGTCGCCTCGAACTGCGGCACGAGCGAGAAGCCGGACGCCTCACTCGGCGCCATCACGATGGGCTGCGTCCCGAGTGTTGCGCCGTAGATGCGATCGAGGCGTAGCGTGCGGTAGTCGTTCGCCCTGCGACAGAAGCATTCGATGTAGGTGGCACCGTCGACCACGACGAGGCGGTGAGGTTCGATCGTACGTTCGGTGCGGGCATCATTCGCGTCGATGTACACGAGGTCAACCACAACTGACCGTTCCATTGCGTCGCGAAGGGTCTGGGCGAGAGCCGGGTCCGCGGGGTGCACGGGAACTGACCGCACGGCGTCGCCGTCGCCCACCGCCTCCTTGAGCTTGGCGAGCGCTGAATGCGCCGCCTCCGGAGCCACTCCCCCGGCGACGACGACGCCAAGCGCTCCGATGAGCGCGACGGCCTCGCGCGGAGACAGGCGCACCTGGCCCACGCCCTGGGAGTTCACCAACCTGACGACATCATCATCGAAGGCCCATGCGTCGAAGTCGATGAGGTCTTGCGGACCGCCTCCCGGCACGCCGGAGACCCAGAGCAGCTCCACGTCCTTGCGAATCTGCTGCTCGGAGACGCCAAAGTGTGCGGCGAGATCCGCGACTGTCGCCTCGCCGTGACGCTCCAGATGCGTCACGATGCCGAGCATGCGCGTGACACGGGGCGCAGTCCTCTCAGCCACGACCATCCCCCTCCAGCGACGCCGACGCCGCGGCCAACGCGGCCTGTGCGTGGCTCCTCACGTCGGCCGCCAGGGACTCGGGTGAGATCACCCGGGCACGCCCGGCAAGCGCGAGCACCTCGTCGCGCACCTGGTCGTCGTACCGGTACTCGACATCGAAGATGTCCCAATCGCCCACTGACCCCGCCGCGACGGCGCGTTGCCGTAATGCATTGCCGGCCTCAGGGCGCAGGCCGATACGGGCCGTTCGTATTGGTACGGCCTCGACCTGACCGCGCCCGTGCGGGAGCGTAGGTATCTCATACGAGTTCTCGGGGCCCACCGCGCGCACGGTGCCGTGAATGCGGCGCAACCTGAACGTGCGCTTCTCTCCCTTGTCGCGGTCGAGGCCCACGACGTACTCGGCGCTACCGCGCAGCACCACCTGCCAGGGCTCAACGGTGCGTGTTGCGTGACCTGACCGCTCCGAGGTGTACTCGAACTGCACAGCCTGCCGGCGCGCCCGTGCCTCGACGATCACGGCCGTCGCATCAGACCGCGACGAGGCTCGGGCTCCCAGGGACAACGGCGTCCGAGGCGCGGCCTCAGTGGCCGACGCGATCTTGGTGAGCCCTTGGTTCGCGTCCGGGCCGAGGGTGGCTCCCTGCCAGTACTCGGCCGCGAGTGCGATGGCCGCGGCCTCGGCCGGAGTGAAGTCGATCGCCGGCATCGCTGCGTCGGACGCGTCGATCTTGTAGCCAATCTCGTCACCGTGCGTGGGGTCCACGACTGTGCGAAGCGGGATGCCCATGCGGCGCAACTCGTCCTTGTCGCGCTCGAACATGCGCTCAAAGGCCGCCTCCTTGCGCCTGGACTCCTCGGGAGTCAACCCGTGCTGAGGCGCCTCATAACCGGCGACGGAAGCCCTGATCTGCGCCCGCGTCATTCTCACGCGTGCGTGTGTCAACGCAATGATGAGGTTGAGCAGGCGCTCGGCCGGGTCCACTGCCATCTAGACTCGCACGGCCAGCAGCTCGGTGGTCAGGATCGCACGGGCGCCGGCGGCATACAGCGCGTCCATGACCTGGTTCATCTCCACGCGCGGCACCATCACGCGCACGGCGTGCCAGTCGGAGCCGTGCAGCGGGGTCACCGTGGGAGCCTCGAAGCCGGGGGTGATGGCCACGGCTGCGTCGAGCTTGTCTGCCGGCACGTCGTAGTCCACGAGCACGTACTGACGAGCCATCAGTACACCGCGCAGCCTCGCAGCGAGTACCGCCACCTTGTTCTCCGCCACGTCGTTCGCCCGGATCAGGATCGCTTCAGACTTCAGCAGCGGCTCGCCAAAGACCTCGAGGCCCGCTGCCTTCAGCGTGGTGCCGGTAGAGACCACGTCTGCCACGGCATCGGCGACGCCGAGGCGCACGGATGACTCCACCGCGCCGTCAAGGCGCACCACGGAGGCCTCGACTCCAAAGGACCTCAGGTGAGTGTCCACAAGGTGCGAGTACGAGGTCGCCACCCGCTTGCCCTGCAGCTGCTCGATCGACGTGACCTCACCCGCTGGCGCCGCATAGCGGAACGTGGAGCCGCCAAAGCCGAGCTCGAGCACCTCGGTTGCCGCGGCGCCCGAGTCGAGCAACAGGTCGCGGCCCGTGATGCCGGCGTGGACGGTGCCGGAGCCCACGTACACGGCGACGTCCCGCGGTCGCAGGAAGAAGAACTCGACGTCGTTGCGCGAGTCCACGAGCACCAGCTCGCGGGGATCGCGGCGCTGCTTGTAGCCAGCCTCCTTCAGGAGCTCGACGGCGGGTTCAGACAGGGATCCCTTATTGGGGACAGCGATGCGCAGCACGATGCTCCTACAGGTACTTCTCGACGTCGGCGAGCGTGAGGCCCTTGGCCACCATCATCACCTGGGCGTGATAAAGCAGCTGCGAGATCTCCTCGGCGCACTCCTCGTCGGACTGATATTCGGCCGCCATCCACGCCTCGGCGGCCTCCTCCACGAGCTTCTTGCCGATGGCGTGGACGCCCTTATCAAGAAGGGCGACGGTGCCGGATCCCTCGGGGCGGGAGGCGGCGCGCTCGGACAACAGGTCGTACAGCTCGTTGAAGGAAGTCACGCCGCAAGCCTAGTAGCCACGGCGGGCTGTGACGCGCGTTAGCTCGCCCGGAGGCCGCGCAAAACGGCGGCCGTGGCGAGAGCTGCCTCGACGGCCTCGGCACCTTTGTCCTCGGACGAGCCTGGCAGGCCCGCGCGGGCAATGGCCTGCTCATCGGTGTCGGTGGTGAGGAGGCCGAAGCCAACTGGCACAGCATGCTGCCGCGCGACGTCGGTAAGGCCCCTCGTTGCCGCGTCACACACATACTCAAAGTGCGGAGTGCCGCCGCGAATCACCACGCCGAGCGCCACGATTGCTTGCGAGCCGTTGCGCGCGAGTTGCTCGGCGACCACCGGCAACTCAAAGGCGCCAGGCACGCGAATCACGCGCGCCTCGGCGCCCGCAGCCTCGGCCGCCCGTAGCGCTCCCGCGACGAGCCCATCCATGACCTGCGTGTGCCACAGCGACGCGACGATGTCCACCGTGAGGCCGCTTCCATCGACAGCGATCGTGGGTGCTCCTGCGCCGCTCATGCGTTGTCCTCCAGCAGGTGGCCCATGCGCTCCACCTTTGTCCGTCGATAGTTCTCGTTCTCAGGGTGCTGGCCCACCAACAGCGGGAGCCGCTCCGCCACCTCGATGCCGGAGGCCCGCAGGCCCTCGACCTTGGCAGGGTTGTTAGTCATGAGGCGCACGGAGTCGTAGCCAAGGTCCGCGAGAATCGCTGCGGCGGCACCATACTCACGCCGGTCAATCGGTAGACCAAGATCCGTGTTCGCGTCGACGGTGTCCCTGCCCGCGTCCTGCAAGGCATACGCCTGGATCTTGGCGAGGATGCCGATGCCGCGGCCCTCGTGGCCCCGCAGGTACACCACGGCGCCGCCCTCTGCGGCAACGCGTTCCATCGCCGCGTGGAGCTGGGGACCGCACTCGCACCGGAGGGAGCCGAACGCGTCGCCGGTGAGGCACTCCGAGTGGACTCGCACCACAGGAGTGGCGCCCGCTGGCACCGGCCGCACAAGCGCCACGTGCTCGTCGCCCGTACGCGCGTCACGGTAGCCCTTGATGGTGAACTCGCCAAAGGCGGTGGGCAGGCGAGCCTCGCCCTCGGCCAGCACGCGATGCGGCTGCGGCTCGACGGGCGCGGGCAGGTCGTTCTTGGCGCGGCGGAAGTGAATGAGGTCGGCGATAGTCATCAGGGTGAGCCCCTCCTTGGAGGCCAATGCGGTGGCATCCCCCTGACGCATCATCGTGCCGTCGTCATTCACGAGTTCGGCGATCACTCCCACGGGCTCGAGACCCGCCAGTCGGCAGAGATCGACGGCGGCTTCGGTGTGCCCAGGTCGATGCAGGACGCCTCCTGGAACGGCGCGCAGCGGCAAAACATGCCCGGGACGGATGAAATCATCCGAGACGGCCTCGGGACGTGCCAACAGCTGCAGCGTGCGGTGACGGTCGTGGGCGGAAATGCCCGTGGTCACGCCCGTAGCCGCGTCGACCGACACCGTGTACGCGGTGCGGCGTGGGTCTTGGCTGTTGGGGACCATCAGCGGCAGGTTGAGCTCGTCTGCCTTGGAGCCGTGCATCGGCGCACACAGGTAGCCGCTCGAATGCCTGATGCCCCACGCGACCCACTCCTCGGTGGCGCGCTCGGCGGACATGATGAAGTCGGCCTCGTCCTCACGGTCGTGGCTGTCGCACACGAGCACGGGCTTTCCCATCGCAAGATCCGCCAGGGCGCGCTCAACGCGCTGGATGATGTCGTCGCTCACCGGTGGGCCTCCATCATGCGCTCGACGTACTTGGCGATCACGTCGACCTCCACGTTGGCGCGGGCACCCGGCTGCATGTCGCCAAAGACAGTCTCGTTCAGGGTCGTGGGAATCAGCGACACCGTGACGCGATCTTCCACGAGCTCAGCCACTGTCAGCGACACGCCGTTGAGCGCGATGGAGCCCTTGCGGACCACGTACTTCAGAAGGTCTGCGGGAATCTCGAAGGTGAGGTCCTCCCAGTCGGGCTGACTGTCACGCGCCACGAGGGTTGCCATGCCATCGACGTGGCCCTGCATGATGTGCCCACCGAGCCGCGCGGTGGGTCGCATCGCGCGTTCGAGGTTCACCCTGCTGCCTGGCTCGATGTCGCCCAGCGTTGAGGTCTCGCGGGTGATCTTCATGACATCGGCGATCCAGGTGTCACCCGAGTGCTTGGCCACCGTCAGGCACACGCCGTTGACGGCGATCGACTCGCCGTACTCGAAGTCGTCGCCAAAGCCCGGCGACTGGATGGAGATCTGCGACTGCGCGCCATGATCGGCCACAGCTGTGACGGTGCCGATCGACTCGACAATTCCGGTAAACACGAGTTAGTCCTTCCCAAGGAGGGCGGACACAAAGACGTCCTGCCCCAGCGACTCCACGGTCGCATCCGAGCCCCTCAACGCGTCCGCCATCGTAGCGATTCCCAGGCCGGAGACTGCGCGCGTGCCGCCGCCAAGCAGCGCGGGCGCGATGTACGCGTGCACCTCGTCGACGAGCCCGGCACCCATGAAGGCGCTCACCACGGCCGCACCTCCCTCCACGATCACCGTCCGCACCTCGCGACTCCACAACGCTGCGAGCGCCTCGCTCGGCTCGCGAGTGGCCAGCCGCACCGCGTGGCCATCGCCCCACACGCGTGCTCCGGGCGTGGGGCGCAGGCCCATCACCGCGCGGAGGGGTTGATGAGCCGCGAGCTCGCCACCGGGGCGCGCGGTGAGGAGCGGATCGTCGGCGAGGATCGTGCCAGTCCCCACCAGCATGGCGTCCGCGCCGGCGCGCATCCGATGTGCGTGGTCCCGCGCCTGGTCGCCGGTGATCCAAAATGACGTGCCATCGGGCGCTGCAGTGTAGCCATCGAGGGTCTGGGCCCACTTGGCGATCACGTACGGCCTGCGGTGGCGCATCGAGTAGAGCCAGCGTCGATTCAACGCTGCAGCCGCGGCATCCGCCGCATACCGGGCGTCAATGCCGCGTCCGCGCAGCGTCTCTCCCCCACCGGTGGCCACCGGATTTGGATCCTCCACCGCGTAGCGCACGGCCGAGACTCCCACGTTGGTGAGGGCATCTGCGCACGGGCCGGTGCGACCCGTGTGGTTGCAGGGCTCGAGCGTCACGTAAGCGACGGCGCCCTCGAGCGAGTGACCGGCACCCTGCGCGGCCTCGATAGCGGCGACCTCGGCGTGCGGCGTCCCCGCACCGCGGTGGAAGCCCTCACCCAGTACATCGCCCTCACGGGTGGTGAGGACGGCGCCGACGCGGGGGTTGGGTCCGTACTCGGGGCCGAGCGCAGCCAGAGCGACGGCGCGAGCCATCGCCTGCTCAGGAGTCAGTCGCTCGGTCACGCGGGCACTGCCGCCTCACGTAGCGCCGCGATGGCTGCCGCGCGATCTGCCTGGTCAAACACTGCCGAGCCGGCCACCAAGGTGTCGGCTCCGGCCGCCACTGCCTGCGAGATGGTGTCGGCCGAGATGCCGCCATCCACCTCAAGCCACAGGTCGGTACCCGCCTGGGTTGCCGCCTCGCGCAGGAGCGCAAGCTTTGGCAAGACGTGAGGCATGAAGGCCTGTCCCCCGAAGCCTGGCTCCACCGTCATGACCAGCACCATGTCCACGACGGTAAGCAGGTCGAAGACGGCCTCGGCCGGCGTGGCTGGCTTGATGGCCACGGCCGCGCGAGCACCGGTTGAGCGAATGTCCTTCGCCACCTGTGCCGCGTTGGTGGCAGCCTCGAAGTGATACGTCACCGAAGTGGCACCCACCTCGGCATAGCGGGGGGCCCACGCGTCCGGATCCTCGATCATGAGATGCACGTCGAGCGGCATGGGCGACACCTCGGCGATGCGCTTGACCACGGGTAGGCCAAGGGTGAGGTTAGGCACAAAGTGGTTGTCCATGACGTCCACGTGCACAAGATCGGCCGAGGATGCCGACTGAATCTCTGCCTCCAGCCTCCCAAAGTCTGCCGAGAGAATGGACGGCGCAATGCGAATGCTCATGGCTCCAACCTAGACCCGGGCGTCGCGCGTAAGGAGCGCCAAGTACATCGAGTCAGTGCCGTGCAGGTGCGTCCAGAGCTGGACGTCTGGGCCCTCGCCCCACGCACCGATCTCAGTGCCCGTGACCTCCGCCACGGCCGCGCGCGCATCAATCTGGGTGAGCCCCGATCGCGCCACAATGTCCCGCGTCTCCGCGAGAACCGGTGAGCACGTGATGTACGCGAGCACGCCGCCGGGAGCGAGCATGCGCGCGGCGTTGTCGAGGATGTCGGCCTGCACCACCACGAGGTCATCAAGATCGCTCCAGCTGCGGCGCCAGCGTGCCTCCGGCCGCCTACGCAGCGCCCCGAGCCCCGTGCACGGCGCGTCGACCACAATGCGATCGAACGTGCCCTCGTGCCATGCGGACGCGTCGGCCTTGATCACCCGCACCACATCGTGAGGCAAGGCACGCACATGCCGACGCACAAGGTCCGCCCGGTGCGCGTGCAGCTCGAGCGCCGTCACACTCGCGCCTCTGCCGACAGCGATGGCGCCCAGCAGAGCAGTCTTTCCGCCCGGACCCGAGCACGCGTCGAGCCAGCGCTCGCCGTCCGAAGCAGGGCGCGCGGCCGCTGCGGTGACGGCCGCCGCGACCACCTGCGAACCCTCGTCCTGGACGGCGGCCCTGCCCGCGTCGACGTCGTCAATGCCGCGCACCGAACCGCCGGACAGGCTCACGCCATACGGTGACCAGCGCGTCGGCTCTCCGCCCACGGCGTGCGCCAGGGCGTCGCGGTCGACGAGGCCCGGTCGCGCCACGAGCGTCACGCGCGCGGGCTCATTGTTGGCAGCCAGCAGGGCCTCGAGGTCGTCGCCGCGACCGTGCTCGGCGAGCGCATGTTCGAGTTCCGTCACCACCCAGCGCGGGTGCGACATGCGGATGCTGAGATCGTCGCGCGAGTCGCCGCCCGCGACGCGGTCCAGCCATTCCTCGCGCGAGCGTCCGGTGATGCGCCGCATGACGGCGTTGACCAGCCCGCTTGCGCGCTCCGCGCCCGTGTCCTTGGCGAGCTGAACAGTCTCCGACACCGCCGCATGGGGAGGCGTATCGAGCTCGAGCGCCTGGTGCGCGCCGATCCACAAGATGCCGCGCACCCGCATCTGCAAGTCCTCGGGCGCGCGACCGGAGGCCTCCGCGATGATCTCGTCGTACAGGCCCTGCATGCGAAGCGCGCCGTAGGCCAGCTCCGTGGCAAAGCCCGCATCGCGCCCACGCAGTCCCGCGTCCGCAAGGATGCGAGGCATCACGAGGTTGGCGTAGGCGTCGTCAAGCGTGACGGCGAGAATGCAGTCGAGCGCGGCCGCGCGCGCGGCGTCGCCGCTCATGCCTCACCCAACAGCGCAGAGTCGCCCCACCGCGCGCCGCGCCACCAGTCAGCGGCGTCCATCTGCTTCTTGCCCGCCGGCTGAATCCACGTCAGTCGCACCGGCGAGCCGCCTGTTCCCACGAGCACGCCGCCGTCGCCTGCCTTCACGAGACCGGGCGTGGTGGGCGCGTCCGATGTGGGCACCACGGGCCCCAGCTTGGCCACCGAGCCGTCGGGAAGTGTGGTCCATGCCCCGGGTGCCGGCGTGTACGCCCGGACGCGGCGGTCGATCACATGCGCGGGCAGGTCCCAGCGCACATACGCGTCCTCGCGCGTGAGCTTGGCCGCATGGCTGATGCCGTCCTCTGGCTGCTCCTGCGGCATCGCGGTGCCGTTGCCTAGCGCCTCGAGCGAGTCCTTGAGCAGCGGCGCGCCAGCCACGGCCAGGCGGTCCAGCAGGTCGCCTGCGGTGTCCCGGGGCCGGATCGTCTCGGTCAACACGCCGATGACGGGACCGGTGTCCATCCCGCGATCGAGCAGGAAGGTGGTGGCGCCCGTGACGTCGTCGCCTGCCTCGATGGAGCGCTGAACGGGCGCCGCGCCGCGCCACGCGGGCAGCACCGAGAAGTGCAGATTCACCCAGCCAAGGTGGACCGCGTCGAGCAGCGGCCGGCGCAGGATCTGCCCGTACGCGACCACACCCGCCGCATCGGCCTCGAGCGCGCGCACCTGCTCCACAAACGTGGGGTCCGACGCCTTCTCGGGCGTCGCCACGGGCAGGCCCAGTTCGAGCGCCGCCTCCTTGACCGGACTGGGAATTAGCTGCGACCCCCGCTTGCCGCGAGCATCCGGCTGCGTCACCACGAGGGCGATCTCGTGCCCCGCGTCAACGAGTGCGCGGAGGGAGGGAACTGCCACCTCGGGGGTGCCTGCAAAGACCAAACGCATGGGGTCCATCGTAGAGCGAGCAGGCGCGGCCACCCCACCTAGGAGGCGGCTCCCGGAACTGCGTCCACGCGCAGATACAGCGGACTCTCACCGGCAGCCGAGCGCTGCACCACGATCGAACGGAGCGCGTCGACCACGCCCTGCATCGCGCCGCGCGAGGCGAGCACCCACGCCCCTTCGGCATCGGGTGCGACGTCCGCGGCGCCCGCCAGCGCGATCCGCGTGGCATCCTCGATGCCGCCGCGATCCCCGTCGATGCGGAGCGCCCTGCGCTGCGGCGGCAGCGAGAGCTCGATGCGCTGGGCAAGATCGGCGTCGCCCAGCGCCGCACCGTCCCACGCCACGATCGCAGTGCGCACGTGAGAGGGCAACTCCCCCACGATGTGCACCCGCCCCCCAAGCGAGCGGGCGCGCACGAGCGAGGCCGCGTTCAACCACCGGCGGACAGTTCCCACCTCAGCGCCCAGGCCGTCCGCCAGGCTCACCCGCGCCCCCACGATCGCGAGCTGCGCGTAGCCGCCCGCAACCGCGGGCAAGGCCGCCGGAGTCGCCACGACGATGCCTGCCTGAACCGCGTGGTCGGCCACTACTCCTGCCGAGGCACTCGAGACCGTCACCGGGACGCCGTCGGCCATGCGCGCAAGCTGCTCAGCGAGCCGCTCAACGCCGAGGCCCACGGGACGGAAGCGGTAGCCGCGACACTCGGGGCAGTGCCACTGGGGCGCTGGCGTCGCGCAGTCGCGGCACGTGGGCGTCTCGCGAGGCCCAGAGGCTGTGAGATCGCCGCCACACGTCTGGCACTCGGCCCAGGTACCGCACCGTGCGCAGGCGAGGCCCTGCGCGTACCCGCCTTGGGGCACCAACACGGCAACGGGGCCGTCGGCTACAGCCGCGAGCAGCGGCCTCCACACATGAGGCGGCATCCAGTGGCGCCCTGCGCCCCCTTCGCGCTCCCTACGCTCGTCGCTCGGCACCTCGATCACGGGCACCCCGTCGCGCTGGCGCGGCTGTTCAACGCGCGTCGCGAAGCCGTGCTCCACGAGGGCGAGGGCGTCGGCCGACACGGCATGTCCCGCGAGCAAGAGACCGATGCCGGGCGCCTGCGCGCGCATGGCTGCCACGGTCCTGGCGTGTGGGTAGGGAGAGCGCGGGTCCTGCAGGGTGGGCGACGCCTCGTCCCACACCGCGATGAATCGCAGCTCCGGCACCGGCTGCCATGCGGCGGGACGCGTGCCGATCACGAGGGGCGCGACGCCGCGCATCGCGGCCTGGTACGCGCCGAAGCGAACGGCTGCGCCGTCGTCGGCGTCGAGGACCGCGACCTCTCCCCCGCTCCTCGCGTTCCAGCGGCGTAGCCCTCGCCTCTCCGCCGCCGCCATGAGCGCACCTGCGGCGCGTGCATCGGGCGCGACGAGAATCGCGCTGCCAGAGGTGGCGATCGCGCGCAAGGCGATGCGTACAAGCTCGTCGGCCGGGAGCCCGAGCGGGGAGAGCGGAGCGACAGCCCACACACCGCGGCGATGGTGAGCCTCCGCCAGGTAGTCAGGCACGTCGCCGTTGCTGGGATCCGGGGTGCCGAGCACTGCTCGCGTGCGGTCAGCCCACGGCTGCCTCTCCACGGCGGCACTCCGCGGGGGCACCATGAGCCGCAGCGTGTCCCACAGGCCGCCGCCGTAGCGCCGGGCGATCTCGCGCGCCAAGGCGATGCCCTGCGGCGATACCACCGGAATGATGCTTGCTTGGCGCAGCGGCGAGACCTTGAACTCGGACGGCTCGCCGCTCAGGTCGCACACGATGCCGGAGACGAGCCTGCCGGCGAAACGCACGCGCACGTGGGATCCCACCTGGACGTCGCCACACGACTCGGGAACGTCGTAGTCGAACAGCCTGTCGAGATGCGGCAGAGGGCTGTCGATGATCACGCGGGCGATCACTCGGCGCGAACTCCTAGACGGCGTCGGCCAACGCCTGGGCGCGGTCTGTGCGCTCCCAGGTGAAATCGGGAAGCTCGCGGCCGTGGCCGTACGCGGCGGTGCCCCGGTAGATGGGCCGACGCAGGTCGAGCTGATCGATCAATGCAGACGGTCGCAGGTCGAACACTGCCTTGACCGCCTTCACGATGCGGTCGGGATCCACCGTGTGGGTATTGAAGGTCTCCACGTACAGTCCCACTGGCTGGGCAGTGCCGATCGCGTAGGCGACCTGCAACTCGGCGCGGTCCGCGAGCCCCGCCGCCACGATGTTCTTGGCCACCCACCGCATCGCGTAGGCGGCCGATCGGTCCACCTTCGACGGGTCCTTACCCGAGAACGCGCCACCACCGTGCCTCGCCATGCCGCCGTAGGTGTCAACAATGATCTTGCGCCCGGTGAGGCCAGCGTCTCCCATCGGGCCGCCCACCTCGAAGCGTCCTGTGGGGTTGATGAGCGACCTGTGGCCCGCCGCGTCGAGGTCGAAGCGCGCCAACACGGGCGCGATCACCTCGGCCTCGATGGCCTCGCGCAGGGCATCCATGCTCATTCCCTCGCGGTGCTGACTCGACACCACAACGGTGTCCACTGTTACCGCGGTCTCGCCGTCGTAACCGATCGTCACTTGCGCCTTGCCGTCGGGGCGCAGCCCGTCGACGATGCCCGCCTTGCGCACCTCAGCAAGGCGAGCCGTGAGGGCATGCGACATCGCGATGGGCAGCGGCATCAGCTCGCGGGTGTCCCGGCATGCGTAGCCAAACATGAGGCCCTGATCGCCCGCGCCGAGCTCCTGCTGGTCGGAGTCTGTCGCGGCACCGACGCCAAGCCAGATGTCGGGGCTCTGCTCTCCGATGGAGACGGAGACACCGCACGAATCCGCGTCAAAGCCCACGGTTGACGACGTGTAGCCGATATCGCGCACCACGCCACGAATGGTGGAGGGAATGTCCACGTACGCCTCGGTTGTCACCTCGCCGGCAACGTGCACGAGACCGGTGGTGACCATCGTCTCGACCGCTACTCGAGAGAGCGGGTCCTGCCGGAGCATCTCGTCGAGGATTGCGTCAGAGACCTGGTCGCAGATCTTGTCGGGGTGACCCTCGGTCACGGACTCGGAGGTAAACAGGCGCAACGACATGTAGCCAGCATAGTCGCGGGGTCTCACACGCACCGTGGCGCTAGCGCAAGGATTGCTCAGACACTGCGAGTTGCGCAATCGCGTCGAGCACGGCGTGTGCCACGTGCAGCTTGGTGCCGCTGGCGGCTCCCTGCGCCACACCATCGGCGTCGTAGAACGTCACGCTGTTGGGCACGTCGCCGAAACCTCGTGTCGCGCCCACCTCATTGAACACGAGCAGGTCGGCCCCCTTGCGGCGTGCCTTCTGCCGGGCATACGCGGCGGCCGACGCTGCGTCGTCACCCGTCTCGGCCGCGAACCCCACGATGACCTGGCGCTCACGCCTCTCGCGCACAAGGCTCGCAAGGATGTCCTCGGTCTGCACCAGCTCCAGGGTGAGCCCCGCGTCGGCCTTCTTCTTGAGCTTGGTGCCGCTCACCGCCGCAGGGCGGAAATCGGCCACGGCCGCCGCCATGATGACCACGTCGGCGGTCGCCGCAGCTGACTTCACGGCGGCACCGAGTTGCTCGGAGGACTCGACGTCGACCCGCGCGATGCCCTCTCCCAGGGGCAGCTGCACGTTAGCCGCCACCACCGTAACGCGAGCTCCGCGCTCGCGCGCCGCCTCGGCCAGGGCAAAGCCTTGGTGCCCCGAAGACCGGTTGCCGAGGAACCGCACGGCGTCGATCGGTTCGCGGGTCCCGCCTGCCGAGATCACGATGCTCACGCCAGCGAGGTCGCCCCACGGCCGTGTCTCGCTGCTGGGCTCAAGGACCACGCCGGCATCGCCGGCGACGGCATAGAGCGCGTCAACGATCTCGTCGGGTTCAGGGAGCCGTCCTGGGCCGCTATCGGGGCCCGTCAGCCGGCCCACTGCTGGCTCGATCACGTGCGCGCCACGCGTGCGCAACGTGGCCACGTTCGCCACAGTAGCGGGATGGTTCCACATCTCGGTGTGCATGGCCGGCGCAAACACCACGGGTGCGTGTGTGGCCAGCAGCGCGTTGCCGAGAAGATCGCGCGCCTCTCCGCGAGCCGCCGAGGCGAGAAAGTCTGCCGTTGCCGGCGCCACGAGCACGATGTCGGCGCGCTGACCCAGACGCACGTGCTCCACCGAGGGCACGTTGTCGAACGTCTGCGTCGTGGCGGGCTCGCCGCTCAGCGCCTCCCACGTGGCTCGACCCACAAAGTTGAGCGACGCCTCCGTGGGAATCACGCGCACGGCGTGGCCATCTGCCTTGAGCCGACGCACCACCATGGCGACCTTGTAGGCCGCGATGCCGCCGGTGACTCCCAGCAGCACCCTCACGTTTTACTCCTCCGAGTTGCCGAGGATCAGGAGGTTGCCCTCGTTGATCTCGCGCAGCGCCACTGACAGCGGCTTGTCGGTGGAGTCGGCCTCGACGAGCGGGCCCACGTTCTCGAAGTGGCCCTCGCCCAGCGCCTCGTAGTACGCGTTGATCTGACGCGCACGCTTGGCGCCGTAAATGACCAGGGCGTACTTGGAGTCCACCTTGGCGAGCAGCTCGTCGATGGGCGGGTTGGTGATGCCCTCGGGGTGCGCAATGGTTCCAGCCATGATTTCCTCCTCCGTCGCGTCTATCTGGGCGCAGACAGCGCCCACTAGTTTAGCGTGCCGACGCGACGATGGCTTCCAGGCCCGCCACCGCCTCGTCCAGCGTGTCGTTCACTAGGGTCACATCGAACTCGTCGACGGCCTTGAGCTCTTCACGTGCCGTCTCCATGCGACGCTCGCGCTCGGCCGCGTCTTCAGTGCCACGAATCTCCAAGCGCTCCAGCAACACGTCAAAGGACGGCGGCGCCACGAACACGAACAGCGCGTCGGGCATCGACTCCTTGACCTGACGTGCACCCTGCAGGTCAATCTCCAGCACCACGGGCACATCGTCTGCAAGGCGCTCCTCCACGGGACCGCGCGGCGTTCCGTAACGGTTGACGCCGTGCACCACCGCCCACTCGAGCAACTCGCCGTGGGCGATCATGCGGTCAAACTCCTCCGGGGACACGAAGAAGTAGTGAACGCCGTCGATCTCACCCGGTCGTGCGGGCCTCGTGGTCGCAGACACCGACACCCAGATGTCGGGCCTGCGCTGCCTGAGGGCGCCCACAAGTGTGCCCTTGCCGACGGCCGAAGGGCCGGCGACCACGACGAGTCGGCTCATCGGCGCTCTCTGTCAAGCAACGCGTCGACCTGATGTGCACCGAGGCCGCGAATGCGGCGCGCCGCGCTGATGCCGATCTCCTCCATCACGACCGAGGCACGCTTGGGACCGATCCCAGGCAAGCACTGCAACAGGTCATGGACGCGAATGCCGGCGAGAGCCTCGTCGGCCTTGGCGCGTGAAATGGCATCGGCAAGCGTGAACTCGCCGCGGGACAAACTCTCCTTGAACACACGCCGGGCGCTACGCACCGCCGTGGCCTTGACCAGCGCTTGGGCGCGCTGCTCCTCCGTCAACTCGGGAGTTGCCATGTCACCTCCTTCAATGGGGCCCTGGGTTGGGCTTATTCCTCCGTCTCGGGGGTCGCCAGCGCGAACTGAGCGGCACCCGAGGCAGCTTGAATTGCTCCCCGCAGCTTCTCAACGAAGGGACCTGCCGCGGCGATTCCGCGCGACTGGTTCACGAGGACGCGGGGGCGAGCCTCTCCAAACACCTGGGCCACCTCTGCGGGCCCTGCACCCTGTGCTCCGACACCCGGGGCGAGCAGCGGGCCGTTCACGGCCGCAAGATCTATCCCCAGGTCGCGCACAGCCTGGCCAATCGTCGCTCCCACGACGAGGCCAACTGACCCCATGGGTTGCGCTCCGAGGTTGAGTTCGGCGGCGGCCTCTGCGATGGCACGGGCCACGGGCCTGCCATCGGAGCCGACCGCATGCTGCACGGAGGCCCCCTCGGGGTTCGACGTGAGGGCCAGGACAAACACGCCCTTGCCTGTGTGCTCGGCGAGTTCGAAGGCTGGACGCAACGAGCCGAAGCCAAGGTACGGCGACACCGTGATGGCGTCGGCCTCAAGCGGCACGTCCTCCGAGAGGAACGAATCCGCGTAACCCTCCATCGTGGAGCCGATGTCGCCTCGCTTCACGTCAAGGATGGTGAGCAGGCTCAGTTCCCTCGCGCGCTGCAACGTGTGCTCCAGCGCCGCCATGCCTCGCGAGCCATGCCGTTCGAAGAAGGCCGAGTTGGGCTTCACGGCCGCCACCTGGCCAGCGGACGCATCAAGAAGCGCGTCCGCGAAGGTGACGAGCGACTCCGCGGAGTCGCGAAGGCCCCACCGCGCAAGAAGCTCGGGATGCGGGTCAATGCCGACGCACAAGGGTCCGTAGTCCCTCATGGCAGAGGCTAGGCGGGCGCCAAAAGCCATCCTTGCTCCTTCCGAGTCGTGGGGCCCCGAGAGGTCACACTCGTCATGCTACCTGCGCTTTCCTCACTTTGTGAGGGCGGCGCTCGCGTCCTGCAGGCTCAAGACCTCGAATCGACCGCCCTGCAGCGCCTCAATAGCCTGCACCGCGGCAGCCAACTGCTGCGTGGTCGTCACGATCGCCACGTCCGCTGCGGTGGCCGCTGCGCGGATCTCGTAGCCGTCGGCACGAGCGCCTTGGCCGGAGGGGGTGTTGACCACCATGTCCACCTTGCCGTCGTTGATCAGGTCAACGATCGTGGGTTCGCCGTCGGGCCCCCGACCCTGCGAGTTCTTGCGCACCACCTGCGAGGGGATCCCATGCAACTTCAGCACGCGCGCGGTGCCCTCGGTAGCCAACACGGTGAACCCGAGCTGGTGCAGGCGCGCCACAGGGAAGGTGATCGAGCGCTTATCCCTGTCCGCCATCGACACGAACACTGTGCCGCCCAGCGGGAGGCCTCCAAACGCGCCGGCCTGCGACTTGGCGAAGGCGAGCGGGAAGGTCTCATCAAAGCCCATGACCTCGCCCGTTGATCGCATCTCGGGGCCGAGGACGGAGTCAACGGCGATGCCCTCGCGAGTCCTGAAACGCTTGAACGGCAGCACCGCCTCCTTCACGGCGACGCGCTGCTCCGAGCGATAGACGGTGGCATCCGTCTCGGGCAGCAGCCCCTCCGCGCGAAGGGCGGCGATGGACTCCCCGAGCATGACACGCGACGCCGCCTTCGCCAGGGGTACGCCGGTCGCCTTGGCCACGAATGGCACTGTGCGCGACGCTCGCGGGTTCGCCTCGAGCACGTAGAGCACGTCCGAGGCGAGGGCGAACTGGACGTTCATGAGGCCACGGACACCGATACCCTTGGCCAATGCCAGGGTCGACTCCCTGATCCGCTCGAGATCGGCGGCTGATAGCGTCACGGGCGGGAGCACGCACGCGGAGTCGCCCGAGTGAATGCCGGCCTCCTCGATGTGCTCCATCACGCCGCCCAGGTACATCTCCTCGCCGTCGTACAGGGCATCGACGTCGATCTCGATCGCGTCATCAAGGAACCTATCGATCAGCAGCGGCGCGTCGGTGTGCTGGTCGCCCACGTCTGCCATGCGGGTGCCGTAGTCCTCGAGCTGCTCGCGCGAGTACA
The DNA here is from genome assembly GCA_003246255.1 of Demequina lutea. GTDB lineage: Bacteria > Actinomycetota > Actinomycetes > Actinomycetales > Demequinaceae > Demequina > Demequina lutea_A. Next base: position 26,812 of record QKAX01000076.1, read on the forward strand.
CGATCTCCATGCCGCGGCCGCCCAGCACGTACGAGGGCCGCACCAGCACCGGGAAGCCGATGCGTTCAGCAATCTCGATCGCCTCGTCGATGCCGTTTGCCGTGCCGTACTGCGGCGCTGGCAGGCCCGCTCCGGTGAGCACCTCGCCAAAGGCGCGGCGGTCCTCCGCGTTATCGATCGCCTCGGGCGACGTGCCGAGGATCGGCACCCCTGCGTCGGCAAGGCGCTGCGCGAGGCTCAGCGGCGTTTGGCCGCCCAGCTGAACCAGCATCCCCTTGATGGGACCCGCGGCCTTCTCGGCCTCGTAGACGGCCATGACGTCCTCGAACGTGAGCGGCTCAAAGTACAGGCGGTCGGAGGTGTCGTAGTCCGTGGAGACGGTCTCGGGGTTGCAGTTGACCATGATGGTCTCGTAACGCTCCTTGAGCGTCAGCGCCGCGTGCACGCACGAGTAGTCGAACTCGATGCCCTGGCCGATGCGGTTGGGGCCGGAGCCGAGGATGATGACGGCCTCGCGCTCGCGGGGCGACACCTCGGACTCCTCGTCATACGTCGAGTAGTGGTAAGGGGTGTGGGCCTCGAATTCGGCCGCGCACGTGTCAACTGTCTTGTAAACCGGGAGGACGCCGTGGGCGACACGAGCTGCGGAGATCGACGCCTCATCGATGTGGCGCAGCTGGGCGATCTGCACGTCGCTCAGGCCATGCGACTTGGCGCGGCGCAGCACGTGTTCGTCGAGCTCCGCTGCGCCGGAGACCTCCAGCGCCACCTCGTTGATCAGCAGGATCTGGTCGAGGAACCACGGGTCGATCTTGGTGGACTCGAACACGCGATCGAGCACCTTGGGGTCCACGATCGCCGCGCGGAGCGCCTGCTGCACCTGGACCAGGCGCTTCTCGGTGGGGATCGCGCACTCCTGGATGAGCGCCTCGAGCTCCTCGCCCGCCAGCGGCTCGCCCTCCCAGTGGAAGGTCTGTCCCTTCTTGTCGATGGAGCGCAGCGCCTTGCCAAGTGCCTCGGTGAAGTTGCGGCCGAGCGCCATGGCCTCGCCCACCGACTTCATGGTGGTGGTGAGCACGGGGTCCGCGGCCGGGAACTTCTCAAACGCGAAGCGCGGCACCTTGACCACCACGTAGTCGAGCGTGGGCTCGAACGACGCGGGGGTGGAGCCCGTGATGTCGTTGGGGATCTCGTCGAGCGAGTAGCCGATGGCCAGGCGGGCGGCGATCTTGGCGATCGGGAAGCCCGTGGCCTTCGAGGCTAGCGCCGACGAACGGGAGACGCGCGGGTTCATCTCGATGACGATGATGCGGCCAGTCTCCGGGTTGACGGCGAACTGGATGTTGCAGCCACCCGTGTCCACTCCCACCTCGCGGATCACGGCGATGCCGATATCGCGCAGCTTCTGGTACTCGCGGTCGGTCAACGTCAGCGCGGGCGCGACCGTCACCGAGTCGCCCGTGTGCACGCCCACCGGGTCCACGTTCTCGATCGAACAGACGACCACCACGTTGTCGTTATGGTCGCGCATGAGCTCGAGCTCGTACTCCTTCCAACCAAGGATCGACTCCTCGAGGAGCACCTCGGTGGTGGGCGAATAGTGAAGGCCCGCGCCACCGATGCGACGCAGGTCCTCCTCGTTGTACGCGAAGCCGGAGCCCAGGCCACCCATCGTGAAGGACGGGCGGACGACGACGGGGTACTTGAGATCCTCGGCCGCGGCCAGCAGCTCGTCCATCGTGTGGCAGATGTGCGAGCGCGCGGAGTCGGCGCCGCAACGCTCCACGACGCCCTTGAAGAGCTCGCGGTTCTCGCCCAGGTTGATGGCGTCAAGGTTGGCGCCAATCAGCTCGACGTCGTACTTGTCGAGAATCCCCGCCTCGGCCGCCGCGATGGCAGCGTTCAGCGCGGTCTGGCCGCCCAGCGTCGGCAGCAGCGCGTCGGGGCGCTCCTTCTCGATAATCCGCTCGATCACCTCGGTGGTGATGGGCTCCACGTACGTCGCGTCGGCGAACTCGGGGTCCGTCATGATCGTGGCGGGGTTCGAGTTGAGCAGCACCACGCGCAGGCCCTCGGCCTTCAGCACGCGGCACGCCTGCGTGCCCGAGTAGTCGAACTCGCAGGCCTGGCCGATGACGATCGGGCCGGAGCCGATCACCATGACCGTCTTGATGTCGTCGCGGCGGGGCACTAGCGGACTCCTCCGGTGGTCTGGCGACCCTTCATGAGGTCGAGGAAGCGGTCAAAGAGGTACGAGGCGTCGTGGGGACCAGCGGCTGCCTCGGGGTGGTACTGGACGGAGAACGCGGGGATGTCCATGCACTCCAGGCCCTCGACCACGTCGTCGTTCAGGCACACGTGGCTCACCTTGACCTTGCCGTAGCCGTTTGGCGAGTCGCTCTCGCCATCGAGCGGGGCATCCACCGCAAATCCGTGGTTGTGGCTCGTGACCTCGACCTTGCCCGTCGTGCGGTCCATGACTGGCTGGTTGATGCCGCGGTGGCCAAACTTGAGCTTGTAGGTGCCGTAGCCGAGCGCACGGCCAAGCAGCTGGTTGCCAAAGCAGATGCCAAAGAACGGCACCTTCGCGTCGAGCACGTCGCGCAGCACGCCGACGCTGCGGTCGGCCGCGCCGGGGTCGCCAGGGCCGTTCGAGAAGAACACGCCGTCGGGCTGGAGCGCCAGGATCTGCTCGGCGGTCCACGAGGAGGGCACCACGGTGACCTTCATGCCGCGCTCGGCCATTCGCTCGGGCGTCATGGCCTTGATGCCCAGGTCAACCGCCACCACGTGTGCGAGCTGCTCCCCCACCGGCTCGATCACGTACTCGCCCTCGATGGACACCGCGTCGGCCAGGTGCGAGCCGAGCATCTGCTCGCCGGTCTTCACGCGCTCAACCAGCGTCGCCTCGTCGGCAAGCGCCTCGCCCGAGAAGATGCCCGCGCGCATCGAACCCGCGTCGCGCAGCGTGCGCGTGAGCTTGCGGGTGTCGATGCCAGAGATGCCCACGATGTCCTGGTCGGCCAGGTCGTGGTCCAGAGTGCGCTGTGAGCGCCAGTTGGACGGGCGTCGCGCGGGGTCGCGCACCACATAGCCGGCGACCCAGATGCGGCGCGACTCGGCGTCCTCGTCGTTCATGCCCGTGTTGCCGATGTGCGGCGCGGTCATGACGACGATCTGCCGGTAGTACGACGGATCGGTGAGGGTCTCCTGGTAGCCGGTCATGCCGGTGTTGAAGACGATCTCGCCGTGTGTCTCGCCGCTGGCGCCATAGGCCTGGCCGCGGTAGACATCGCCGTTCTCGAGGACGAGGAGCGCAGGGTCGTTGCTCACGCGAAGACTCCTTCGAAGCGGGTATCAAGATGAGTGGGGACGCCGCGGAGGAACGTCGCGACGGCGCGTCCGGGCAGCTCCCTGCCAGCGTACGGGGTGTTGCGGGCCCGGCTCGCCAGCGCAGCCGGCTCGACGGTCCAGGCGGCCTTGGGGTCCACCAGAGTCAGGTTGGCGGGCTCGCCCGGCTCGAGCGGGCGGCCGTGCTGGTCCTCGACGCGGCCGATGCGCGCGGGAGTCTCCGACATCACGCGGGCCACGTCGCGCCACGTCATGCGTCCTGAGTCCACCATCACCTGCTGAAGCACGCCGAGCGCGGTCTCAAGGCCGAGCATGCCGAAGGATGCGGCCGCCCACTCGCAGTCCTTGTCCTCGCTCGCGTGCGGAGCGTGGTCGGTGGCCACGATGTCGATGGTGCCGTCGGCCAGGCCGTCGCGCAGTGCCTCGACGTCCTCGGACGTGCGCAACGGCGGGTTGACCTTGAACAGCGGGTTGTAGGTCTTCGCTTCCTCGTGTGTGAGGAGCAGGTGGTGCGGCGTGGCCTCGGCGGTCACGTTGATGCCGCGCGACTTTGCCCACCGGATGATGTCCACCGAGCCTGCGGTGGACACGTGCTGCACGTGCACCCTCGAGCCGACGTGGCCGGCGAGCAGCACGTCGCGCGCCACGATCGACTCCTCTGCCACGGCGGGCCAGCCGGCGAGGCCCAGCTCCGCGGAGACCTCGCCCTCGTGCATCTGCGAGCCCTGCGTCAGGCGCAGGTCCTGCGCGTGCTGAATCACCACTCCATCAAACGACTTCACGTACTCGAGCGCACGCCGCATGATAACGGGGTCATAGACGCACACGCCGTCGTCGGAGAAGCACCGCACTCGAGCGCGCGAGTGCGCCATCGCCCCCATCTCGCTCAGGTGCTCGCCCTTGAGTCCCACGGTGACGGCGCCCACCGGGAACACGTCCACCAGGCCGATCTCGCGGCCCCTGCTCCACACCTGCTCGACCACTCCGGCGGTGTCGGCGACGGGGTTCGTGTTCGCCATCGCGTACACGGCCGCGTAGCCGCCGCGTGCCGCGGCGCGCGAACCGGTCTCGATCGTCTCCGCGTCCTCGCGGCCGGGCTCACGCAGGTGCGTGTGGGCGTCGACGAGGCCGGGCAGCAGCACCAGGCCGTCGGCGTCGATCACCACGGCAGAGGCCGGGGCAGACTCCACGATGACGCCGTCGACCACGGCGACGTCCCTGACCGTGTCGCCGTACAGCGACGCCCCCTTGATGACGAAAGCGTCGCTCACGCCTGCTCCTCTCCTGCCAGCAGCAAATACAGGGCCGCCATGCGGACCGCCACACCGTTGGCTACCTGTTCCACAATCACGGAGCGCGGGCTGTCGGCCGCCTCCGCCGAGATCTCGAGGCCTCTGTTCATGGGGCCGGGGTGCATCACGATCGTGTGCTCGGGCAGGCGCGCCATGCGGTCGCCGTCGAGGCCAAAGAGGCGCGTGTACTCCTCCGGGCTGGGGAAGAAGGCCGATCCCCCGCCCGTCATGCGCTCGCGCTGCACCCTCAGCATCATCACCGCGTCCACGTCGGCGGCATCCAGCGCGTCGTCGAGGCTGTGGAACACGTCCACTGGCCACGGCCCCATGCCCACCGGCAACAGCGTGGGCGGGGCGACGAGGCTCACACGCGCGCCGAGCGTCGTCAATAGGTGCACGTTAGAGCGCGCCACGCGCGAGTGCAGGACGTCGCCGACGATCGCGATGTGAAGGCCGTCAAGCCCCTTGCCCGCGGGGTCGCCGACGAGGTGCTTGCGGGCCGTGAACGCGTCCAGGAGGGCCTGCGTGGGGTGCTCGTGCGTGCCGTCGCCCGCGTTGAGCACGGAGCCGTGCAGCCAGCCGCCGTGAGCCAGCTGGTAGGCGGCGCCAGAGGCCCAGTGGCGCACCACCACGGCATCGGCGCCCATCGCCTGCAGCGTCAGGGCCGTGTCCTTGAGGCTCTCACCCTTCGACACGCTCGAGCCCTTGGCCGAGAAGTTGATGACGTCGGCGCTAAGGCGCTTGGCGGCGGCCTCAAAGCTAATGCGCGTGCGCGTCGAGTCCTCAAAGAACAGATTCACCACGGTCTTGCCGCGCAGCGTGGGGAGCTTGCGAATCTCGCGTTCCTGCGTCGCCGCCATCTGCGCGGCCGTGTCGAGGATGAGCACCGCATCCTCACGCGTCATGTCCTTGGTGCCCAGCAGGTGCTTCATCGCTCGCCCCCGGTCAGGATCACGGCGTCCTCGCCGTCGATCTCCTCGAGGTGTACCGCCACGCGCTCGCTGCGCGCCGTGGGGATGTTCTTGCCCACAAAGTCGGCCCGGATGGGCAACTCGCGATGCCCGCGGTCCACGAGCACCGCAAGCTGCACCGCGCGCGGCCGGCCGAGGTCCTTGACCGCGTCCAGCGCGGCGCGGATCGTGCGCCCGGTGTGGAAGACATCGTCCACGAGCACCACTACCGCATCGTCGATGCCCGCGGCCGGGAGCGTCGTGGCGCCGATGCTACGCGTCGGCTGCTTGTGAAGATCGTCGCGATACATCGTGATGTCGAGCGATCCGCAGCGATCGGCGGCGTCAAATCCCGACTCCACATCGGCGATGCGCTGCGCCAGGCGGCGCGCGAGGGGCTCACCGCGCGTCGGGATGCCCAGCAGGACGATGTCCGCTGCCCCGTCATTGCGCTCGATGATCTCGTGAGCAATGCGCGTGAGCGCGCGCGCCACATCGGGCGCGCCAAGAATGGTGCCAGTCACTGGCGACCTCCTTCTCCGCCTCTCTGGACGGCTCTTAAAGGGTGTCGCGGACAGCCTATAGGACGTTAGCCCTCGAGGCCCGCTTCTCGCATGATGCGTCCGAGCACGCCGCCCACAAACCTCGGCGAGTCGTCGGTGGAAAGGTCGCCGGCAAGCTCCATCGCCTCGTCGATCGCGACCGGTGCGGGCACCTCGTCATTAAAGAGGATCTCCCACGCGCCGATGCGCAACAGCGCTCGGTCAACAGCCGGCATGCGGTGCAGCGGCCACTCGGTTGAGGCGTCCGCGAGCAGACCGTCAAGGGTTTCAACGCGCTCGGCGACTCCCCGCACAATCTGCGCGGCGTACTCGGGAAGGGGTGTCTCCCTGCCCGACATCGCGAGGCGCTCGTCGAGGAAGTCAAGAATGTCGGCGCCGCGCTGGTCGGCCTCAAAGAGGACGTCGAGCGCTCGCTTACGAGCTTTGGTACGTGCTGCCACGAGGCCCAAG
>QKAX01000120.1 GCA_003246255.1 Demequina lutea
AAGGACCTCGAAGCAGAGGGCGATATCGCCGCCGACTTCCTCGAGGAGCTTCTCGACATCCTGGACATGGATGGCGACATTGACATCTCCGTCGAGGCTGGCAGGCCCAAGGTGGCCGTGGTGGCCGACGGACCGAGCCAGAACTTGAAGCGCCTCGTAGGCCCCGAGGGTGAGGTTCTCGACGCCCTGCAGGACCTGGCTCGTCTCGCCGTGCAGTCCGAGACGGGCAACGTGAGCCGACTCATGCTCGACATCGCCGACTTCCGAGCGGGCCGCAAGGCGCAGCTCGCGGAGCAGGCGCGCGAGGCGATCGCCAAGGTGCGCGAGTCGGGCCAGTCGGTGGCACTGCCAGCCATGAACGCGTTCGAGCGCAAGGTGGTGCACGACGTGGTACTCGAGGCCGGGCTGGGTTCCGAGTCCGAGGGTGAGGACCCACACCGTCACGTGGTGGTGCTTCCCGCCGAGTAGGGGAGCAATGTTTCACGTGAAACGGTGAGACACAAGAAGGGCCGGACGGGTACCCGTCCGGCCCTTCTTGTCTCTTGAGCGAGCATTCTCGCGCGGGAGTGGTCCGCATTGATGTTTCACGTGAAACATCGGCCGCTGGTCGTGACTGGGACAGTTGCGCGGGCTTGTCGTTGGTGCAACCGGCTCTAGAGCTGTGTGGCGCGGCTCGGACGGCCGCGCCGTTCCGGCGGAGGCGAGCAGGGGAGGCGGCGCACACGGGTGGCGGCGCACACGGGTGGCGGCGCACACGGGTGGCGGCGCACACGGGTGGCGGCGCACACGGGTGGCGGCGAGAAGCGAGGCGGCGTCCTCGATGTTTCACGTGAAACAGCCCTGGGCGATGGGGTCCGTAAGGGTGCCGTCCGGTGCGTGGGGCGGCGGCTCAGGCTTGCGCGTCTAACTTGGGTGTGTCGCGGTTGGGTATGGCGAGCACGGCGCTGCGGTCGGATGCGTCGTGCTGGGTGTGTCGTGCATGGATGCGTCGTGCTGGGTGTGTCGTGCATGGCGCGAGCTGCCGTTTGTGCCAAGTCGGCGTGGGGAGGCTTCCACCTCACTCGCGTCCCGGGGCGAGGCGCGGGCACGGCGCTGCGCGGCGACGGGTAGGCGCGGGCGCCCGTTTCACGTGAAACATCGGTGCGGGCCGGTTGGCTGGCCCGAGCGCATCGCGAGCCCGCATGTCATCACCATCGGAGGTGGCGCGCCCGACGAGCGAGCGCACGCGGTCGCTGCGTCGTACAAGGACGGTTTCACGTGAAACATCGCGTCCGCCTCAACCGGCCGTAGCATGGTGGGGCCCTGGGCTCCTCGCCCCCAGCCCACAGCTCACCCAAGGAGTCATATCGATGACCGCTCCCTCCGGCGGCTCTCCGGCCACAGACCTCGCGTCCCTGGATCCCGCAGCACTGGAACGGTTCTTTGGAGACCGACTCGGGGCGGTGACGGCATTTGCGAACCTGCTTGCGGATCAGGGTGAACTGCGCGGCCTTATCGGCCCCCGCGAACTCGATCGCCTGTGGGAGCGCCACATCCTGAACTCGGCTGCTGTGGTGCCGTTCCTAGGGGAGGGAACGATCGTTGACGTGGGATCGGGCGCTGGTCTTCCTGGACTGGTGATTGCCGCCATGCTGCCTGAGCATGAGGTGACCCTCATCGAGCCGATGGAGCGTCGCGTCACATGGCTGACCGAGGCGGCCGAAGCGGTGGGTCTCGACAATGTTCGGGTGCTGCGCGGCAGGGCAGAAGATTTCGCCGAGGGAGTAGTGGCCGACAACCTCACGGCCCGGGCAGTGGCGAGCATCGACAAGTTGGCCAAGTGGTGCGCTCCTCTCCTCGCGGACGATGGCCACATGGCGCTTCTCAAGGGCCGCTCCGCGGTGGAGGAGATTGAGAAGGGTAAGTACGTGTTGCGCAAGCTCAGGCTCTCGGCGGAGGTGCGCGAAGCGCCGACGCTACCAGGACTCGAGCCGACCACGGTGGTGCTTCTTCGGAGGGAATCCTAGGCGTCGACAGAAAATCTTCCTCACAGGTTTTCCACAGCCATGTCATGCGGTGGGAGCCGTTCTACACGGCCGTCGTCCACAGGTGAGGTTGGCTGACCACACATCCCCAGCCTCGGTGTGGACAACTGCGCCCGACGGCGTTTGCGAGGACCCTGTTTCACGTGAAACATTGGTCCGCACCGTCCGCCAGATAGCCATAAGGAGAAGCGCGTGACAGTACCCGAGGAGCAGGCCGCGGCGACGCCGACGCATCCCGAGAGTGGGGCGCAGGCGACAGTACCCTCCGAGGCGACGTCCCGCGACCCGTTTGACGGCATGGCAACTGACGCGGATACGCCGCTCGCTGCGGAGCTGATGGAGACCGAGCGGCTCCGTCGGAGCATCGAGGCGACCGACTTTCCCCGCCCACCCCAGACGCGAGTGATTGTCGTCTCGAACCAGAAGGGTGGCGTCGGTAAGACCACCACGTCAGTGAATCTTGCGGCGGCGCTTGCCAGCAAGGGTGCCAACGTTCTGGTGATTGACGCGGACCCGCAGGGAAACGCCTCGACGGCGCTGGGCGTCGAGCACCGTGCCGGAACGCCGTCGATCTACGAGGTGTTGCTCGAGGATGCGCCCATCGCATCGGTAGTGCAGCGCTGCCCCGATCTGCCATCGCTGTGGTGCGTGCCGGCCACGATCGACCTCGCGGGCGCCGACATCGAGCTCGTGTCGGCAGTCAAGCGTGAGTACCGCCTCCACACGGCGATCGAGGAGCTGCTCGAGCAGGACGGCAAGAACCTCGACTACATCTTCATCGACTGCCCGCCCAGCCTTGGCCTGCTGACACTCAACGCGATGGTGGTGGCCACCGAGGTGCTGATCCCTATCCAGTGCGAGTACTACGCGCTCGAGGGTCTCACGCAACTCATCAACACCATTGACATGGTGAAGCGCCACCTCAACAAGAACATCCACGTATCCACGATCGTGCTCACGATGTACGACCAGCGCACCAACCTGGCACGTGAGGTGGCGCACGAGGTGCGCTCTCACTTCCCGAGCGAAACGCTGGATCAGACCATCCCGCGCTCGGTTCGTGTCTCCGAGGCTCCCAGCTTTGGGCAGACAGTCATTTCTTACGACCCCCACTCTCCCGGCGCCGTCGCCTACTTGGCCGTCGCCCGTGAGGTGGCAGAGCGCGGCGCGGCCGCCGGAGGTGCCAAGTGAGCAGCAAGCCCAAGTCGAGGGGTCTGGGTCGCGGACTCGGCGCCCTGATCCCCACGGAGCCCGAGCAGGTTGCGGCCGCGCAGGAGCGCGCCGACCGCCCTCGTGACGTCTTCTTTGCCGATACGGGCGCCATCCCGCAGGTGACGGCCGAGGCCTTGGCGCAGCAGGAGGGCCTCAAGGCCGTTCCCGGTGCCACGTTCGCATACATCCCCAACGCGGACATCGTGCCCAACCCGCGCCAGCCGCGCGCGGTATTCGATCCCGAGGCGCTCGCCGAACTGGTGGGCTCCATCAAGGAGATCGGCATTCTGCAGCCCATCGTGGTGCGCAAGAACCCGGCGGGGGAGGGCTACGAGCTCATCATGGGTGAGCGCCGTCTCCGCGCGTCCAAGGAGGCTGGCCTCACCGAGGTGCCCGCGATCATCCGCAGCACCGAGGATGTCGACATGCTTCGCGATGCGTTGGTGGAGAACCTGCACCGTTCGCAGCTCAACCCGCTCGAGGAGGCAGCGGCGTATCAGCAGCTGCTGGACGACTTTGGCATCACCCATGAGCAGCTCGCCGAGCGCATTAGCCGATCGCGCCCGCAGATCTCAAACACCCTGCGTCTGCTGAAGCTCCCTGCCGCGGTGCAGAAGCGCGTGGCCGCGGGTGTGATCAGCGCAGGCCATGCCCGTGCCCTCCTCACACTGGACTCTCCCGAGGCCATGGACAAGCTCGCTACTCGCATTGTCGCCGAGGGAATGTCCGTGCGCGCCACTGAGGAGGCCGTGACGCTCGGTGTAGAGGTCAAGGACCCCAAGACGGGTTCCGTGCGCGCAGGGGGCCACACAGAGGCTCTGGACGACCTTTCTGCGCGACTCGGCGACCACCTCGACACGCGAGTGAAGGTCAAGGTGGGGCGCACCAAGGGCGCCATCACCATCGACTTCGCCACCGTCGAGGATCTCAACCGGATCGTGCAGCTCATCAATCCCAGGGACCCGGGAGTATTCGGGGAGTAGGGAAGCGGGGCGCCAGCGCAGGGGTGCGAGGGGGGCAGTCAGCCGTCGGCCGTCCGTGGCTCCTGCGCGAGGCGTGCCGACAGCAACCGCGCCAGCTGGTGGCTACGCCCGCTGGCGCGCCAACGCATCGGCGCAGATCTGGGCATACACCTCGCCCTGATCCAAGCCCGCCGCTTCAATCGCCTGCGGGAACAGCGACGTCTCCGTCATGCCGGGCGCGATGTTGATGTCCAGCACCTGGGCCACGCCCTGGGCATCGAGAATCATGTCGATGCGGGACAGGTCCACGAGGCCCATCGAGCGGTGGACGGCCAGCGCGGCCTCCTCCACGGTAGTCCGGGCGACGTCACTAAGGCGCGCCGGCGCGAAGTACTCGACGCGGCCCGGGTTGTATCGCGCGTCGTAGTCGTACGGGCCGTCGCACGAGATCTCCACGGGGGGCAGCACGCGCGCGCCCTCGCCGGCACCGATGACCGAGACGGCCACCTCGGTTCCTGTCACCGCCTGCTCAACCATGGCCATGTCGCCGTACGCAAAGCAGTGGACCATCGCCTGTGCGAGCTGCGAGGGCTCCGTCACCAGCGACACTCCCAGGGCGGAGCCGCCTCGCGCGGGCTTGACCACGAGCGGCAGATCGAACTTGTCGAGGATCGCGCCCAGGACGTGTTCGGCTCCGGCCTCGCGGAAGAGCGACTGGGGGAGCGTGACGTAGTCAGGGGTGGCCACGCCGGCACGGGCGAAGACTGCCTTGGCCACGGGCTTGACCCACGCCACTCGCGCCTCGCGTGAGCGCGTGCCCACGTAGGGGGCGTCCACGAGCTCGAGTAGCGCCTGCAGCGCGCCGTCCTCACCCGAGGCGCCGTGCAGCAGGGGCCACACGACGGTGTCCTTCGCCTCGCGTACGGTGGGCAGCAGCGCCGTGTCCACGTCCATGAGGGTCACCGTCACGCCGCGCTCCTCGAGGGAGTCCTTGACGCGTCGGCCGGAGCGGATCGAGACGTCGCGCTCGTGTGAGAGGCCGCCGGCCAGGATGATGACGTTCATCGGGTGATTCCTCCGGTTGGTGGTGACGGGTTACGCGATGTCGGGCGACGGGAACTCGACGGTGCTGGTGGGGCCGGCCGAGCCGGTGCCAAAGATGCGCACTGTCTCGAGCTCGGCGTCCACGACGCTTGCGAGACGGCGCACGCCCTCGCGGATCCGCTCGGGAGTGGGGTAGCAGAAGCTGAGGCGCATATGGTCGCCGCCCTGGCCGTCGGCGTAGAAGGCGGTGCCGCTGACGTACGCGACGCGGGCGGTGATGGCGCGGGGGAGCATGGACTTGGCGTCGAGACCCTCGGGCAACTTGACCCACACATAGAAGCCGCCGTCCGGCACGTTCCAGGACGCCGACGGCATCATCTCCTCGAGCGCGGAGATCATCGCGTCGCGGCGGTCGCGGTACTGCTCGCGGAACGCCTTGATCTGTCCCTGCCAGTCGTAGTGGTCAAGGTACTGCGAGATGGCCATCTGGGACGCATTGGACGGGCACAGGATGGCCGCCTCCGAGGCGAGAACGAGCTTCTCGCGCACGGCGTGGGGCGCCGCGGCCCAGCCGACGCGGAATCCCGGGGCAAAGGTCTTGGAGAAAGACCCCAGGTAAATGACGCCCTCTGGGTTAAGCGAGCGCATGGCAGGCAGGGGCTCACGGTCGAATCCCAGCAGGCCGTACGGGTTGTCCTCAAGAATGAGGACCCCGTTGCGCTGGCAGATCTCCACCACTTGCGGGCGACGCTCCATCGACAGCGTGACGCCTCCGGGATTGTGGAAGTTGGGCACCGTGTAGAGGAACTTCACGGCGCGGCCCTCGCCGCGCAGCCTGGTGAGTGTCTCGTCGAGCGCCGAGGGGATGAGGCCATCGGCATCCATCGGGACGTGCACCACGTCGGCCTCGTGCGCGCGAAACACGCCCAAGGCGCCCACGTAGGAGGGAGCCTCGGCCACAATCACGTCGCCCGGGTCGATGAAGATCTTGGTGACAAGGTCGAGTGCCTGCTGCGAGCCCGTGGTGACCACCACGTCGTCCGGGTGCGCCTTGATGCCCTCGAGCTCCATCACCTGCGTGATCTGCTCGCGCAGCGGCTCGTAGCCCTGGCCGGAGCCGTACTGCAGCGCCACCTCACCCTGCTCGGCGATGAGGCGGCTCATGGACTCGCCCAACTCCTTCAACGGGAGCCCGGCCAGATAGGGCATGCCACCAGCCAGCGACACCACCTCGGGGCGCGACGCCACGGAGAACAGCGCTCGGATCTCGGACGCGCGCATGTTGTTTGCGCGTGCGGCATACGAACCAAGCCAAGGATCGAGCCTGGTGCCGCCGGTGTCCGAAGTCGTCATGAACAGAAGTCTGGCACGATGCGGCCGATGCTCGCGCGCGCCAGTGGCACCCCGACTGGCCCCGGGCTCACGGGTCCAGTTGCGTGTGCACGCGCCCACGCCGCGTCTCGGACGACTACGTGCCCGAGCGGAGGGCGTCAACCGGCTCGAGCGACGCCGCCCTCAGCGCGGGATAGACGCCGGCCACGAGTCCGGTGAGCCCACCGAGAAGCGGAGCGCCCAGCGGGATGAGCGGCGAGAGCACGGGCGTCCATTGCCGGGCGGCAGCCAGGCCCACGATCACGAGGATGCCTAACGTGGCGCCAATAATGCCACCCACCACCCCCATGGCCGTCGATTCCAGCAGAAACTGACCAGCGATGTGGCGGCGGCGAGCCCCCACCGCTCGCCGGAGGCCTATCTCGCCCACCCGCTCCAGCACGCTCACCAGCGTTACGTTGGCGATGCCGATGGCACCTACCAGGAGCGACACGGCCCCCAGGATCAGGAACAGCGAATTGACGTCGTTCTGTACCTGATTGCGCAGCGAGTCGGGTGACGGCGGCTTCATCACGCGAAAGACCGAGGGGTCATTTGGTCCGAGCGCGATGGGCGCCTGCTCGGCAATCAGCTCCGCGGCGCCTATCTCCACGTCGATCTGGACCGTGTCGCCGGACGTGTAGGCGTAGAGGTCGCGCGCAGTGGCCTCGGGCATCATCACCGCGTTGAGAAGCTGCGGCTGGCGCGAGACGTCGCTCAGGATTCCCATCACCACAAACGGCTGGTCTCCCAGGAACACCACTGGCTGCTGATCCACACGATGCACGTTGAGGCGGTCGGCGACTCCCTGGCCAAGCACCACCACGTTGTCGGCGCGCTGCTCGTGGCCAGCGTCAAACCAGCGCCCGGTGCGCAGGGTGCCCTTGACGGCCTCGTACACGCCGGGGGACGTCGCGTAGACGTCCACCTGAAACTCGTTCTGGCCGGTGGGATCGTCAAGCACCACTGTCGAGGCGAGCGCTGTGCCCACGTCCACCGGGCCGAGCGTGCCAGCCGCGACCACGCCGTTGAGCCGCGTCAGGCGGTCCTCGGCGTCCTCGGGAAACGGCGTCCCGGCGCCGTTCGACCAGAAGCCGCCCGAGTTGCTCACCACGACGCTCGTGGCTTCGAGCTCAGAGAAGCTACCGACGATCCGGTTGCCAGCCGTCTGGGCGATGCCCACGGTGGCCACCAGCGCGGCGATGCCAAGCACCGTGCCAAGCACTGTGAGTAGGGTGCGGGCCGGCCGCGAGGCGAGGCCTGCGACTGCCTCGGAGAGCAGGTCGCGCGCCGACAGGCGGGTGGGCTTCATCGCGCCTCCTCCACCGTGAGGCGACCGTCGCGAATGCTCACCGAGCGATCGGCGCGCGCGGCCACCGAGGAATCGTGCGTGATCATCACCAGTGTGAGGCCCTGCTCCCGCAACGAGGCGAACAGCTCCAAGATGGACTCCGACGTGCGCGAGTCGAGGTTTCCGGTGGGTTCGTCGGCAAGCATCACGGCTGGCTCGGCCACGATCGCCCTGGCAATGGCGACGCGCTGCCGCTCACCGCCCGAGAGCCGGGTGGGCGTGAAGTCCGCCCGATGCTCGAGACCCACCGAGGCCAGAGCCGCTCGGGCCCGCTCGGCGCGCTCGCGCGCTGGAACGTCCGTGTACAGCATGGATAGCGACACGTTCTCCACCACCGAGCGGTGGGAGAGCAGGTGGAACGACTGGAACACGAAGCCGATGCGACGTCCCCGCACGGCGGTGCGCGCCGCCTCGTCGAGGGTGGCCACCTCGCGGCCCTCAAACAGGTACGAACCCGAGGTGGGACGGTCAAGCAGCCCCAGAATGTTGAGCAGCGTTGACTTGCCCGAGCCGGAGGGGCCCACGATCGACACGTACTCGCCACGCTGCACCTCAAGGTGCACGTCGGCGAGGGCATTGACCTCCACGTCGCCCGACTCGTACGTGCGTCCGATGCCGCTCAGTGACAGCACGGGCCCGTCGTCGGCGTCGCCCCACGCCGGCGCCTCACCCGCGGCGACGGGCACGTCACCGTCGCCCGCGCGCTTAGCCCTCTTCAGACTCAGCATCGGCGCTCGGATCCTCGGAGGCTGTCTCGCCGTCATCGTCGCCGCCGGCGGGGCCGATGTCGGCCTGGCCCACCACCACGCGATCGCCCTCGGCCAGGTCGCCGTCCACCGCGCGCACCTCGACCACGCCGTCCGCGGCGAGGCCCGTCACCACCGTCACAAAACGGGTGGTGCCAGGGGCGTTGGCGTCCTCGACCTCCACGCGGGTGTCGCCATTCGCCACGGCGGAGAGTGCGGCGGCGGGCACCACGAGCACCTCGCCGTCGGTGGACTCCACGGGGATGATGACGCGCACGTTGGCGCCCATCAGGGAGTCGGGCATGTTCTCGATCTGCACCCGCATCTGGACGCGACCGGAGGCTCCCGACTCGGGGATCTCCGCAATCGACGCCTCAAGGGGCTCCTCGAGCAGGTCTGGCTCGTCGATCACCACGGCGTCGCCCACCTCAAGGCGACGCGCGTCGGCCTCGGTCACTCCCACTGTCATGGCGATCTCGGCGCCGGACACCGTCATTAAGGTGCCGCTCACGGTCGAGCCGCGCGTGACGGCGACATCCACCACCTGCACAGGCAGGCGCTTCACAAAGATCAGCTCGCCCGAGGGGATCCAGGTGCCGGCCGATGCCGCGGCGCGCGCAAGCTGCTCGTTCGCGTCCGTCAGCGCGCGCTGCGCATCGTCGACGGCGCGCCGCAGCAGCGTCAGGTCCCCGGGGTTACGCGCCTCGGCGAGGCGCGCCTGGGCGATTCCGAGTGCGCGTTGCGCGGCCGCCACCAAGGCATCCTGCTCGGTGGTGACCACAGCAAGCTGGTTGGCTGCGTCGGTGACCGCCGCCTGCAGCGCGACGTACTCCGCGCTGCCCGGGGCGGGCACGCCCGCGGCGTCGGCGTCGGTCACTGCCTGCTGAGCGACGGCGAGCGTGCCGTTCGCGGCGGCGACAGCCGCCGTGCGCTGGGCAGACGATGCCGCCACCGCGTCCTGGGCGTCGGCCACAGCCGCCTGGGCCTCGAGCAGTGCTGAGCCCGACGCTCCGCCCGCCTCGGCGAGCGCAGTCTTGGCGTCCTGCAGCCCCTGGGTAGCGAATCGCACCTGGTCGCGGGCCGCATCGAGCGCGTCCTGGTTGGCCTCAGAGGTGGCGTTCGCCGAGTATCCCTGCGCCGCGTACAGCGCCTGAATCGCGGCCCCTGTGTCGTCGCCCCACGTGTCGTCTGCGCCGCTCATGAGGCCCAGCCGCTGCAACGCGATCTCGAGCTGCTCGACGTCGTCTCCGCTCGAGCCCGGCCGCAGGTCGCGGTAGACCGGAAGCTCGCCCTCCAGCAGGAACACAGGCCGGCCCGAGACCTCCAGGGCGACCGATCCCTCACTCAGCTCCGTGCCCTCCTCAGGCACACCCGTCACGATCTGCGCCTCCTGGTCGCCGCCCACGGTTCCACCGAGTGCCAACGCGATGGGATCGTCGTAGTCGATCTCTCCGCGGGCGATGATGTCGGCAGAGAGCAGCCTCCGCTCCACGGCGGCTGTAATGAGGGACGCCTCTGGCGCCTGGGCACGCGCCGCAGCCTCGGCTGGCGACGTGATCGTCGAGCCGGCGAACCAGCCGATGCCGCCAGCGGCAACGACAAGTCCGAGCGCGCCGCCGACGAGGGTGTTGCGGTTCACTCTCCGTCGCCGAAGCTCGCGGCGAGGGCGCGCAGCTCGTCCTCGTGCTCGGCCACGTACTGCGACTCGATCTCGGTGTAGGTCTCCGACATCTTGTCGTAGTAGTCACCCGAGCACTCGAAGTCGGCGAGCGCCACCTTGACCTCGTCCGCCAGCAGTGCCTCGAGGCCTGTGCGCTGCTCGTCCGTCAGCGGCTCGGGCTCGAACATCTTGTCGATCTCGTCCTGCGAGGCGGAGGCGAAGAAGTCGTTGATCTGCTCCTCGGTCCAGCCCTCGAACGGGTCGTTCCAGTTCGCATCGCCCATGATCTCGGTGTACCGGTCGTTGTAAGCCTGGTAGCCGTCACCCCAGAAGTCGTCGGGGGCGTCGTACTCGAAGCCGGCGTCGGCCATGCACGCTGACCACTCGTCAGTGAGCTTGGTGATGCGGCTGTCGGCCTGCACGCGGGCGTCAAGCTCCTCGTAGTAGACGCTCACGGCGTCCCAGTAGGCCGGGTCCTGCGTGGGGTCGTTGCCGTAGATCTCCTCGCCGGCTGCGCCCTGGCAACCGGCACCCCAGCCGCTACCCACGTAGTACTCCTCGCCCGTCTCCGGGTCCACCTCCGTTGACATGCCGGCGTTCTGCTCTTCTTCGGTGCCGTACAGCGACTCGTAGTACGCCGTCATCTCGGACTCGCTCAGCGAGTTCACGTACTCCTGGTTGGGGTCCTCGAAGTCGGTGAAGCCGTCGGTCGCGCCATCCTGGCCATTGGGGTAGAGCGTGTAGTAAGCGATGCCGAGGCCCTCGCGCTCGATGCGCTCGCGCTCGTCCTCGTCGGTGTACTCCGCAGGGCTTCCCATGTCCGGGTACTCCACGGGAATGTACTCCCAGCCCTCGTTGCGCATGCACGCCGCGACGGCCTCCTCGAAGGCGCGCTGCTGGGCGTCGTAATCGATGTTCTCGTAGTCGGGACCACCAAGAACGTCGTTCATGGTGAGGCCGCCCTCGTCGCCGTCGCCCCCGGGCAGCAGGCTGCAAGCGCCCAGCGCCATCGCGCCAAGGCCACCCAGGCCGATCCATCGCACACCGTTGTTCAAGCGCATGGCGCCCCCCTTGTCGTCACCTGTGGTCGAAACTATAACGCCGGTGGTGCCCGAAACGTTGGGTGACAAGTGAGGGCCCCGCGGCAGTCGCCACGGGGCCCTCGTACGCGCGGTGCGAAACGCGGGACTAAGAGCCCACGACCTC
Source organism: Demequina lutea (assembly GCA_003246255.1). Taxonomy (GTDB): domain Bacteria; phylum Actinomycetota; class Actinomycetes; order Actinomycetales; family Demequinaceae; genus Demequina; species Demequina lutea_A. The sequence goes on from QKAX01000120.1 coordinate 11,577, forward strand.
GTCAAACTGCTCGATCAGCTGCGCCTTGGGGCGCGCGCCCACCAGGGTCTTTACTACGGAGCCGCCCTTGAAGAACGCCATCGTGGGGATCGACATGACGCCGTAGGCCATCGCGAGATCCTGGTTCTCGTCGGTGTCCACCTTCACGATCTTGACCTTGCCGAGGTACTCGGTAGACAGCTCGTCGAGGATCGGCGCGACGGCGCGGCACGGGCCGCACCACGTGGCCCAGAAGTCCACGACCACCGGCATGTCGGAGTCGAGCACCTCCTGCTTGAAGGTGTCGGATGTGGCGTTGATGACCATGCTCACTGCGCCACCTCCTCGACAAGCACCTGCGCTGCGTGCGCGTCCTCAAGGGTTTCGAGGAACTTCTGTGCGTCGAGGGCTGCCTCGCAGCCAGAGCCCGCGGCGGTGATCGCCTGGCGGTAGCGGTTGTCCACGAGGTCGCCGCAGGCGAACACGCCGGGGACGTTGGTGAGGGTGGTCTTGCCGACAGTGAGGACATAGCCCTCGGCATCAGTGTCCACGACACCGCGCACCAGTTCCGAGCGGGGGTCGTGGCCGATCGCCACGAACATGCCGGTCGCGGGGATCTCGGACTCGACGCCGCTGATGCGGTCGCGCACCACGAGGCCCTCGAGCTTGGGATCGCCCTTGAGCGAGAGCACCTCGGCGTTCCACACAAACTCAATCTTCGGGTCCGCCATCGCGCGGTCGGCCATCACCTTGGAGGCGCGCAGCTCGTCGCGGCGGTGAACGATCGTCACCTTGTTGGCGAAGCGGGTGAGGAACGTCGCCTCTTCCATCGCGGAGTCGCCGCCGCCGATGACCACCACGTCCTGGCCCCGGAAGAAGAAGCCGTCGCACGTGGCGCACCAGCTCACGCCCTTGCCGCTCAGGCGCTTCTCGTCGTCGATGCCAAGCTCTTTGTACGCGGAACCCATCGCCAGGATGACGGCGCGCGCCTGGTACGTGGTGCCCATGCCCACCGTGACGGACTTGATCTCGCCCTCGAGCTGCAGCTCGGTGGCGTCGTCAAACATGACCTCCGCACCAAACTTCTCGGCCTGCGCCTGCAGCGTCTGCATCAGCTCGGGACCTTGCACGCCCTCCACGAAGCCGGGGAAGTTCTCCACCTCGGTGGTGTTCATGAGTGCGCCGCCGGCGGTGATGGAACCAGCGATCACCAGGGGGTTCAGGCCAGCGCGGGCCGCATAGATCGCCGCGGTGTAGCCGGACGGTCCGGACCCCACGATGATGACGTTGCGAATGTCGGACATTAGGACACCTCGGGACTTTCTGGTGTGGTGTGGTGGCGTGCTCAACGCCATCGTAGGCCCCCCTATTCCGGAGCGAGCGCGCCCCCGGATGGGTGCTACTCGGTGGGCGACGGCGAGTCGGGACCGAACGTGAACTGCGGGTAGTCCTCGCGTGGCACCTCGTGACTTCCCGGCAACTCGAATGGAGTCTGCAACTGATCCCACGCGGAGAGCACCGCGAAGGCCATGACCACGAGCATGAGCAGCACGAGGAACAACGCGGGGCGTATGGGAGCCGGCGCCTGAGCACGCTTGCGGGCCGCCTCGGCCAACGCCGCGAGGCGCCGCGACTGGGGGAAGTGAGTGCTGAGCCGCGCGAGCAGGGCCTCCATGACTGCGGGAGCCGGGACGACGTTCTGATCGTCCACCATGTCGGTGAACTCGTCGAGATCATCGACAGCCCCGCCAAAGCGCACGCGCGGACGCTCCGCGGTGGTGGTCGCCTGCTCGGCGACCTGCGGGATCTCGTCTGTGGTGGCGTCGGCGGGAACGGGCGCCTCCTCGACGCTCGCCTCCTGCACTGCCTGGACCGGCTCCGCCTCCGCCTCGCTGGCGGCGACGATGCCGGCAGCCTCACCGGAAACCTCACCCAGCGCGTCACCTGGGGTCGTGCCGTGGTCCGATGCCGCCGCGGGAACCTGGTCCACCACATCGCCCGCGAGGCCGCCCGCCGCGCGCGGCCACCACAGCGTCGGCGCCTCAGTTACGAGCGCTCGCAACTGCCCCGCGTCGCCGGATCCGAACGCACCGATGACCTCGTCGAGTGTGTGAGGACCAGTGCCCTTGATGACGCGCTTGCTGAGCTCGCGCGCGGGCTCGGGAAGATCGTGGGGTAGGTCGAGCGCCGTGACCTGGTCGGCGTCCATGCACGTGACTGCTGTCACGTAGAGCTTGGCCAGCGCCACGGAGTCGGCCTTCTCGGAGCGTCCTCGGCCCAGACCCGCCTGGCTCGCGAGCTCGCCGTCGAGACCAAGTCCCGTGACTACCACGCGACCGGGAGCCACGACCACGACATTGCGGGCACGCAGCAGGCCATGGTGCTCGCCGTGCAGGGACGCTGTGCGCAACGCGGATGCCGCGGCGCCGATGACGGCTGCGGCGCTCCGTGGGGCGAACGCGACCTTGCCGAGCAGCTCGTCGAGTCGCACCCCGTCGGGACGCTCGGTCACCACGTAGGCGAGGCGCTCAGACCCGCTGCGCTCCACGCCCGCCGCCAGCACCCGCGCCAGCCGCTTGTCGCGCAACACCCGCGCTCGATGCGCGGCGCGCACCACGGAGGAGGGTGCCAGCGACGTGATGACATCGATAGTGACGGGGCCGCCCAGACGCGTGTCGCGACCCTGAAAGCGAGTCACGCCAGGGAGGTCCGCCTGCTCCTCGCGCACCACCTCAAAGCGGTGCGCGATCACCTCCCCCGACTGCACCCGTACCTCCTCGAGACGATTGACTTGGGTCATCGTACGCGGCCCATCCGCCGGGCGAGGGCTCGAGCGGCATCGGCCGCCTCTGGCAGTCTCAGCAAGCGAACGGCCAGCGCGTACGTCGCCAGCATCACGAGTCCAACGGCTACGGCGATGCCCACGCTCCCGGCCACGGCGCCCCACCCGTTCTGCAGGTAGGTCTGCGGAGCCCACCACACGATCGCGGCGCCCGGCACGGCGGCAATGATGGCCGCCGCGAGAGTCTTGGCCAGCGTGACCAGCACGCGGCGGCCGTCCACGCCGTCCAGCCTGCCCCGCAGGGCGAGCATGCGGAACACGAATGCCACGAGGTTTGTCACGGTGAGACCCAGCGCCGCACCCACGACCCACCACTCGGGCGCGAGAGTCCACTTGACGCCGTAGGCGACGGCCAGCCATGCCGCTGACATCGCCACGTGAATCAGGAACACCGTGCGCCCGTCCTCGAGCGCAAAGAACGCCTGCTTGGCCATGACCGACGCGCCCAGCGGCACCAGCCCGATCACCATGAGGCGAAGCACCCAGGCCACGGCGTCCACTGAGGCGCCGTCAACCGTGGGCACCAAGACCCTCACCACGTGGGGCGCGGCCACGAACAGCACGGCTGACGCGATCATCGTGAATGCCGTGACGAGGCGCACGCCCTCGCTCAGCACTGCGCGCAACTTGCCGAGGTCTCCCGCCGCAGCATGGCGCGACATCTGCGTGAACAGCGCGGTCATGAGCGAGATCGAGATGAGCGAGTGGGGGACAAGGTAGATGCCCAGCGCGGCCACGTAGGCGGCGTTGCCGGCCACGCCGGGCTCCGGCACCAGCTGATTCACCGGCACCGAGGGATGCGCGAGTTGCGCCGCTGCCAGTGGCGCTGCCGTCTGAACCCGTGTGACGAGCCACAGACCCACCTGCTCCACCAGCACGGCACCCAGCGACCAGCTCGCCACCCGTGCAGTGGAACTGAGCTCGCCCTTGGGGCCGCGCCACACCCAGCGCCAGCGGTAGCCGCCACGCACCATCGGCGGGATGAGGATGAACGCCTGCGCGGCGATGCCGAGCGTCGCGACACCCGCGAGCAGCACTGTCTTGGTGACGTTCCAGTCCGCCACGATGGCTGACGCCGAGGCACCCTCGTGCGCCACCCCGCCAAACAGGGCGAGGTAGGCCACCAGGCCGGCGATCGCGACCACGCTATTGGCGGCGGGCGCCCACATGAACCAGCCGAACTGCTCGCGCGCATTGAGCACCTGCCCCCACAGCGCGTATAGGCCGTAGAACAGCAGCTGCGGGATGCACCAGAACGCGAAGCCCACGGCGAGCGCCGTCTGGTCAGGACCCCACGACCCGGCGTAGATGTGCACCCAGAACCCAGCCATCGCCGTGAGCACCAGGGTGGTCAGCACCATGCTGGTCATGCCGAGTGTGAGGATGCGGTGCACAGTGCGCTCGCGGCCGTCGTGGAAGGCGCGCGTGATTTGCGGCACCAGCACGGCGTTGAGCACGCCGGCCGCGAGGATCGCGTACATGATGTTGGGCAGATTGTTTGCCACCGCGTACGCGTCGGCTGCCACACCGGTCACGCCGATCGCGCTCGCGAGCAAGGCTGTGCGCACGAGTCCCAGCACTCGCGACACGAGCGTGCCGGCGGCCATGATGGCCGTGTTGCGACCGAGCGATCTGCGGCGCGGGGCGGGCTCGCCGCCGGCCGCTACGGGGGCCGAAGGGGAATCGTCAGTCATCGGTCTCGTGCACCCGCCTACGCCTCGGATTCTGGTGGCCCTGCGACAGCCGTGGCATCGTCTGGCACCACGCGCGTATCCCGCCTGCCGCGGCGAATCGTGCGATAGATGCCGCCCACAAGAAGCACCACCAGACCCGCTGTCACGATGCCGGTCACCCATCCGCCCCACGCGGCTCGCACACGTACCTTGAGGGTCTCCGCGACAGCCACCGTGGAGCCGTCCTCGGTGCGCACTGCCACCGACACGTTCACGTCGCCGCTGGAGATCGCCTCGATGGGCACCATCACGGTCTGCTCGGTCCCCGGTTCAATGGTGGCCGTCGGCTGGCCGCGCGTCAGCAGGATCGGCGACCGCGACGTCACAGCGACGCGCACCGTCACCGGCACGTCAAGCTGGTTGCTCACCGTGACAGGCAACTGTCCGGAGCGTGACACCAGGAGCACGTCGGAGCCCGATGTCACTGACACCGCGCGCGCCACCTGTGCAGCGCGCTCCTGGGCAGCGGCAAACTCCGTCGCGCGCCGATCCGAGTCGGCGCGGTGCGTGATCGAGAGGGCGGCCAGGAGGTCGCGTCCCGTGCGGGCAATGAGATCTGAATCGCCTCCCGACGCCGAGTCGAGGACCCCGAGCGTGGTGAGCATGGAGGTGGCGGTGAGCACGTCTGCGGCGGGGGCGTCGAGATCGGAGGCCACCACATCGGGCAGGTCGAGCTGTTGCCTGCCTGGATCCGACAGCAACGCGGCGAAGGATCGCGGCGTGACAAACGGGGCATCGAGCAGATCGTCGATGGCGCGCGAGGGGCGGCTGCCGTCCACCAGCCATCCGTCTCCCGGAGCGACGATCACGGTTCCGGCCCCGCGCATCGCCGCGAAGGCGGCCTCTGCGTAGACGGAGGCGGTGGCCGAGGGGGCCGCTGGGGCGCTCGAGGCGAGTGCAGCAGAGATGCGGGCATCGGGAAGCGCGAGCGGCGCCAGCAGCGCGTCGTCAACCGGCGCGACCGACGCGACCGCGACGTCGCCCGCCGACGCATCCGCCGCCCATCGGGGAACCGCCACCACCGCGAAGGCGCCGGCCGCGCTCGCCGTGACCACTGTGGCGTCGTCGACGGAGGCGGCCATCGCGATCCACGGGGCCTCTGCCTGCTGCTGGCTCAACTGCACTGCCTGCTGCACCAGCACCGGCGACTGCGCATGCGAAGTGCTGCTGACATCGAGGTTGCCGGCCGGCAACAGGTAGGCCTCGCGCCGCGTGAGGGCAAGCCGCTGTCCCAAGGTGAGCGCTGTGGGGTCGTAGGCGATCGCCACCCGCGGGTCGGACGCGGCGGCCAGGAGTGCCTTGACCCTGTCGTTCGAGCCGGAGACGCTCGCGAGAACTCCCACGCCCAGCGGCGGCAAAAGCTCCGGCTGCCAGGTGAGCGGCGCCGAGGTGCTCCATGCGACGGTTGACCCCACTCTAAGCTCGATGACCACTCCAAAGACCCCCGGAGATGCCGGATCGAGTCCCAGCCCGCCGGGCGCGACGGTGAGCGACGTCATCACGTCCGATGCGGGCGACAGTTCGCCAGCGTGCGCCGAACTTGCCCCACCCACGGGCGTGGAGAGAACCTCCCGCACCTGCGCCTCGGCGGGCGCCGCCATGAAGTCATCCAACGCGTCGGCGTCGGCGAGGGGCTGGTTGGTGATCTGGAGCGACAGGGAGGCGCCCGAGAGCGAGGCCGTCTCCGTCGAGGTGCGTATCACAGCGGAGTAGGTGGTGCCGGGCCCGGCGAAGGCCTGCAGGTTGTTGAGGACCTCTACGGTGACGCCCTCGATGGGTGCGGCATCGCTCACCATGACCGCCTGCGCGTCCACGGCGCCAGTGGAGAGCGCGCCGATGCTGGCGACGAGTCCTGCGAGCCCGGCTCGCCACCGTGCCGGGATCACGACCGCGCGGTGAGCAGCTCGGCGGCGGTCTGCGCCATCTTGCGCTCGTTGGGGAAGGCGAGCTTGGTGTGAAGCTCGTCGATACGAATCCAGGCGGCGAGCTCGGCCTCGTGGTCGGGATCGTTCTCCACAGTGATGTGGCCGCCCACCGCTTCCAGCAGGTAGTGGTGCACCTTCTTGTGCACGCGCCGATCATCGCCCGTGAACCAGTAGTCGATCACACCAAGAGTCTGCAGCACCTCGGCCTCAATGCCGGTCTCCTCTGCCACCTCGCGCATGGCCGCCTGCTCCGGCGTCTCGCCCGCCTCGATGTGGCCCTTTGGCAGGCACCATTCGAGGCGACCGGCTCGATTGCGACGCGCGATGCATGCCACGTAGGCGACGCCGTCCTCGACCTTGACGGCCACGCCGCCGGCCGACACTTCGCGCGAGACCGGCAGCTGTCCCGCGGCCCGCACAGCGCGCTTGCGGCGAATGGTCGCACCCGCTGGCGGCCGCGGAAGGCGACTCGGTCGGGGCAGGGGCGACTCGGGCATGGGGCAACTCTAACCGGCACGGCTTGCGCGGCTCGCGAGCCGGGCTCTCGCGTGCGGCGTGCGCTCTGGGACACTAGTGCGCATGACCAGGCCCACCGCTCCCGTTTTGCCTGCCCGCGACGTGCTTGCCGCGCGGGCTCGGGCACTTGGTGCCGCCGTCCCGCCCGAGGTCGCCGAGCTGGCGACCTTGTTCGCCGAGGCGGGTCACGACATCGTCCTGGTGGGTGGCCCCGTGCGCGACGTGCTGCTGGGACGGCCGTCCTCGGACCTCGACTTTGCGACCTCCGCGCGACCCGATGACACGGAGGCCCTTCTCAAGAGGTGGACGCCCGCCACCTGGGATATGGGGCGCGAGTTTGGCACCATCGGCGGCAAGCGCGGCGACATCGTGGTGGAGATCACCACCTTCCGCGCCGACGAGTACGACGGCGAGACGCGCAAGCCGGTGGTCGCGTTCGGCGACTCGCTCGAGGGTGACCTGGCGCGACGTGACTTCACCGTGAACGCGATGGCGCTGCGCGTGCCAAGTGGCGAGTTCGTGGATCCGTTTGGAGGGATCGACGACCTGGCCGGCGGGCTGCTGCGCACGCCCGTGGAGCCGGACGTCTCCTTTGGCGACGACCCGCTGCGCATGATGCGGGCCGCGCGCTTTGCGTCGCAGCTGGGGTTTGAGATTGAGCCGGCGACGTTCGCGGCGATGGGTCGCATGTCGTCGCGGCTGTCGATCGTGTCGGCGGAGCGGGTGCGTGACGAGCTCACCAAGCTCCTGATGGGCGCGCGCGTGCGTGAGGGGCTGCGTGCGCTGGTGGACTCCGGCCTGGCGGACGTCATGCTGCCCGAGCTGCCGGCGCTCAAGCTCGAGATCGACGAGCACCACCACCACAAGGATGTGTACGAGCACACGCTCACAGTGGTGGACCAGGCGATCGACCTTGAGTCTGACGCGGGGGGCCCGGTGCCGTCGCCCGATCTGGTGCTGCGCCTCGCGGCCCTGCTACACGACATCGGCAAGCCGCCCACCCGCAGGCTCGAGCCCGGCGGCGGCGTGAGCTTCCACCACCACGAGCTCGTGGGTGCAAAGATGACCGTGCGCCGGCTCAAGGAGCTGCGGTTCGATAAGGACACCATCAAGGCAGTGTCGCGATTGGTCGAACTGCACCTGCGCTTCCACGGCTACGGCGAGGCGCGCTGGTCCGACTCGGCCGTGCGCCGCTACGTGACGGACGCCGGCGAGCAGCTCGAGCGCCTGCATCGGCTCACTCGGGCGGACGTGACGACACGAAACCAGCGCAAGGCCGAGCGCCTGTCTTTTGCGTACGACGACCTCGAGGCCCGCATCGCGGAACTGCGCGAGCAGGAGGCGATCGACGCGATCCGTCCGGACCTCGACGGCCAGCAGATCATGGACGCGCTGGGCATCAAGCCCGGCCGCGAGGTGGGCCAGGCGTATGCGTTCCTGCTGGAGCTGCGCATGGAGCGGGGCCCACTGGGCGAGGACGCGGCGCGCGAGGAGCTCCTCGCATGGTGGGCGGCGCGGTAGACCGCACCTCCGACCCTGCGTAGTGGGTCGCCACCCCTCCGTGGTGGCGTCGTCCACGCGCCAGTGGGCGCTCACCCCTCCACTGGTGCGGGGCATCGGTCCGGCGCGGGCCGGTGGTGAGTCCTAGAACGGGCTCATGTCACTCAGCGTGCTTCGTGATCTCATGCGCACAGAACCGCGCACCTTCACCTACGCAGAGCTCACCGCTCTTGCGAGCAAACGCGGCATCGCGGGCGCGCTCCGCCGGGGCGACATCGTGCGGGTGCTCCCGGGCCACTATGCGGAGCGGCTCCACGCCGACTCATGGTGGGTGAGGTTGCATGCGAGCCTGACGTCGCTCGACAGTGCTGTGGTGACGGGACCCTCCGCGCTGCGGCTGCTGGGACTCCAGTCAGTGCCCGACGACGCGATACACGTGGTGACTCCGCGCGCCGTCCGCCGTCGCGTGCCCACTGGTTGCGGGTGCGGCGCAGCGATCTTGAGATCCCGCTCGACCCTCGCGTCACCGTGCCGACCCATGCGCCGGGCTTCGCGCTCGCGGTGGGGCACGGCCTGGTGCCACCCGGGGAGCGCGCCGAGTTGGTGTTCGGCGCATTTCGCGAGGGACTCGTGACAACTGACGACGTGGCTGCCGCGCTGGACCGGTTGCCTCGCGTGGTGGGCCGCCGCATTCTTGCGCGCCGCGCGCTCGCGGCGTCGCAGGGGGTGCACAGCTTCCTTGAGGAGGCGGCTTGGGGGACAGTCCTCAACGACGCATGGGGGCGTTCGATGCTGCGGCAGCACCGGCTCGCGGTCGCGGGACGCGCTTTTCGCGTCGACGCGTTTCATCCGGCATCGCGGACCGCGATCGAGTTTGACGGCGCGCGGTGGCACTCAGGCGACGCGCGTGAGCACGACATCGTACGAGACGCGCTCTTGGCGACCACGGGGGTGCAGGTGCTCCGCCTGCGCTACGCCGACGTGATGCATCGGCCTGAGTGGTGTCGCGAGGTCGTGGGGATGACGATCGCAGCGAGGCTTCGAGGCACGTTGGAGGTCTGATGACCCACTGCGACGCGCGCCAGCGGTCGAGGGAGGGGTGGGCGCCCACTTTCGTGCTGGCGGGTGGCTGAGTGCAGTGGCGGCGAGCCTGCGGGGGCAGAACAGCACAGCAACGCGCCCCGCCGCACGAGGGTGTGCAGCGGGGCGCGTTGCGATGAAGCGGCGTACGAGGTGTGGGGAGGGAGAGAGCCCCTAGCCCACGAGCGCCGGGAGCTGAGGGAACAGTGCGGCGGTGGGCGCGTGCACAATCTGGCCGGCGACGGTCGCGAGACCCTTGCCCAGAGCAGCGTCCGATGCCGTGGCGGCCTCCCAGCCCAGGTTCGCCAGCTTGAGGGCGTAGGGCAGGGTCGCGTTGGTGAGGGCGAGCGTGGAGGTGTTGCCCACCGCGCCGGGCATGTTCGCCACGCAATAGAAGGTCGACTGCTCCACCGTGTAGACCGGCTCGGCGTGAGTGGTCGCGTGCGAGTCCTCGAAGCAGCCGCCCTGATCGATCGCGATGTCAACGAGCACCGAACCGGGCTTCATCCTCGAGACGAGGTCGTGGGTCACCAGGCGCGGGGCGCGGTCGCCGGCCACCAGTACGGCACCCACCACGAGATCGGCCTCCAGCAAAGCCTTCTCCACCTCGTAGGGCGAGGAGGCGATGGTCTTCACGCGGCCCGCGTACTGCGCGTCGATCTGGCGCAGGCGGGGGACCGAGACGTCGAGCACGGTGCAGTCGGCGCCCATGCCCACGGCCTGCCCGAGCGCGTTGGTGCCGGCCATGCCGGCGCCCAGCACTACCACCTTTGCGGGGGGCACGCCGGGCACACCGCCGATCAGCACGCCGCGGCCGCCCTGGCTGGACTGCAGGTAGTTGGCGCCCACCATGGTGGCCATGCGGCCGGCGACCTCGGACATGGGGGCCAGCAGCGGCAGCGCGCCGCCGGGCAGCTCGACGGTCTCGTAGGCGATCGCGGTGGTGCCGGACTCGACAAGCGCGGTGGCGAGCGGCTCGTCGGCGGCGAGGTGGAGGTAGGTGAAGAGCAGCAGGCCCTCGCGGAGGCGGTGGTACTCGGAGGCGATGGGCTCCTTGACCTTGAGCACCATCTCCGCGGCCCACGCGTCGTCCACCGTGCCGATGCTTGCGCCGGCGGCAACGTAGGCCGCGTCAGCGAAGGACGAGCCGAGGCCGGCACCGGCCTCGATCATGACGGAGTGGCCCGCAGCGACGAGCGCGTGCACGCCTGCGGGGGTGATGGCCACGCGGGTCTCGTTGTTCTTGACCTCTGCGGGAACGCCGATCTTCATGGGGATGCTCCAGATGCTGCGGCCGGGGCCGGCGGGCTCCGGATAAACGGTGGACGGTTAGCCTCAATTGTTGGAGAATCTGCATTCAGATCAAGCAACTCTGAAGATCCGCTCCCGTCCGGGGGCAAAGAGAGAAGAATCTGATGCCACGCCCCCTTTCAGACGCCCGCGAGGCGACGAATCTTCGGCTCGATGCGCTGGACGAACGCATCTTGTGGGAACTCATCAAGGATGCGCGCATCTCGAACGCCGCGCTCGCTGAGCGGCTGCACGTCTCGGCGTCCACCACCCACGCGCGGGTGAAGGCGCTGCGCGACGCGGGCGTCATCAAGTCGTCACACGTCGAGGTGGACTTTGAGGCGCTGGGCATGACGGTCCAGGGCCTCGTGTCCGTGCGCCTGCGCGCGCAGGCGCGCCCCGAGATCCGCACGTACGCCCGCAAGGTGATCCAGCTGCCCAACGTGCTGTCTGTCTACTTTGTGGGCGGCGCCGTGGACTTCTTGATTCACGTCGCGTGCACGTCCACCACGCAGTTGCGCGACTTCGTGGCCAACCACCTGTCCATGGACCCCGCGGTGGCGTCCACGGAGACGCAGATCGTGTTCGACCACCTGATTGGCGCGGAGCACAAGCGAGGTGCCGATGGCCTCGCGGCGATGAAGCGAGCGCTTGCGTGAGGTTCCTGTGTGGCCGTGCCGGCGCTCGCGTGAGCCCGGAGGGCGGAGGGCTGAGCGCCCACTAGGGCGCGGGGCGCGGCGCATCGGAGGGCTGAGCGCCCACTAAGGGGCGGCGGCCGATGGCCGAGTGGCCTAGGCGG
>QKAX01000176.1 GCA_003246255.1 Demequina lutea
TCCGCGCCCAGCCCTCGCACCCGATCGGCGCGTTCCTGGCCTCCCGCCGTGGCGAACACCCGCATGCCCATCGCCGCGCCCAACTGCACGGCGAACGATCCGACGCCGCCCGAGCCCCCGTGCACCAGCAGCGTCGTGCCGGGACCCGCGCCGTGTGGCCGCAGATTTGACCACACCGTGCACGCGGACTCCATGAGCCCTCCGGCGACCACCAGGTCCATGTCGTCGGGAACCGGCAACACAAGATCGGCCGGCACCGCAATCTGCTCGGCATAGGCGCCGCCGCCGACGAGCGCGCACACGCGGTCACCCACGGACCACTCGGTCACTCCGTCGCCAATCGCCGACACGATGCCCGACGCCTCCAGCCCCGGCCACTCGGGCCAGCCAGGGGGCGACGGGTACAGGCCGCGCACCTGCAGCAGATCGGCGCGATTGACCCCCGCCGCGGCCACGTCGATGACCACCTCACCCGGCCCCGGCGTCGGCGCGGCAACCTGTGCCACTGCGAGGGCGCCGCGTCCCGACGTAGTCTCGACGGTGATGGCTTTCATCACGAAGTGCCCCTTTCGCGTCATAACCGGGTCACCTCAGCGTCTCATGACGTGTCATCGATGATGCGGGCTTATGTTTTCGGCGCAACGTGCCGATACGTCATGAGTCCAAGCGTCTCGGCGCGGCGGCTCCACCCTGGAGTCGCGCGTTGGGGGCGACGCAAGGGAGAGGTTGATGCTCCAGAGGCTGAGTATCCGCGGCAAGCTGTTCGCGGTGGTAGCGGTGCCTACCGTGGTGCTGCTTCTTGCCGCCCTCTTTGTGCTGTGGACATCGGCTGCGGCGTTCTTCGAGTCCCGCAACAATGCCCAGATGGTGAGCACCGTCCAGGCGGCCGACCCCCTGTTGTCCACCATTAGTGAGGAATACACGCTCTCCGCGACGTATCTGCGCGCCATCAGCGACGGCAACGCGAAGCGCACCCAGGCGCAGTCGGACATCGACGACGCACTTGATGCGCTGTACGTCGCGGCTATTGGCAATGCGACCAACCAGTCCATCGCCTCGCAGATGCGCCTCGCAGTGGATGAGCCCACCGGCCTACCCGCTGCCCGTGCGGTGGCTCTTGTGGACACCGTGGATGGCGACTTCCCCGACTGGCCGAGCGCTGAGGAAGTGGACGCGGCATCGGGCCTGTTCAATGGCGTCATCGCGCAGATCTCCACCCTGGCGTTCAACGCCGGAGCCGGCTCGTTTGGAGACCAGGCGCGCGACATCGTCACCGTCATTGCCGCCGAGCGCGACGCGCAGCAGATCATGCTCGACGATGCGCGCACGTATGCCGAGCGGCTCCCCGAGGCATTTCGCCTGACAGACAACGCGGCAGCCGGATATCAGACGGCTGCGGCGGAGCAGGGATCCGCGGGTAGCCTCGCGCTCCAGCGGTCGATCGCCGAGGTCAACGCGGGCCTGGCGTCGCTGCCGGCACTGCGCGACTCCGTGCGGACGGGTTCAGTGCAGCCGGGCACCGCGGAGAGTGCCTACGAGGCGACGATGTCCGACCTCGTTGACCTCTCGAGCGGCGCGGCGGATGCGATTAACGACCGCGAACTGTCGGCGAGCCTTGGCGCGTACTCGACTCTTGCGGGCCTGTACACGAGCATGTACCTCGAGCAGCAGTGGGTAGGTAACGAGCTCCGCAAGGGCCAGTGGGTGCTGGGTGACAGCGCGGCCTTCCAGCAACGCTACTTTGGCACCGACGCGGCGCTTGAGGCCGCTCAGGGCTCGATGACGGCGCTGCAGGACCCGCCGGAGATTCCCAACTTTGGCGTGTCGTACAACGACACCGACCGCACGGGTTTTGAGGTCATCCGAAACCGCCTGCTCACGGACCCCACCGACGAGGCGCTGGTGGGACAGCGCACGTCCAACTGGGAGTCTCAGGTGGCGGAGGAGATGGAGGCGTACGACCCCGCGCGCGCCGCCCTGCTTGACCGCATCGACAGTCGCACGGCCGCGCTGTCGCGGACAAGCCTCATCCAGTTGGCCATCACCGCGGCGCTGGTGATCCTCGCCGTCGTGGCGTCGCAGCTGATCGCCCAGTCGATTGCACGACGCATCGAGAACCCGCTGCGACGCCTCACCACGACTGCTACCGCCGTGCGCCAGGAGCTTCCCCGCCTCGTGGAGCGGGTCGCGATGCCTGGCCAGAGCGTCGACGTCACAGAGGTGCAAATCCCCGTTGAATCGTCAGACGAGGTGGGCCGTCTGGCAGAGGCGTTCAACTCGGTGAACGCGGCCACGCTCGCGATCGCCGCCGAGCAGGCGGCGCTCCGTGGCTCGATCTCCGAGATGTTCGTCAACGTCGCCCGCCGCGACCAGGTGCTGCTCAACCGTCAGCTCGCCTCCATCGATGAGATGGAGCGAACTCAAGATGATCCCGACACGTTGACAAAGCTGTTCGCCCTTGACCACCTCGCGACGCGAATGCGCCGTAATTCGGAGTCTCTGCTCGTGCTTGCTGGAATTGATACAGGCCGCCGTCTGCGCCGCCCCATGCCGTTGTCCGACGTCATCCGAACCGCGTCCTCCGAGATCGAGTTGTACGAACGTGTGCAGCTTGAGCTCGACGCCGACCCGGCCATGCTCGGCCACTCGGCCCTGACAGCCGCGCACCTCTTCGCCGAGTTGCTCGAGAACGCCACTGTCTTCTCCGACCCTGGCACGCCGGTCGTGGTGCACACCATGGCCCGCGATGGAGCCGTCGTGGTGACCATTACCGACTCCGGCATCGGCATGACGCCCGAGGAGCTCAGCGAGGCGAACTCGCGCGTCGCCTCGACGGCCGCCTCGGAGATCCTCGGAGCGCAGCGCCTGGGTCTGTTCGTAGTGGGTCGTATTGCGCGTCGCGTGGGAGCGCGCGTGCACCTCGAGTCGGAGGAGAGCAAGGGCACCGTTGCCACAGTGGTGATGCCGCCGTCGCTGTTTGACTCGAGCGTCGAGCCCATCCCGATGGGCGCGCCCGACGAGCTGACAGAGGAAGAGTTCAGTTCCCCCACGTCACTCGTCATGCACGACGAGCCCCGGGTGGTCCAGGCGCCCCCGTCGTCGCCGCTGCCGGCGTACGCGCCCACCATCATTGAGGGCGCGCCGCTGCTGGGGCGCGAGGCGCCGTCCGGCGTCGACGCCGAGCGACAGCCGTCCGACACGCTACCCACGCGCCTCGTGGCCGACGAGCCCACGGCAATGTCCAGCGAGGTGGAGCAGATCATGGCGGCCGATGCTGCCGAGGCTCCCGAGGGCATCGCGGTGGATCTCGACTCTCTCACCGAGGGCCAGACGCCGCAGGGCCTGCCGACGCGCCGCAGGCGCGGAGCCACAGCAGCCGAGGCACCCAAGGACACCAGCAGCATCCTCGCTCTGCCGCAGCGAGCGTCGGACGAGCAGTTGACGGCCCTCGCGAGCGCGGCCACGACCGGATTCACGCCGATTCTTGCCGCGGACGAGGTCTCGCCCGAGTCCGCCGAGCAGCGCGCACGCGTGTTCCGTGGCTTCCGGTCGATGCGTGAGGGCGACCAGGCTGGTGCGGAGGTTGCCCCCGACGCCGAGTCGCTTGGTCAGGCGATGCGCCGCGGCGCCGCGGCCGAGACCGACACACAGCCGTTTGGCACTCCCGCTGCGGAGCAGGCGGCGCCGACCCTCGGCGAGGCCGCCGAGCGCCTGCGCGCGGAGGTGCCAACCGACGCCGCTCCTGCGGCGCAGGAGGCTCCCCGGAGCGAGCCAGTGCCGCTCGTGCAACCAGAGCCCGAGCCCGCGCCGGTGCAGGTCCAGGCGCCCGCAGAGCCGGCGCCCACGCCGATGCAGATCACCCCGATGTTCGATGAGGCACCCTTCGCTCCCGCAGTGCAGGACGCTCCCGCAGCGCAGCAGCCAGCGCCCGAGGCGCCGCCCATCACGCGCCAGTCGCCGCTCATTCAGACGGGCTTCGGCCCGGGCGATGGCGCCGCGTTTGGCGCTGCGCCCAGCCCGGCTGAGATGGCAGTGCCGCTGCTGGAGGAGGACGAGGGTCCGGCCTACGACGCACGCCCGTGGGAGTCGCGCGCTCGCGAGCAGGCCGGCGTGGAGGCAGTGTCGTTCGAGGAGGATGAGGGCGCCCCCGCGTCGCAGGCCTTCAGGTCGCCGCTGTACCCCAGCGCTGGCCGGCCGGTCACAGGTGCTATCCAGCGACCTGCGCGCCAGCCGTGGGCAGAGGACCGCGGCGCGAATGTGTTCCGCCAGCAGGTGGACCCGCAGCGCATGGTTGATGAGAACTCGACGGCCGTGCCGTCGTACGCCGTGCAGCAGCACCCTGCGGCCCCGGCCCCGGCGCCCGCACCGGTACAGCAGGCGCCCGTCCAGCCGGAGCCGATGCCGCAGGCGGACGCGCCTGCTGCGCACGCCCAGAGCCCGTACGCGCTCCCCGCGCAGCCGATGCCTGGACCCGATGTCGCGCAGCAGCAGGTTCCCCCGCAGCCCGTGACAGCCTTTGACCACGGGCCCGTGACGTCGACCCCGAGCCTTGACGACCTCATCATGGACGGCAACTCGGGAGCGCACGATCGTAGCGGCTTCTTTGGTCGCATCTTTGGCGGCAAGTCGTCGCGCAAGGACGAGGCACCGCTCGAGGCACCTCGGGCTACTCCCTTCGCGCCAGTGACGGGATCGGTGCCCCAGGTGTCGGCCCCTGCGCCGATGCCGCCCGCGACGTTCGACGCGCCCCCAGCGCCGCTCGGCGGGGCGGCACCGTGGGCCGCCGCTGCCCAGCAGCCGGCCGCCGCGCCGCAAGCGCCCTTCCAGCCCGCCCCTGCTCCCGCACCGCAGGCGAGCGCGGCGCCTACCTTCCAGCCCGAGGTGCAGGCTCCTGCGACCCCGCAGGCTCCCCTCGCGCCCGTGGGCGAGTTTGCTCCTCAGCAGTTCTCGCCCGAGGCCGTCGGCCGGCACGATGCGATGAACGAGCTCACCAACCAGGCGGCCTGGCCGTTCGGTCGGGGAGGCGAGCCGGTGCCGTCGCAGCAGCCGCTGCAGCCCGCACCGAGCACCGCCGCGGCGTGGGGCGTACAGCCGCAGGATCAGTGGGGCCCCGCCGAGGAGTACCGCAGCTACGATCACGCCGCCTACTCGCCGGATCAACTGGCCAAGCCACTCGGTTGGGAGGAGGCGGGTGCCACGGCGCTCGAGGCCTCAGCGCCTGAGTCCGCGAGCGAGTACCGGCCCGTGGTGCAGATCGCGCCGGAACCCACCCAGGGCGGCTACGACGCGGCCGATGTGTTCTCCGAGTTGAGCTCACTCGCCACCAAGCGTCCCAAGGTGGAGAAGACAAAGGCCGGTCTGGTGAAGCGCACCCCGGTCGAGAGGGCCGCGCCGCTTGACGATGCTCCGGCCGCGCAGGCGTCCGAGAACTCCGTGCCGCGAGACGCAGAAGCTGTGCGCAGCAGGTTTGCCGCGTTCTACTCGGGCACGCAGCGTGCGCGCTCGGCCACCGAGGGGTTCGACGGCGCCGCGACTCAGCCGTTGACGGAATCATGACAACAATGGAAGGTGTCCCCGTACGGGATTGCCGCAACAAGGAGGACCAGTGACCGCGCTGAGTACTGAAGCCACCAACTTTGGTTGGCTGCTGGACAACTTCGTTCAGACAGTGCCCGGCACTCGCCACACGCTCGTGGTGAGTGCGGACGGCCTGCTCATGGCAATGTCAAAGAACCTCGACCGCACGGGCGGCGACACTCTCGCTGCTGTGGTGTCGGGCATGGCCTCCCTGACGCGCGGTGCCGCGCGGCAGCTGCAGGCGGGCGAGGTGCGCCAGTCGATCATCGAGATGGACGAGCTGTTCCTGTTCCTGATGAGCGTCAACAACGGCGCCGTGCTGGCAGTTGCGGCAGACTCGACGTGCGACGTGGGCCTCGTGGGCTACGAGATGACCCTGCTGGTGTCGCGCACAGAGAACGCGCTCACGCCGCAGCTCATCACCGAGATGCGTCAGAACCTGCCCACCGACGGCGCCCTGCGCTAAGGACTGCCATGACCGACGGAATCGACCCACGGGAGACCGTGGACGACGAGGCTTACACGGTGCGGCCCTACGCCGTCACCGGTGGTCGCGTCAGCGCCGCCAGCAAGGATCTCCCGATGGAGGCCCTGGTGGAGGCGCCGTCGGGCACCACCGATCTCCGGGGGCTTACCCCTGAGAAGAAGAAGATCCTGCAGCTCGCTGCGGGTCAGTATCAATCTGTGGCCGAGCTCTCGGCCCACACCCGGCTGCCGCTGGGCGTGGTGCGAGTGCTCGTCACGGATCTTGCAGAAGAAAAATTCCTCACCATTCACACCGGTGGAACGGCAGCCGACGCGTCGTCGCACGACGACAACGGCGGTCTGTCCTTGAGTCTCCTGGAGAGTGTCCTCGATGGCATCGCAGCCCTCTAACGCCGCGGTCTCGGACGGCGGATCGCCGCTCGCCCCGACCGTCGTCAAGATCGTGATCGCCGGTGGCTTCGCCGTGGGCAAGACCACGTTCATCGGCTCCATCTCGGATATTGACCCCCTCAACACTGAGGCGGCCATGACCGAGAAGTCCATCGGCGTCGACGACGCCGGTGGCGTCACCGACCGCAAGACCACCACCACGGTGGCCATGGACTTCGGTCGCATCGCCCTTCCGGGCGCCCTGTGGCTGTACCTGTTTGGCACGCCCGGGCAGGACCGCTTCCTGTTCATGTGGGACGACCTCGTGCGCGGCGCGATTGGCGCCGTCGTGCTCGTTGACACCGAGCGTCTGGACCAGTGCTTCCCGGCCGTCGATTACTTCGAGGGCAAGGGCATTCCGTTCGTGGTGTGCGTCAACTGCTTTGACGGCGTGGCCCGCCACAAGCTGGAGGACGTGCGTGAGGCGCTCGGCGTGCCCGACGACGTGCCCATGATGTACACGGACGCACGCGAGCGTTCTGCGACCAAGCAGGCGCTCATCGCCGTGGTCCAGCTGGCGATGAAGCGCCTGAAGGCGTAGCGCGACAGTTCACGAGGCCCGGGCGGAGAGTTCCGCCCGGGCCTTGCGCGCGTTTGCCCGCCGTGACCGCCTGCTGTGACCGCCCGCAGGGCTCCGGTCCCGCCCCGCGCCGACTACCCTGGTCGAGTGATCTATGTGGACGGCACCGCACTCATGCGATTCCTGCCGGACGTGCGCTTCTTCGAGGAGTGGACGGCGTGGGCGGTGCCACGGTTGGGGGAGATCGCGACCACGCAGTTGGGACTCACCGAACTGCGTCAGGCGGCCGAGTTGTATCCGCGCGACGCCAAGGGGCGCGTGTTCGAGATCGTGGAACAGGTCAAGGCGAAGGTGCCGGTGATCCGCTTCTCGGACGAGAACGTCAACGTGTCAACTCACGCTGCATCGGTGCTCAAGCCCTTTGCCGCGCTCCACTTGGGAGCGGCCGTCACCCACCCCGCCATTGACACGATTGCCACGTACGATTCCGAGTTGGCGCGGGTGGCGGAGTTGTATCAACTTCATGTCGTGAGCCCCGGCCTGCCTCAGGGCTGGCAGAATGGCTCGACGGCGCGTGGTTGAGCGCCAAGGAGAGTTGACCGAGCGGCCGAAGGTGACAGTCTTGAAAACTGTTGAGGGCAACCCCCTCCGCGGGTTCGAATCCCGCACTCTCCGCTGATCCCGGCTGTGTGGTTGGCCGGGGTGCCTTGTGCCAGGTAGTCTGGTGCGCCGAACGCAAGTTCATGGAGACGTCGCATAGTCAGGCCTAGTGCGCGGTCCTGCTAAGACCGTGAGGGGCTTAAACCCCCTCCGTGGGTTCAAATCCCACCGTCTCCGCCAGAGTGTGCAGCACGTGTGTCGCGAGCCGCTATACTCTTGTCTCGGCCCTTTCGGGCCGTGCGCCCGTAGCTCAACGGATAGAGCATCTGACTACGGATCAGAAGGTTGGGGGTTCGAATCCCTCCGGGCGCGCCACCTAGATAGGCCCCGCAAGCATCTCGCTGCGGGGCCTTTCTGTTGCCCCGCCGGGGCGAGGCGTGGGGAACTAGGCCCCGGGCTGCGGCCGGATGGCCCTGCCGTCGGCGTCAAGCTCGAGGCGCTCGATCAAGCCCGCCCCGTCGGTGGTGACGATGCTGACGGCCACGGCACGGCGCGCGGGCGCGAGGCGCGCCGTCACCGAGCCGGACGTGGCGCGGTCGAGCCTGCCCACGATCGCGTCGGACATGCGGCGCATCGCGTCGCCGCTCGGCAGGCCCACTCCGCGATCATCCAGGAGCGTGACCTCGACTCCGCGCGCGCGGGCCTCGGTGGCCGCCTCGGCGATGCGGGGCGTGATGAGCGACTTGCCTCGCACTCCGTCGCGCAGCAGCGCCTCCGACGTGGCGTACAGCCGCCTCTCGTCCGCGGTGGCGGGGGGTCCCAGGTCGACGATGCGCTGCAGCAACGGCACGGCGGAGGCGCTCAGCTCCGCGACGCGTTGCTGGCGAATCTGAGATGCGGTGGCGGCCTCCGCGGCCTCCACGGCGGACCCGAGCGAGCGATCGTCGAACGCGTTGATCTGGCGCGCGGTGCGGCGCAGGTTGACCTCGAACAGCGTGGCCACGAACAGGATGGCGGTGTGCGTGTCGAGCAGGCTGATCGCGTCGCCCGCAGGGCGGCCCACAGTGAACGTCCAGAGGAAGGTGCCGCCCGCCATGCACGAGTAGCCCACCCAGGCCATCCCCGGGCGACGCCGCAGCGCCAAGAAGAACAGCAGCCACGTGTTGGAGCCGAGGTGCCAGCTCGCGCGCCCTGGAGGCCCCGCGTCGGGCAACTGAAAGGCGACAAGGAGGGTGGAGACCGCCACCGCCAGGATGATGCCCCATGTCCATAGCGCGGGGAACGGGTCCGGGGCGTCCATGACCAGCAGCACGGCGGCGGCGTTCACCAACACCATGGCGATCAGCACCGGCGCAGCATGCTTGACCTCGTCCAGCGTGGCGAACGCGTAGATGAAGTTGGAGAACACGAAGAGGCCCATCACCACGCGGGCGGGATCCGAGGTGAGGCGCAGCAGTTGGGACGCGTCGACGGCGCCCTCGCCGGTCACGGGTTCGCTCATGGCGCCTGCCACCTCAGCAGCACGGTGGTGCCCTCGCCGGGCCTGCTGTCGATGCGCGCTGAGCCCCCTGCCACCATCGACATGCGTTCCAGAATGCTGAGCTTGATCCCCAGCCGCCGCTGCTGCACTGAGCGAAGGTTGAAGCCCCTGCCGTCATCGTGAAGCGTCACGTCCATCCCGGCGTCGGTGGCGGCGATCTGCACGCTGCGCGGCACCTCTGCACCGTCGAGTCCGGCGTGCCGCACGCTGTTGCGTAGGGACTCGGCGAGTGCATCGGCCAAGGCCGTCACGGCGTCGGCCGGGATCATCAGCTCACCCACTTCGCGGTGCGTGATGGCGGTGGTGGGTGCGAGCTTCTGCACCACCTCCACGAGCGCTAGTGCCGTCTCCTTGACTGTGTACTCGCGTGCGGCGGCATTGCGTGACTCGAGGGTCTCGACCGAGGCGAGCGCCACGCGCGCCTGATCCGCGAGCGACGCGGGCGGGTTCTCGCGTGACGCGGTGAGCAGTACGGACATGATGTCGTCGTGCACCATCGCGTTGATGCGCGTCTCTTCGCGCTCCTTTGTTCGGGAGGCGGCCGCCGTGGCTGCGCGCGACCGGGCGAGGTAGGAGGCGGCGTCCAGCCGGTCAGCTGCCCCGATCACTCCCTGCGTGGCGGCCATGAGAATCACGATGAAGACAAGCGAGCCGATGCCGTCGAGCGTCGCGGCCTTCACCTGATCGTCGCGCACGGTCGCCTGCACCACCCCGATCACGACGCCCTGCGCCAGGCCGTACAGCCACACGCCGCGGTGCTGCCAGGCGGTGGCCAGGATCATGCCGTGCAGGGCATGAATCCCCTGGTACCACGGGGTGGCGTTGGCGATGAGGGTGTCGGTGGTCATGCCGAGCGGGAAGAGCATCATGCCCAGCAGAAACAGCACGGCGGTCACCATGGCGATCTGCCGCACCTGCCTGCGCGGCAGGATCCACGTCACGGCGCCGAGCGCGAGGGGGAGGCCAACGGCGACGACCACCAGCGAATACCCGTACCACGGGTGCAGCTGCGGGGTCTGGCCGGCGATACCGTTCTTGCCGGGGAACAGGACCAGCCCGTACAGCACGGCGGCGAATCCGACGGAGAGGTACAGCAGGCGCTCGAGCCTGGCTCGGGCTGTGTCCTCGCTGACGCGGTCAACCGGCGCCAGCTCTGCTGTCATGGGGTGGGGCCGTCGAGGATTCCGTCCTCGAGCGCCCGCTTGTACAGGTCGATCCTGGAGTGAGCGGGCCTGCCCGCCTCGGCGTACTTGCGGCGAATGCGGCTCACGTAGTCGGCCACTGTCTCCCTCGACAGGCCGGTGCGCTGGGCGACTGAGACTGCCGTCTCACCCGACGCATAGAGGCTGAGAACCTCCTGCTCGCGCGCTGACAGCTTGGCGTCGGCAAGCACCTCGTCGGCGTCGATTGCCGCGGCCCAGTCGGTGCCAAAGACCTCGCGGCCGTCGGCGGCGGTGCGGACCGCGTCGAGCAGCACCTCCGGCGTCACCGACTTGCGGATCAGGCCGAGCGCCCCGGAGCGAGCCGCTGACTGGATCAGGCGGCGGTCCTCGGCGCCTGTGTAGATGAGCACGTGCGATCCCATCGCATGGATCGCGTCCACATTCTCTTCGGGCTTGGAGCCGTCGGAGAGGCGCAGATCGAGCACGACGAGGTCGATGGGCCCCTCAAGGCCGGAGAGGTCGGCCACCGATTCCACCATGCCAACGAGGCGCAAATCCTCGGCGGCCGCGACAAGATCCTTGAACCCGATGGCGATGAGAGCGTGGTCTTCTACCAGCGCGATGGTCCGTGGCGTCGACATGATGCTCCTTAGCAGTCGTGTCCCCACACGATATCGTCCGCCGGAAAAGTCTGAAAGCGCACAACGTGGTGGGTTTGTTCACAGAATGCCCCCACAAAGGGGGGCACCAATTGCATACTCTTCGCCGCATTTCCGTTTTGTCTGCCCCCACAAGATGGGGCTTGCGAGGGGTATTGCGCGCATGAGAGATTCTTTCGCGAGGGGGGACTCCTTCCTCCCCGGGGGGTTGGGGAGTCCATATGGAATGGGGCGTCGAACAGTCCGCACTAGCGGCCGTCGGCGCCCTTTTCCTGTTGGTGCTGGCGCTGACGTTTCGCCCGCGATTCCTGACCTCTACTAACGGGCGAGTCGCGATCGGCACGAGCGGCGCTGCGTATGTGTCGGCGGCCGTGGCCCTGCCCAGCATCGACGAGGCCGACCTGGGTGTCTTCGCCTGGTTTGTGCCCCTGGTTCCGCTGGTGATGGTCGCTGCGGCCGCGAGTCGAGCTATCCACACGATGTGGGACAGGATCGTGCATCGTGCCCACCCGGCCGTCCAGGGCTTCGAGCCACGACAGCCCAACGGGCCCAGCACCGAACGCCTCATGTTGCGGCGTGCCCTCGACCCCTCGACCCCCGCCGCGGAGCTCGCGGATCTCGCGTACGGTCATCCTGAGCTGAGGGTGCGGGTTGCCGCGAACCCGTCCACGCCGTCATCGGTGCTGGGATGGCTCGCCGCGAGCGGCGACGACTCGGTGAAGTCCGCGATCGCCTCGCGAGAGACCTACACCGAGTCCAAGCGAGCCGGGTAGGGTTCAGGCACCCACACCGCAACGCTTCACCGAGGAGCCCACCATGCGCAAGATCCTGAGCGCGGCCGCGCTGATGGCACTGCTATCCGGCTGCTCCCTGCTGGACCCCACGGCACCCACGGCCGAGATCGGCGAGTGCTTTGACGTGCAGGGCAGCGGTGCCCAGGTGGACTCGATCAACGGCTTCGATTGCGCCCAGGAGCACGACGCCGAGGTGTACTTCAAGGCCAACCTGACGCTCGAGGGCGACTACGACGATGTCGCCATCGACGCTGCGGCCCAGGAGATGTGCTTGGACCAGTACACGGACTACGTGGGCGTCGACTACTACAACAGCACGCTCGACATCTACTACCTGTTCCCCATCCAGGACGGCTGGGACTCGGGCGACCGCGAAGTCATCTGTGCGGTGTACACGCCCGACTACGAGGGCGTGACTGACGAGGGGTACCTCCGCACGTCCGGCTCGGTGAAGGGCTCCAACCAGTAGTCGGAGGGGGCTCCGCCTAGGCGAGCGCCGCGTCGTCCAGCGTCACCACCACGGGCACGTGATCCGATGCGCCAGTCCCCTTGCGCTCGTTGCGCTCGATCGTGGTGTCGGTCGCGGCCGCTGCGGCGCCAGGTGAGGCGTACATGAAGTCGATGCGCATGCCCTCGTTGCGCGGGAAGCGCAGTTGCTTGTAGTCCCAGAACGTGTACGTGCGCTCCTCGGGGATGAAGCGCCGGCTGAGCTCCTCGTAGCCGGCTCCCTCCATGAGCGCGAGGTCCGCGCGAATCTCGTCGGTGACATGCGTAGGCGCGTCGGCATCGGCCTCGTCCCAGATGTCCGTGGGAAGCGGCGCCACGTTGAAGTCGCCGCCGATGACGGTAGGGCTCGACGCCCACCCTGCCGCGGCGTCGGCCAGGTTCGCCAGGAACGTGCGCTTGTACGGGTAGTGCGGGTCCGCGAGGCCGCGCCCGTTGGGCACGTAGACGCTCCATGCGCGTAGTGGGCCGCACTGGGCGCCGATCGCACGGGCCTCGACGATGGCCTCCTGGCCAGGCTTGCCGAAGGCGGGCTGGGCGGGGAACGACGTCTGGACGTCGGCGAGGCCAACGCGCGACGCGATCGCGACGCCATTCCACTGGTTGAGGCCGTGCAGGGCCACCGCGTAGCCGGCATCCTCGAACGCGGCAAGCGGCGCCTGCTCGGGCTTGCACTTGATCTCCTGCATGAGCAGCACGTCGATCTGGGCACGGTCGAGGAAGTCGGCGACGCGGTCCGCGCGGGCGCGGAGGGAGTTCACATTCCAGGTGGCTACTCGCATGCTCCCACGCTACCGACCCCGTAGCCTGGTCAGGTGGCGACTGCACTGATCACTGGAGCGAGCTCCGGCCTTGGCGAGGAGTTCGCGTGGCAATTGGCGGCCGCTGGCCGCGACGTGGTGCTGGTGGCGCGCTCGCGCGACCGGCTGAGCGAGATGGGCGACCTGCTGGCCGGCGCGGCCAACGTGAAGGTGGAGATCCTGGCTGCCGACCTCTCCACCCCGGAGGGCCTCGCAGCCGTCGCGGAGCGCGTCGCTGATCCCGATCGCCCCATCGACCTGCTCGTCAACAACGCGGGCTTTGGGCTTGGCAAGACCTTTCTCGAGTCCTCGATTGAGGACGAGGTCGCGGCCCTGGACGTGATGGTGAAGGCGGTGCTGGTGCTGTCTCACGCCGCGGCTCGCGCGATGGCGGATCGTGGCCGCGGCGCGATCCTCAATGTGGCCTCGGTGGCGGCGTGGCTCGGCAGCGGCACCTATGCGGCGCACAAGTCGTGGGTGACGTCATTCACCGAGGGCCTCGCGTCGCAGCTGCGCGGCACTGGCGTGAGCGCCACAGCGGTGCTCCCCGGACTGACGCACACAAATTTCCACGAGCGGGCTGATCTTTCGCACTATGAGGACTTCCCCGAGCTCGTGTGGCTTGAGGCCGAAGATGTGGTCGAGTCTGCGCTCGCGGCGGTGCGCCGCAAGCAAGTGCTCGTCACCCCGTCGGTGCGCTATGCCGCCGCGATGGGCGTGGTACGTGCGCTGCCGCGCTCGTGGGTGCGTGCCGCCTCGCGCGGCAAGCGCCCGTAGGTCGCGCCACATGGGCCGATGCCTTGGGCGTCGGTAGGCTTGCTGCCATGACTTTGGCGACGCCCCGCGAGCAGCTCCGTGACCTCATCTCTGACCTGGCCGTGGTGCGCGGCAGGGTGACCCTCGCCTCCGGCAAGGAGGCCGACTACTACGTGGACCTGCGCCGCATCACGCTGCACCACGCGGCGTCTCCGCTCGTGGGCCACCTGCTGCTCGATGCGCTTGAGGAGGCAGGCTTTGGCCCCGCCGACATCGACGCGGTGGGCGGCCTCACGCTGGGTGCTGACCCCGTGGCCACGGCGCTGCTGCACGCCGCCGCCTCGCGCGGGCTCGAGCTCGACGCGTTTGTGGTGCGCAAGGAGTCGAAGGCTCACGGCCTGCAGCGCCGCATCGAGGGCCCCGACGTGGCGGGCAAGACAGTCGTGGCCGTCGAGGACACCTCCACCACGGGTGGCTCGGTCATGACTGCCGTAGAGGCGCTGCGCGAAGCCGGCGCGAACGTGGTCGCCGTCGCCGTCATCGTTGACCGCAACACGGGCGCGCGCGAGGTCATCGAGGCCGAGGGGCTTCCCTACCTGTACCTGTACGGCCTGGACGACCTGGGCCTCGCCTAGGCGGCATCCTCGGGGAGTGCGGCGCGTGCCTTGCGCGCGTCGAACCAGTGCTTGGCCGCCTCGACAATCATGGGCAGCAGCGAGACGAAGACCACCAGGATCAGCGCCACCTCAATGTTGTTGCGCACCACGTCAAAGCGGCCCAGCCAGTAACCCAGCAGGGTCACGCCCACGCCCCACACGAGCGCACCGATCACGTTGAACTGTACAAAGCGCGAGTACGGCATGCGGCCCACGCCCGCGGCCACCGGGATGTAGGTGCGCACAAAGGGCACAAACTGCGCGAGCACGATCGCGCGGCCGCCGTAGCGCTCAAAGAACGCGTGCGTGCGGTCGATGTAGGCCTTCTTGAAGAAGCGCGAGTCGGGTCGGTTGAAGATCTTGGGCCCGCTGAGGCGGCCGATCCAGTAGCCCGACTGCGGGCCGATGAACGCGGCGAGGCCGATGATGCCGGCAACCACCCAGATCGGCAGGTTGATCTGTCCGGTTCCGGTGAAGAGGCCGGCCGTGAACAGCAGGGAGTCCCCCGGCAGGAAAGGGAACAGGAGCCCCGTCTCGATGATGATCACCACGCAGATCGCGGCGAGCGCCCACGTGCCAAAGCGGCTAATGAGGTCGTTGATCAGTTGGTCGGCGTTGAGCCAGGACGGTCCGAGCATGGGGACGGTGGCGATGGTGGCGATCATGCACCAAGACTAAGCGTGCGTGCTGAGTGTTTGCGCAGAACCGCCCCACGGTGCCCGCTTTGCCTGGTTGGATGGTGCCATGACGCTCGCTTCCCTTGGCACGCCGCTGACGCCGTCCGCGACGCGCGCCCTGCTGCTTGGCTCCGGAGAACTGGGCAAGGAGGTAGCCATTGCGCTGCAGCGCCTTGGCGTGGAGGTCATCGCCTGTGACCGATACGCGAACGCCCCGGCCATGCAGGTGGCGCACAGGTCGCACGTGTTTGACATGCTCGACGCCGCGGCCCTGCGAGCCGTGATTGAAGCGGAGAAGCCCGACGTGGTGCTGCCGGAGATCGAGGCGATCGCTACGGACGAGCTCGTGGCTCTCGAGGCCGCGGGCGTGCGCGTCGCTCCCACCGCGCGTGCCGTGCGCCTCACGATGGATCGCGAGGGGATTCGCCGCCTCGCCGCCGAAGAACTCGGCCTGCCCACGTCTCCGTACCGCTTTGTCGATTCTCTCGACGCGCTGACGGCCGCAGTCGCCGAGGTTGGCCTGCCGTGCGTCGTCAAGCCCGTCATGTCGTCGTCCGGCAAGGGCCAGTCGGTCATCAAGGCCGATGCCGATGTCGAGGCCGCGTGGGACTACGCGATGCAGGGCGCGCGGGCTGCCGGCACGCGCGTGATCGTCGAGGGCTTTGTGGACTTCGACTACGAGATCACGCAGCTCACGGTGCGCCATGTGGGCGGCACCGTGTTCTTGGACCCCATTGGCCACACGCAGGTGGACGGCGACTATCGCGAGTCGTGGCAGCCGCACCCCATGTCGCTTGCCGCACAGCAGGAGGCCCGCCGCATCGCGGGCGCCGTCACCGAGGCGCTTGGCGGCTGGGGCGTCTTTGGTGTGGAGCTGTTTGTGCGTGGCGACGAGGTGCTGTTCTCCGAGGTGTCGCCGCGCCCCCACGACACGGGCATGGTGACTCTCGTGTCGCAACCGAGCGGCGAGTTCGCGATGCATGCCCACGCGGTGCTGGGTCTACCCGTGCACGCGGTGCAGCCGTTCCCCTCTGCCTCGTGCGCGCTGCTCGCCGAGGGCGAGGGCATTCCCAGCTTTCACGGCATCGGCGATGCGCTCGCGCGGCCCGACACCGACGTGCGCATGTTCGGCAAGCCTCGCGTCTCTGGCCGACGCCGGGTGGGCGTGACGCTCGCGCGCGGCTTTGACGTGGACGAGGCGCGGGCGAGGGCGCGCGAGGCGGCGGCGGCCATCTCCGTGACCTTCGAGGCGGAGTGACCCTCCCGCGGCAGCCAGCTGACGCGCCCCGCGAGGACGACGCCAGACCGCCCCGCGAGGACGACGCAGCACCCGAGGTGGGCGTCGGGCCGTGGCAGGGGGAGTGGCCGGAGGACCCGCGCCTGGACCCGGAGCTGCTGCGCGACGGCGACCGCCGCAACGTCGTGGACCGCTATCGGTATTGGCGGCACGAGGAGATCGTCGCGGATCTCGACTCGCGCAGGCACGGCTTTCACGTGGCGATCGAGAACTGGCAGCACGACCTCAACATCGGGTCCGTGGTGCGCACAGCCAACGCCTTCCTGGCCGGCGAGGTGCACATCGTGGGCAACCGCCGCTGGAACCGCCGCGGCGCGATGGTCACGGATCGCTATCAGCACGTGCGGCACCACCCCTCAGTGGAGGGGTTCGTGGAGTGGGCGCGCGGCGAGGGGCTCGCCGTGATCGGCATCGACAACCTGCCCGGCTCCGTGCCGCTCGAAACCTTCGCCCTGCCGGAGCGCTGCGTGCTGGTCTTTGGGCAGGAGAGCGTGGGCCTCACCGACGCGGTGCGGGAGGCGGCCGACGCGACGCTCGCCATTGCGCAGTACGGCTCCACGCGGTCCATCAACGCGGGAGCGGCGGCGGCCATCGCGATGCACGCGTGGATCGCGCAGCACGCCGACATCGAGGCGGGGCACGCAGGGACCTAAGGCCACACGCGCAGGTCCCGGGTTTCTGACACAATGGTTCGCGGTTCGTTCCCTCTCACCTTATGGAGAAACGCTATGGCTATCGCCACCACTGAGTCCTACGCAGCGATGCTGGACGCCGCCAAGGCCGGCGGCTACGCATTCCCCGCGATCAACATCACGTCGTCGTCGACCGTCACCGCCGCCATCCAGGGCTTCGCGGAGGCCGAGTCCGACGGCATCATCCAGGTGTCGGTGGGTGGCGGTCAGTACGCCTCCGGTTCCACCATCAAGGACCCGGTCGTCGGCTCGCTCGCGCTCGCCGCGTACGCCCGCGTCGTGGCGGAGAAGTACGGCGTGACCATCGCGCTGCACACCGACCACTGCCACAAGGTCTACCTCGAAGAGTGGCTCAAGCCGCTGCTGAAGCTCGAGGCCGAGTCCATCGCCGCTGGCAAGGGCCCCATCTTCAACTCGCACATGTGGGACGGCTCGTCCGTGCCGATGGACGAGAACCTGCTGATCGCCGAGGAGCTGCTCGCGATGTCGCAGGCCGCTGACACGATCCTCGAGATCGAGATCGGCGTCGTGGGTGGCGAGGAGGACGGTCACTCGGCCGAGGTCAACGAGAAGCTGTACTCGTCCCCCGAGGACGGCATCGCCACCATCGAGAAGCTGGGTCTGGGCGAGAAGGGCCGCTACATGACGGCCATGACGTTCGGCAACGTGCACGGCGCCTACAAGCCCGGTGCCGTGAAGCTGCGTCCCGAGATCCTCGGTGACATCCAGGCCGCCGCTGCCGCCAAGTTTGGCAAGGAGAAGCCCTTCGACCTCGTGTTCCACGGTGGCTCGGGCTCCACGGCCGAGGAGATCGCCACGGCCGTCTCGCACGGTGTGATCAAGATGAACATCGACACCGATACGCAGTACGCCTACACGCGTCCCGTCGTTGACCACATGTTCACCAACTACGACGGCGTCCTCAAGGTCGACGGCGAGTGGGGCAACAAGAAGGCCTACGACCCCCGCGCATGGGGCAAGGCGGCCGAGGCCGGTATGGCAGCCCGCGTGATCGAGGCGTGCCAGCAGCTCGGTTCGGCTGGCAAGAAGATCTAGTCAAAGCGACTATCGTCGGAACGCCCCCGGTATCGTTCGACACCGGGGGCGTTTCCACGTTTCCACCACTAACCACCAAGCCCCGGCCGCGACCGGGTGAGGGGAGGACGCCATGTCGGGCGTCGTGATCGTCGGAGCCCAATGGGGCGACGAGGGCAAGGGCAAGGCCACCGATCTGCTCGGTAGCCGCGTCGACTATGTCGTGAAGTTCAACGGCGGCAACAATGCCGGCCACACGGTGGTCATTGGCGACCAGAAGTTTGCGCTGCACCTGCTGCCCTCCGGCATCCTCACGCCGGGCGTCATCCCCGTCATCGGCAATGGCGTGGTGGTGGACATCAACGTGCTCATGCACGAGCTGGATGCGCTGATCGAGCGCGGGGTGGACCCCTCCAAGCTGTTGATCTCTAACGCCGCGCACGTGATCGCTCCTTACGCGCGCACGCTTGACCAGGTCACCGAGCGGTTCCTTGGCAAGCGCAAGATCGGCACCACCGGCCGCGGCATCGGCCCCGCGTACGCGGACAAGATCAACCGCCTGGGCATTCGCATGGGCGATCTGTTTGACGAGGCCGTGCTGCGCGACAAGATTGAGGGCGCGCTGCAGGCAAAGAACCACCTGCTGGTCAAGGTCTACAACCGTCGCGCCATCACTGTGGACGAGGTGGCGGACGAGCTGCTGCAGTATCGCGATCGCCTCGCGCCCATGGTGACCGACACGTCCCTGGTGCTGAACAAGGCGATCGACGAGGGCAAGACCGTGCTGTTCGAGGGCGGCCAGGCGACCATGCTCGACGTGGACCACGGCACGTACCCGTTCGTGACGTCGTCGAGCGCGACCGCCGGCGGCGCGTGCACGGGCTCCGGCGTGGGCCCCACCAAGATCGACTCGGTGATCGGCATCGTGAAGGCCTACACCACCCGCGTGGGCGAGGGCCCGTTCCCCACGGAGCTGCTGGACAAGTGGGGCGACCGCCTGCGCGACGTGGGCCACGAGTTTGGCACCACCACCGGCCGCCCGCGCCGCTGCGGGTGGTACGACGCGGTGATTGCGCGCTACTCGTCGCGGATCAACGGCCTCACCGACCTGGTGCTGACAAAGCTCGACGTGCTCACGGGCATCGAGGAAATTCCGGTGTGCGTCGCCTACGAGGTCAACGGTGTTCGCTACGACGAGCTGCCGCAGGACCAGCACGACTTCGCTGTGGCGACGCCGATCTTTGAGACGTTCCCCGGCTGGACCGAGGACATCTCCAAGGCCCGCACCTTTGAGGAGCTCCCGCAGAACGCGCAGGACTACGTGCTCGCGCTGGAGAAGATCTCGGGCTGCCGCATCTCCGCTATCGGCGTGGGCCCGGCCCGCGACGAGATCGTGGCGCGTCACGACCTGATTCACAGCCGCGCCTAGTCGATCCGCAGCGCCGCGAGCCACGCCGCGAGCGGCGCAGCTCCGCCCGGGACGAGCGAGTACCACCGAGAGTTACCGTCGACCGTCACTTGGACGAGTCGCGCGCGGAGCAGCGTGCGAAGGTGCTGACCAGCGCTCGCGCGATTGATGCCGAACTCGTCGATGATGGATCCGATGAGGCTCTCGGCCGGTGCGCCGCCGAATTCCAGCATCTCCAGAAAGCGCAGCCGTGCTGGGTGGGCGAGGGCGGCTGTCACTCGGCCGAGCTCGGCGCTCTCGTACGCGGCGGCTTCAAGGCGTTCGATCACCTCGGGAGTGAGTCGGGGCATCCAGCGGCTCCCTTCGCGTGGGTCATTGGTTCCCGATCCTTCAATGCCGCGCTCAAGCGGCGCGGTACTCGCTACCGGCTGCTATGGACGTCGCCCCATTGGCGATCTTGGGGACGACGCGGGCGACAGTTGTTGGCGCGCCACCCGGTGACCCCGGCGAGAGGGACTTCAATCTCGCAATGCCGTTCCAAACCGGCACGAGGTGTGGTGTGGTCCGCGCCATGGCGAGACTCGTGGCGTGGCGTGGCGTGGCGTGGCGTGGCGTGGCGTGGCGTGACGTGGCGTGGCGTGGCGTGGCGTGACGTGACGTCGTGTGGCGATGCCGGTCATCGGCGTGGTCCCACGCATGCCGGTTTGAGGCGGCATGGCCAATTCGGCAGTCCGACTTGCCGACACCGCTTGCCGGTTTGAGGCGGCATTGCGATGTCGGTGGTGTGCGCTCCCCAGACTTTCGTGCCGGTTCGAGACGGCATAGCACGATGGGTCCCGGGAACCCCCGCTCGGCTCCCAGCGAACGCCCGTCAGCGGCGGTCCCGGCCCCGGCTCGGTAGGCTGGTCGCCGTGAAGATCCTCCTCGTCGGCTCCGGTGCGCGTGAGCATGCGCTCGCCCGCACCTTGTGCCAAGACCCCGCCGTTTCAGCGCTCCACGCCTTGCCTGGTAACCCCGGCATCGGCTCGGTGGTGAGCACGGCGGGCATGCCGACGATGCTGCACCAGGGCAACCCTCTCGACCCCCACGGTGTGACGGCGCTGGCCGAGGAGTTGGGCGCGGATCTCGTGGTCATCGGCCCGGAGGCGCCGCTTGTCGCGGGTGTGGCAGATGCGCTGCGCGCCGCCGGCTTCCCCGTGTTTGGGCCCGACGCGGCGGCGGCGAAGCTTGAGGGCTCCAAGGCCTTTGCCAAGGAGGTCATGGCCGCCGCGGGTGTGCCCACCGCGACCCCGCGCGTGTGCTCCACCCCCGGCGACCTCGACGAGGCGCTCGACGCGTTCGGCGCCCCCTACGTGGTGAAGGACGACGGCCTCGCTGCCGGCAAGGGAGTGGTGGTCACGGAGGACCGCAAGGAGGCCTTCGCGCACGGCCTCGCGGTGATCGAGGCAGGCGGCGTGGTGGTGGTCGAGGAGTACCTCGACGG
>QKAX01000078.1 GCA_003246255.1 Demequina lutea
CGAGGACTAGGCCGAGCCGGCCCGCTCCTTTGCCTTGAGGTCGGCGCGGATCTCGCGCGGCAGCGAGAACATGAGGTCCTCGGTCGCCGTGCGCACCTCTTCTACCGTCTCGTAGCCGCGGGCCGCGAGAGCGTCGAGCACGTCGCGCACCAGGATCTCCGGCACCGAGGCACCCGAGGTGACACCCACGGTGTCCACGCCCTCGAACCACGCCTCGTCGATCTCGCGGGCGCGGTCGATGCGGTGAGACGCCTTCGCGCCCGACTGCAGCGCTACCTCCACGAGGCGCACCGAGTTCGACGAGTTCGCGGAGCCCACCACGATCATCAGGTCCACCTGCGGGGCGATCTTCTTGACCGCCACCTGGCGGTTCTGAGTCGCGTAGCAAATGTCGTCGCTCGGCGGATCCTGCAGGTGGGGGAACTTCTCGCGCAGGCGGCGCACCGTCTCCATCGTCTCGTCCACCGAGAGCGTGGTCTGAGACAGCCACACGACGTTGTCGGGGTCAGGGACCTCGATGCCGTCCACGTCATCGGGCGAGTTGACCACGATCGTGTGCTCCGGCGCCTCGCCGGCGGTGCCCTCGACCTCCTCGTGGCCCGTGTGGCCAATCAGCAGAATCGTGCGATCGTCCTTGGCGAAGCGGACTGCCTCCTTGTGCACCTTGGTGACAAGGGGGCACGTCGCGTCGATCGTGGTGAGGCTGCGGGCCTCGGCCGCCTCGCGTACCGCGGGCGAGACGCCATGCGCCGAGAACACGACGCGCGCGCCCTCGGGCACCTCGTCCGTCTCGGCCACGAAGATCGCGCCGCGTTCGCTCAGCGTCTCCACGACGTACTTGTTGTGGACGATCTCCTTGCGCACGTAGATGGGCGCGCCATGAAGCTCAAGGGCCTTCTCAACGGCGATCACTGCGCGGTCCACGCCGGCGCAGTAGCCGCGCGGCGCGGCCAAGAGCACGCGCTTGGGGGTGGTGGAGGGCATGTGTCCAATCCTACGTGGCAGGCTGTGGGGGTGGCCGACGTGAGTAACGACAACGCGGACGCGGCTGTTCCTGCCGCCGCCGACGCTGGGGCGCGCTCCGCCGCAGCGGACCTCCCCGCCGCATCGGCATCGCTCGCCGCGACGGCCCTCGAGACCACGCCCGAGCGGCCGTGGCCGGTGCGGCACCTGAGCCCCAAGATTGGCGACTACATCGCGCGTATGAGCCCCGTGTGGGTGGAGGGCCAGGTGCTCAACGTCAAGCGCTGGAAGCACCTCGTGTTCCTCACGCTGCGCGACACCGACGAGAACATGTCGCTACGCGCCACGATCCCGGCCTCGCAGGCCGACGCGCTGGGCATCGACCTCGTGGACGGCGCGCGCGTGGTGATTCACGCCAAGCCGCAATGGTGGCAGCGCAGCGGCGACCTCCAGATGGTGGGCGACCAGGCACGTGCCGTGGGAGTGGGCGATCTGCTCGCGCGCATCGAGGCGCTCAAGGCCGCGCTCGCGGCCGAGGGGCTGTTCGCGCAGGACCGCAAGGTGCCGCTGCCGTTCATCCCGCGCCTCGTGGGCCTCGTCGTAGCAAACCAGGGCGATGCCGAGCACGATGTCATCACCAACGCGAGGGCGCGCTGGGCAGGAGTGCGATTCGAGATTCGCCGCGTCACGGTGCAGGGCCAGCGTGCGGTGCCCGAGGTGGTGGCGGCGCTGCGCGACCTCGACGCTCACCCCGACGTGGACGTGATCGTGGTGGCGCGCGGCGGCGGCTCGCTCGAAGACCTGCTGCCCTTCAGCGACGAGTCGCTGGTGCGCGCGGCCGCGCAGATCGAGACTCCGCTCGTGAGCGCGATCGGCCACGAGATGGACTCTCCCCTGCTGGATCTGGTCGCCGACTATCGCGCGTCCACCCCCACGGACGCGGGCAAGCGCATCGTTCCCGACGCCGCGCTAGAGCTGGAGCGCATCGCGGGTGCCCGCGCGCTGATGGCCGATGCCATGACCCGCCGCGTCACGCGCGAGCGTGAGCGCCTGCGCGACTTGCGCGCCCGCCCCGTGATTGCGCAGCCCACGCGGATGCTGCAGCCGCACCGCGACCTGCTCGACCGCGTCAGGCGGGATCTGCGCGTCACGATGCGCGACGCCCTCGCGCGCAGGCGCGCGAGGCTCGAGGCGCACACAGCCTCGCTCAAGGCGCTCAGCCCACAGTCCACTCTCGACCGCGGCTACGCGGTGGTACGGCTAGCCGACGGCACCGTGGTGCGCGAGGCGTCGGGCCTGAGCGTGGGCGACGACATTGTGGTCCGCGTCGCGTCCGGCAGCGTGGACGCGACAGTGACCCGCACCGGCACGGCGGGCTGAAGGTCCCCCGACCCAGACGATAGGTTGAACCCGTGACGACGAAGCACCCCTCGCCCGAGACCCTCACGTATGAGCAGGCGCGCGACGAACTCGTGCAGATCGTCGGCAAGTTGGAGGACGGCGCCGCCAGCCTCGACGAATCCATGGCTCTGTGGGAGCGCGGCGAGGCCCTCGCCCAGCGCTGCGAGAGCCTGCTGAACACGGCGGAGAAGGCGATTGCCGCCGCCACGGAGGACAACGACGATGAGTGACACGGCTCTGGTGATCGGCGAGGCCCTGGTGGACGTGGTCAAGCGCACCGACGGCACCACGGCCGCCCACCCCGGCGGCTCCCCCGCGAACGTGGCGATCGGCCTCGCGCGGCTGGGACGCGACGCGGAACTGCTGACCTCGCTGGGCGACGATGCGAACGGCGCGATGGTGCGCGACCACATCACGGCCTCGGGCGCGCGCATGGTGCCCTCCACGCCCGCCCCCAAGACATCCGTCGCTACCGCGAACCTCGATGCGGCCGGCGTGGCCACGTACGACTTCGATCTCGAGTGGGCAGTCGCGGCCGACGCCGCACCCACCCCCGCGCCCATCGTGGCGCACACCGGTTCCATCGCGGCGGTGCTGGACCCCGGCGCCGAGGCCGTGGTGGAACTGCTGCGCGCCTCGCGCGGCACGGCGACCATCACGTACGACCCCAACGCGCGCCCCGCGCTCATGGGCGAGCCCGCCGACGCGCGCGCCCGTATCGAGCGCTGCATCGCGCTGTCCGATGTGGTCAAGGTGTCTAACGAGGACCTCGAATGGCTCGCCCCCAGCGAGGAGCCGCTCGAGGTGGCTGCCGCGTGGCGAAGCCTCGGCCCCGCGATCGTGGTGGTCACGCGCGGCGGCGAGGGCGCCGTCGCGTTCGCCAACAGCGGCATCGTGAGTGTGGCACCCGTCGTAGTGCAGGTGGCCGACACCGTGGGCGCTGGCGACTCCTTCATGTCCGGGCTCATCGACGGCCTGTGGTCCGCAGGCGTGCTGGGCGCCGACAAGCGCGAGGCTCTCGCCGACATCGATGAGCCCACTCTGCGCAAGGTCCTTGAGCGCTGCGCCCGCATCGCCGGCATCACCGTCTCGCGCGCTGGTGCGAACCCGCCGTCCAGCGAGGAGCTCGGCGAGTAGGGCCGCACGCAACGAAGCCCCGGGCACACGCCCGGGGCTTTCGTATGAGGTAGGTGAACTAGCGCTCGGCGTACTCCTACCGAGCTAGCGCTCGGCGCCCACCCCCAACGAGCTACCGCTCGAGCAACCGCGCTTCGACCGCCTGGCGCACCTTCTTCTTGTTGCTGTCGAGAAGGATGCGCACGCGCAGCGCGGGAATCGCCATGTTGTTCACGAGCGCGATCAGCACGTCCTGGTCCTTGTCGGCGCTCAGGATGCTGATGACGGAGGTCTTGTCGGCGATCGACGGGTTCGACGCCAGCGCCACCCGCACCGAGGACTTCTTGTCCTGCGCGAGGTGGATGAACGCACCCATGGGAGCGTCCTCCCGCGCGGCGAGGCTCTCGCGGATCGAGACGTCCTTTGACTGCACCAAGGCGAGCAACTCGGCCGACGACGCTTCTTCGCCGTCGCTCAACGCGGACGCGAGCTGGTTGGTCGGGATGTCGATCAACGCCATGAAAACCCCTCAGTGGCAATCGGAAGAAGGCGCGGCCCCCTCAACTGCCGCGCCTCTCAGGGTCGCTGAGTGGTTGACGCATGCCGCATCGGGGGTCGCCCTTGACGGTGTGTGGCCGTATGGCCCTGGCACAAGTGTAGACGGAGCATGGCACGTCTGTCAGGAGCCCATGCAGGACGTTTAGCGCAGGACTGTTAGCGCACGACGCGGATGCCGCGTGCGCTGACCGGCTGGGCCTTGCGCGCCGCGGTGATAAACGCGGGCTCCTGGGCGTACACACCCAAGACAGCCAGCGCGGAGGTGATCTCGCCCTCGCGAGCCGCGCGCGACGCGACAGTCGCGACTGCCTTCAGTGCCTCTCGTCGAGACATGCGAACCCCTTGCTTCCCTGCAAGGCACCTCTGCCAAGGCGCCGTGATCCCCTCGCGCTACCGAATGAGACGGATGTCACACACCACTATGACGCATGTCACACCATTTCATGACCAACCTGGGTCCCGGCTGACAGAATGTCGTCATGGAATGCCGTATCGAGCACGACACGATGGGCGAGGTCCGAGTCCCCGCGGACGCCCTCTACCGCGCACAGACGCAGCGGGCCGTGGAGAACTTTCCGATCTCGGGGCTGACCCTTACGCGCAGGCACATCGAGGCGCTTGCACGGATCAAGAAGGCCGCGGCACGCGCCAACGCCGAGCTGGGAGTTCTCGACGGCGACGTGGCCGACGCGATCGTCGCTGCAGCCGACGACGTCGCCACCGGCGCTCACGACGGCCACTTCCCCGTGGACGTCTTCCAGACGGGCTCAGGCACGTCGTCAAACATGAACACGAACGAGGTCATCGCCACGCTCGCCACTCGCGTGCTGGGCGCCGACGTTCACCCCAACGATCACGTGAACTGCTCGCAGTCAAGCAACGACGTGTTCCCCACGTCAGTGCACGTGGCCGCGACCTCGGCACTTGTCAACGACGTCGTGCCGGCGCTGGAGCACCTCGCGGCCTCCCTGGAGGCGAAGTCCGCCGAGTTTGCGGACGTGGTGAAGTCCGGCCGCACCCACCTCATGGACGCCACGCCCGTGACGCTCGGTCAGGAGTTTGGCGGCTACGCGGCGGCCCTTCGCTACGGCATCGAGCGCCTCCACGCCGCGCTGCCTCGCCTTGCCGAGGTGCCGCTGGGCGGCACCGCGGTGGGCACCGGCATCAACACCCCTGCGGGCTTCCCTCAGCGCGTGATCGCGCTGCTGGCCGAGGACACCGGCCTGCCGATCACCG
This sequence comes from Demequina lutea, assembly GCA_003246255.1. Classification (GTDB taxonomy): domain Bacteria; phylum Actinomycetota; class Actinomycetes; order Actinomycetales; family Demequinaceae; genus Demequina; species Demequina lutea_A. Next base: position 5,275 of record QKAX01000078.1, read on the forward strand.
AGGCCCGCGACCACTTCGAGGCGCAGTCGGCCCGCGACGGTCTTGTCGAGGCCTCGGGCGCGCTGCGCACCATCGCCGTGAGCCTCACAAAGATCTGCAACGACCTGCGCTGGATGGGCTCCGGCCCCAATACCGGTCTGGGCGAGATCGCGCTGCCGGACCTGCAGCCGGGCTCGTCGATCATGCCGGGCAAGGTCAACCCCGTGGTGCCCGAGGCCGTGCTCATGGTGTGCGCGCGTGTCATCGGAAACGACGCCACGGTGGCGTGGGCGGGAGCCTCCGGCGCCTTTGAACTCAACGTGCAGATCCCCGTCATGGCGCTGGGCGTGCTGGAGTCGATGAACCTCATCGCCAACTCCGCGCGCGTGCTTGCCGACAAGACAGTGGACGGCATCACCGCCAACGTGGAGCGCGCGCGGTTCCTGGCCGAGGCCTCCCCCAGCATCGTCACCCCGCTCAACCGCAGCATCGGCTACGAGAACGCCGCCAAGATCGCCAAGCATGCGGTCAAGCACGGCGTCACCGTGCGCGAGGCGACCATCGCGCTGGGCTTCGTGGAACGCGGCTCGACGCGGCACTCGACGTCACGACGATGACGGGTCGCTAGGCGGAACACCTGAGGCGTGCCATGGTTTACCTACGGATGGAGGTTTCACCATGGCACGCACAAGGGTTCTGATTCTGGGCGGCGGCTTTGTGGGGCTCAACACGGCCCTCACGCTGCGTCGCAAGGCCGGCAAGAAGGTCGACATCACGGTGCTCGACCGCCGCCCGTACATGACGTACTACCCGTTCCTACCCGAGGCGGCGGCGGGGTCGATCGAGCCGCGCCACGCGGTGGTGCCCCTGCGCAGCGAGCTCAAGGGCATCAAGGTGTTGCAGGGCAAGGCGACGCGCATCAGCCACGCCGAGAGGGTCGTGGAGGCCGACACCGACTTTGGCGACACCCTGCGGCTCGAGCATGGGATCCATCTCGCGCACCCTTCCGGTGCCGGGACTGGCCGAGTTTGGCATCGGCTTCAAGTACGTGGAGGAGGCCATCGCTGTGCGCAACCGCGTGCTGGGTCGCATCGCCCGCGCGGCAACCACCACGGACCCGGCGCTGCGCCAGCGCCTCCTCACGTTCGTGTTCGTGGGCGCGGGCTTCGCCGGCGTCGAAGCTTTCGCCGAGACCGAGGACATGGCAAAGGCCGCGCTGCGCGACTACCCGGAGATCTCGCGCGGCGAGTTGCGGTTTGTCATGGTCGAGGCAACCGGCCGCATCCTGCCCGAGATGGGTCCCGACATGGGCGAGTATGCGGCCGAGGAGATGCAGCGCCGCGGCATGACGATCTACCGCGAGACATTCCTCGACTCGTGCATCGACGGCCACGTCAAGCTCTCCAACGGCGAGGAGTTCGAGGCCGACACCGTGGTGTGGACCGCGGGCGTAAAGCCTGCGCCAGTGCTCTCGTCGTCCGATCTGCCACTCGGCCCCAAGGGCCACATCAACACGCTGCCGACGCTGCAGGTGGCCGATGACGATGGCCGGGTGGTCGAGGGCGTGTGGGCCGCCGGCGACAACGCCCAGATCCCCGACCTCACCAAGGAACAGCCAGCGTGGTGCGCCCCGTCGGCACAGCACGCCGTGCGTCAGGCGCGCCACCTGGGCGCGAATCTTGCCCGGCACCTCGAGGGCGGCGAGCTGCGCGAGTACAAGCACAAGAACCTTGGCATGGTCGCGTCGCTGGGCCTCAACAAGGGCGTGGCGAACACCCTCGGCATCAAGATGCGCGGCTGGCCCGCGTGGTTCATGCACCGCACGTACCACCTTATGCAGATCCCCACCTTTAACCGCAAGGCGCGCATCGCCCTCGACTGGACCGCGGCGGTGTTCTTCCGCCGCGACCTCGTGTCGATGGGCCGTCTCCACTCGCCCCGGAGGGCCTTCGAAGAGGCGGCATCGAGCTGATCGGCGCCCGCCGGGCGGGCGGACCGGGTGCCTACTCGGCGCGCTCGATCTCCCGCTCGGCGGCCTCGGCCGCCTTACGCTCTGCACGCTCCGCGAGCCACTGCTGGCGCAGCACCTCGTAGCGCCCGGCCATTTCGGCGTCGTCCCACGACGTCACCAGCTCGTCCTTCTCGCCAAACCGCTCGATGTGGTTCTGCACCACCGCCATCGCACGGAAGAGCTTCTCCTCCTCAGCGGCCGACGCGGTGATCACCACGGCGTCGGACGTTGCGGTGAGCTCGGCCGTGGCATCGGGCATGCGGATCCAGCTCGTGGGGTCGCCCGCCTCGGTGTCCACCTTGCGGCCCACATGGCTCAGCAACTGCTTGATGTAGCGCGCGCCGCGCTCGGTGGGGATCGATCCGGTCGTGGTGAGCATCAGGCCTCCGCAATCACTGGCTTGGCGGCGCGCCCCAGGCAGCAATCCGCCGGGCACACGTC
>QKAX01000059.1 GCA_003246255.1 Demequina lutea
GGTCGTGGTGATCGCGGGCGTCGAGCACCGTGTGCCGCGCCGCCTCGTGCGCGCCGTCCAACGAGGGCTCATTGATCCCTCGTCGCTGTGATTGCTCACCAGGGTTCTGAGCAATCCGAGGGGCCGCCTGTGGCGGGAGGGTCCTTCTCCGTCGGCGCCGTCGCTACCAGTCGTCCGGTAGCGGCGGCGTCGTGCCGTATCGGGGCCTTGTGGCGTCTAGACTTGGCGGACATTCCGGCAACCTTCAACCCAGGAGAGTTACCCATGGCCACGCGCCTCGACGACGTCATATCCCTTGCCAAGCGACGGGGCTTCGTGTTCCCGTGTGGCGAGATCTACGGAGGTACGCGCTCCGCGTGGGACTACGGGCCGCTGGGCGTGGAGCTCAAGGAGAACATCAAGCGCCAGTGGTGGCGTTCGATGGTCACGAGCCGTGACGACATCGTGGGCCTCGACTCCTCGGTGATCCTGCCCCCGCAGGTGTGGGAGGCGTCGGGCCACATCGCCGCGTTCGTTGACCCGCTGGTCGAGTGCCTCAGCTGCCACAAGCGCTTCCGCGAGGATCACCTGCTCGAGGAGTTTGAGGAGAAGAAGGGCCGCGCCCCTGAGGGCGGTCTGGCCGAGATCGCGTGCGCGAACTGCGGCACGCGTGGTCAGTGGACCGAGCCCAAGATGTTCAACGGCCTGCTGCGCACATATCTTGGTTCCGCCGCCGACGAGTCGGGCCTGCACTACCTGCGTCCCGAGACCGCGCAGGGCATCTTTGTGAACTTCGAGAACGTGATGCGCACCTCGCGCCAGAAGCCCCCTTTCGGCATCGCGCAGGTGGGAAAGTCCTTCCGCAACGAGATCACGCCTGGAAACTTCATCTTCCGCACGCGCGAGTTCGAGCAGATGGAGATGGAGTTCTTTGTGGTGCCCGGCACCGACGAGGAATGGCACCAGCACTGGATCGACACCCGCAAGGCGTGGTACGAGGATTTGGGCATCTCGGCCGACAACCTGCGCCTGTACGAGCACCCCAAGGAGAAGCTGTCGCACTACTCCAAGGGCACCACCGACATCGAGTACCGCTTTGGCTTCCAGGGCTCCGAGTGGGGCGAACTCGAGGGCATCGCCAACCGCACTGACTTTGACCTCAGCACGCACTCGAAGCACTCGGGCAAGGACCTCAGCTACCTCGACCCCGCCACGAACGAGCGCTTCGTGCCCTACGTGATCGAGCCCGCCGCCGGTCTGTCGCGTAGCCTCATGGCGTTCCTGGTGGAGGCGTACCAGGAGGAGGAGGTGGCCACCGCCAAGGGTGGCACCGAGACCCGCGCCGTGCTGCGCCTCGACCGTCGCCTCGCGCCCGTCAAGGCCGCCGTGCTGCCGTTGTCCAAGTCCGAGGAGCTCGTGCCTACCGCGAACGCGCTGGCCACGGAGCTGCGTCAGCACTGGAACATCGAGGTGGACGTGACGCAGTCGATCGGCAAGCGCTACCGCCGCCAGGACGAGGTGGGCACGCCGTACTGCATCACCATCGACTTCGAGACCAAGGACGACCAGGCGGTCACCATCCGCGACCGCGACACGATGCAGCAGGAGCGCGTGGCGCTCAGCAAGGTGTCGGAGTACCTGGCCCCCAAGCTGCTCGGCGCGTAAGCCGTGGGAGCCGGTCACGCCCACGAGGGCGAGAGGCCGCGTGCCTCGGAGAGGGTCTCCACGATCCTGTCCGTGATCGTGGGCGTGATCGTGTTCCTGACCGCCATGGGTGCCGCCGCGGTGTGGCCGGACGACTTCAGTTCTTGGGGATCGCTCGACTCCCAGGCCGACGGCACGCGCTGGGTCACCGCCACCATGGAGACGGTGGCGGACGACGGCTCCGGCACAGCAGTGATCAACGGCGAGGAGTCCTCCGGCACGCACGTGCTGCTGCCCATCGGGGATCCGACCATCGTCCTCGAGCCGGGCGACGTGATCCGCGCGCTCGAGTTGCAGACCGGCGAGCTGGGGTTCTCCGACTTTGAGCGCGGCATGCCGATGCTGTGGCTCTTCATCGCCTACGTAGTGCTGGTGATTGCCGTGGCCTGGTGGCGGGGCCTCGGCGCGCTGCTTGGACTCGTCATTGCGTTTGGTGTGGTGATGTTCTTCACGGTGCCGGCCCTCTTCGATGGCGGGAACGCCCTCGTGATTGGCCTGGTGACGGGCGCCGGCGCGCTCTTCGCGCTGCTCTACCTCGCGCACGGCCCCAACGCGCGCACCACCACCGCCTACCTGGGCACCCTCGCCGGATTGGCCGTGACGGCGGGCCTCGCGCTGTGGGCTGTCGATTCGAGCAAGCTGCTTGGGTTCTGGAGCGAGGACGGTGCTCACCTCGAACTGTTCAACAGGGGAGTGTCGCTGACCGGCGTGGTGGTATGCGGCATTGTGCTCGCCGGTCTGGGCGTGCTGAACGATGTCACAGTGACCCAAGCCTCCGCGGTGTGGGAACTGGGATCCGCGCGACCCGACTTGGGATGGTGGCAGCTCTTCTCGCGCGGCATGCGCATCGGCCGCGATCACATCGCCTCGACCGTCTATACGATCGCGTTCGCCTACGTCGGCGCGGCCCTGCCGACCCTGATGTTCGTCTCCCTGTACGGCAATGGCGTGGGCTACACACTCACGACGCAGGACATCGCCGAGGAGGTCGTGCGCACCCTGGTCGGCTCGATTGGGCTGGTGCTGGCGGTGCCGCTCACGACGCTCATCGGCGCGTTCGTGGTGACCTCGGATAGGCCGCGCAGGGAGCCCGTCGAGCCGGTGCTACCCGAATCGATGTGACGGCTACCCCCACACAAGAGTGAAGGTTGCGGTGCCGATACCGCCGTCGCCTGCCTCTCCCGCCGGAGGCGGGTTCACGCTCGTGAGCCTGAGCGCAAACGGCCCGGGAAGGTCGGCGGTGGCCCCGGTCGTCAACAGGTTGCTGGAAGCGTCGCCATGCATCGCGACGCCGTCACTCGTGACATCGATCCACACCGTTGCGCCATTCACGTGGCGTTCCGTGGCGTTTCGCATGGCGATCGACTGCCCGGGCAGGTACCAGTCGTTGGACGGTGAGGCAATCCATACCAACGCGCCCGCTAGCGTGGCGCCGAGGGCGCCGGCCGCGACCAACCATCGTGACGGACGCTTCATGGCGCATCGTCGACGTCGACGAGCACGTGTGACGACGAATCGTCGCTCCCTACTCTGACGTCAATCACTGTGATGGAACCTAGACCTGGCACGGCCCGCGTCTCGCCCACGGCGACCGTCATGGTCTCGCGACCACCTGGGCTCGCGACGCCGAGTTGCGCTGCAAGCGTCGTTCCCTGCAGTGCGGGGCCATAGAACCCGATCAGCGAATGCGGGGTCTTGCCCTGTGCCGCCGATGCGATAGCAATGCGATACATGGTCATGTGGTCTCCTCGTACGCGGCCCGCAAGAACGCTGAGGAGAACTGCGTCTTCGACAGCCCAATGAGTCCTCCTCCATCAGCGGAGTTGCCCGGTCCCCACGGATTGCGAACCCACACGGTTCCATCCGGGTCGATCCGCTCGACTTCGTACGCGTGGCTTCGCACGATGCTGACGTCCTCGTGCACGACGGTGCCGTCAGGTCTCTCAATCGTGGCACTCCCCATCTCCATGACTCCGATGCCCGCATGCGACGACGCGACAACGGGCGAGTTGTCGCTCAGCGCCGCGCGCATCGGGTCCAAGTCGCCTGACATATCGCCCCGGTGGGAGAAGTCATGCATCTGAGCGTTGCCTCCGGAGATGAGCCGCATGGCCTCGTCGGCAGTGCCCCCATCGTCAATGTCTCCGTAGGACGTGGCCTGCGCGAGGGCGGCCTCATAGAGGCTCACGACGTTGGGAGACGTCTTTTCCCACCACAAGAAGTTGCCGTCGTACTGGTCAACACCTTGCTCGTAGACGTGGTCAACGAAGTACTCGGTAGGCGCGCCGTCTACGTATAGCGTCACCCAATAGCCGTTCGCCTCATCGTCCCAACGAACATTGGACTCAAGTACTGCCCTTCCGCTATCGGTACGCATGTACCCCATCAGGCTGGACAGGGCATAGCAGTCGCCGATCGCGCCCTGCTGGACGTAAGCCGGGTCCCATACCGTGTCCTCGAGCGCGTCCTCAGAGACGTCTTCATCCGGCACCGATGCGTCGTCCCACCACCCGAGCGGATCCCACCAGTGCTGCGACCCCGCATCTGCTGAGGCTGAAGCAAGGGACATGAGGTCCGTCGCGCAACGGTGCGCCGCAGACTGAGCGCTACTCAGCGCACGGAGGTGTGCGGCTTCGGCTGCGAGCTTCTCCGCGATTCCGAAAGCGTCGAGCACACCAAGAGGCGTGGTACCGAGGATGCGCTGAGAGTGTGCTTGCGCCGCAGCTGCCGCGGCGTCGGCCTCCTCGAGGGCCCTCGCGTAGCTCATGAGAATCGTGCCGACGTCGTCGATACGGTGTTGTAGGCGAGTCGCTCTCGCCACAAGCTCGCCGTCTGACGACGCGCACGCATGTGCGGCTGCGCCCTGCCAGCCATGGGGAAACGAGTCGTGGAGGCGGTTGGTCAGGTCGCGCAGGGTGTGAGCGACGTGATGTGCTCTCGATGCGGCGAGCGAGATGCCTACTGGCGAGCCGGGGGTATGCGTCATGACGGGAGGTCCCGCCAAAGTTGCAGGATCTCCGTTCGTGCGGTGTCGTCAAAGGCGGCGAACAGTTCACTCGTGCTCGTGAGTGCATCTCCCGTGTTTGCGATTCCGCGCCGGAGTGCGGAAAGCTCGCTATCCGTGACATCCATCACGGCTCGAAGCGCGGCGACGACGCAGTGAAAGCCGTAGGTCGCACTGTCTGCAGGAAGCGAGTTCGTCATCATCGGAACGTCGGCGGCGATGCGATGCCGCGCCGAGCCAGCACTCCTGAGGTCGTCGAAATCAATCGCGATGTCTGCCAAAGTGTCCCCCCCAAGGTCACAGCGTAGGCCTCGGTCACAGTAGCGCATGCGCCCGCGCGGGGGCGCGCCAGGAGCCCATCGCGCCCGTCTTGCCCGAATCGATGTAGCGTCTTCTCATGCCGGGGAACTCCCGGCGGCCCTCGATGCGTTGAGGGGAACAGCGGCGCAGCGGCGCGTCCGGAGTTGATCACCATCGTCCCCCGGAGAGCAGGTCTCGTGATGCGAACCCATGCTGCAGCAGCTATCAACGGCCACCGGCTCGCCCCGTCACGCGCGAGGGTCACCTCATGATGAGGGTGGCCATCGCCGGACTCGTGGCGGCCGGCGCCGTGGTGGGCCTGGGTGCCGGCTTGGGCATCGGCATGGCGTGGGGCGCCAGCGAGCAGGGCGAGGCCTCGCCCAGCCCGTCCGTGACGCCCAGTGCCTCCGAGACTGCGTCGGCGAGTGCGTCGGCCTCCGCGACGCCCACCGCGGCCGCCGCAACCTCGTGTGACGACGCGCCCACCGTCACCACCTCTGATGAGCTCCAGGCGGCGCTGGCCGCGGCGGCTCCGGGCGACGTCATCGTGATGGCGGCGGGGGAGTATGACGGCGAGTTCGTCGCGACGGCGCAAGGCGCGCAGGAGCAACCGATCACGCTCTGCGGGCCGCGAGAAGCCGCGCTCGTGGGCGAAGGCCCCGACGACGGATACGGGCTTCACCTTGATGGCGCGTCGTGGTGGGTCGTCCAGGGCTTCACGGTGCGCAACTCGCAAAAGGGCGTCATGGTCGACGGCGGGAACCACCTCGTGATCGACTCGCTCGAGGTGTACGACATCGGCGACGAGGCGATCCACTTGCGGCGGTTCAGCTCC
>QKAX01000067.1 GCA_003246255.1 Demequina lutea
TGACGGCAAAGGCCACCATCACGCCCAGGCGGGCGGCGGCGACGGGACGGGATACCGGCGCCGACGCGCGGGCAGCAGAGGTCATGCGCTTACAGTCCTGGATGGGGTGCCCCCGGCGCAAGTCCGGCCCGGGTCTCGGGGCGCAACCGGGCGCGTCCACCGCAATACCCGGGCCCGAGACCACCCCAGACGCACCGCGGCACGCACACCCTGCCAGTGTGCGGGCCGCGGCATCGTCCCTCCAGGTGACGACCCCCCTCTAGGTTGGCTAGGCGCCCTCGACTCCCACGACCTCATTCATGGCGACGCCCACGTTCACTGACTGCCACACCTCGCCGGTGACGTAGTCCACGATGTGTACGGTCTGGGTGGCAGGTTCGGTCACGTAGGCCATGCCCGCGACGACCTCAACGGCCGGGTGCGGCGACTGCCACTCGTCGGGCACGTCCCACACGCCGGTCACGGGCACGGACACCGTGACCTCGCCCGTCGCCACGTCGATCACGCGCAGCACGCCGTCGGTGCCCAGCACCAGGGCGTCGCCCTCGGGGGTGCGGTGCAGGTCGCGCCACGTGTAACGCACATCGGCGCCGGCGAACGGGTCCACCACGGTGATGGCGCCGGTGGTCGCGTCGATCAGGGCGATGCGGTTGAGGCCGATGCCGTCCTCCGGGTCAGTCTTGTAGTCGCCCAGCACGATGTCGTTGCCGTCCACGGAGAACTGGTTGCCGATGCGGCCGAACGCGTCCGGAGCGGGCAGCTTGGTCACGCCGTCGCCGGTGAACAGCAGCACGCCGTCCTCGCAGCCCACCATCATGTACTCGGTGCCGTCGGCGCCCGCGAAGGCGGTCTCGCCGTGCACGCCCGGGCACGTGTTGTCCTGGGCGACGACGTTGCCCTCGGGGTCCAGCAGCATCGCGCCGGAGCGGTCGGAGAGCGTCACGAGCATCGAGCCGTCCTCAACCGCGATGGCCACGCCGTGGTGCGCCTCGTCCGCCTGGTAGGTGCTCAGCACGTGCGCGTGCTCATGCTCCACCGACTCGGTCCACTCGCTGGTTTCCACGATGGACACGGCGCCCGTGCCGTCGTCGAACAGCGACGCGAGGCCGTCGTGCACCACCACGTGGCCGGGCGTTGTCGCCTCGACGAGCACGTCGCTCAGCGCGGGCTCCGAGGTGAAGTAGTGCGAGTGGTCGCCGTGTGCCTGCGCGTAGGTGCCCATGTCCAGCACCGCCCAGCCGCCCGCGGTGGACACCGCGACGTGACGGCCATCGCCGGCGGGGTTGAGGCGGTTGAAGCCGCCCAGCTCAAGGTTGGCCACCGTCTCCAGCGAGTTGGCGTCGAGCACCACGATGCCGCCGTCGTACGTCAGCGCGAGGCGCGGCGTGGGCGCCTGCTGCTGCGTGGCGCCCGAGGCGTCGGCGTCGTGATCGTCGTGGCCGTGGTCGTCGTGCTCCTCCCCCGCTGCGGGGGTGACGGCCTGGTCCTCCGAGGAGGCGCACGCAGAGAGCGCCAGCGCGAGCGCGAGAGCTCCTGCCAGGGGTGCGCCGCGTCGGAGCGTGGTCTTGTTCAGCATGGGATACCTGGGCCCGGGGGGCCCGCCTTTCCGTGTGGGTGGCCATGGCGCGGGCCGGCGGGTGCCGGGGTCCATGGACCGGAGTGGCTCGACCCTACACGTTATTGGGAACGATTGTCACTTTCATTTAGCCGATGTCGCCGCGCCGCTGGGCGCGTCCTACGCGGGCGCCGGCTCCACTCCCGAGGACCTCACTAGCGCCGCAGAGTGCGAGGCGTACTCGTGCCGCATCGACCATCTGGGTGCTCAGGCCGCCCAGCGCGGCATGCGCTATGTGGTGCACCTGCACGGCACCGACTTCGAGTCCGTCGACGACGGCGCGAGCGCGTTCCAGTTTCTGCTGGATCGCACGTCGCCCCAGAACGTGGTGTTCGAGCTTGACCTCTACTGGGCCGTCTCCGCGGGCGACGGCACCATCGACCTGCCGGCGGTGTTCGCCGCGGCCGGGGATGCGATCGAGTACTACGTGATCGAGCGGGATCCGCCGCTCGGCGACGACGACTTCGATCCGTTCACCCCCAGCTTCGAGGGCCTGCGCTACCTGCAGCGCGTTCACTTCTAGCGGGGGCGCGGGGAGCCGTCCGCCCGAGCGGCGGCGGGCGCCACCCGACCCCAGACGGGCGGGGGCTACGCCGCGACTGTCTCCCGCTCGTCGGCCGCCGACTCCGCCGCATCGGCCTTGCTCGCCGGGAAAATGATCTTGAACACCGGGAAGTAGATCACCAGCTGCACGCCGCCGTTGATGACGGTGACGAGCACGTTATAGATCGCGGGGTCAACGAGGCCGCGCAGCCACGGCACGTAAAGGCTCATGAGGAAGCTGCACGCGATGGTGATGAGCACCAGCGCCACCGCATACCAGGCCAGCTGGAACCACACGTTGCCGCGCGATCGGAACACGATGTTGCGCTGCAGCGGAAAGTTCACGCCCTGCGAGATGACAAGCATGAGCACAAACGCCACAAAGTAGCTGAGGCCGCCCAGGCTGTCGCCGGTGACCGGGTAGTCGAACGCATGCGTATCGATGGGTCCCACGCTCACGTGCAGAAACTGCGCGGGCCGCGAGCCCCAATCGGTCACCGCAAACAGCAGCGCGGGCAGGAACGTCAGCAGCAGATATTGCAGCAGCGCCACCAGGAACGAGAGCCCCGAGAACTTGGCCATCTCCGCGATAAGCGGCCTACGCTCCGAGAAGTCGTTCCACCACTGTCCGATGCCCCGTGTGAGCTGCATGCGCTGTCGCCTCCTTGAGATCGCGCGCCCACGCGGGGCGGCTCGAAGGAGGCTACGGCGGCGCGCTTCCCGGCCGCCCGGGCGTTGCGCAACCTGTCGGCACGCGTCGATGATCTGCGCCGAGAGGTGACGCACCGCCCGCGATGCGAGGCGGCCGACGCGGGGATCGCGACGGGCGCGACCTACATGTCTTGCGCCATGTCGGCGAAGTGCGCGTAGTCCTTCTTAAAGGCCACGGCGATGGTGTCGGTGGGTCCGGCGCGGTGCTTGGCGATGATGAAGTCGGCCTCGCCGGGGCGGTTCTCGCGGTCGTAGGCGTCGTCGCGGTGCAGCAGGATCACGATGTCGGCGTCCTGCTCGATGGCGCCGGACTCACGCATGTCCGAGAGCATCGGCTTCTTCTCGGTGCGCTGCTCGGGTCCACGGTTCAGCTGCGAGATGGCGATCACGGGGACCTCGATCTCCTTGGCCAGCAGCTTGAGAGCGCGCGAGAACTCGGAGACCTCTTGCTGGCGGGACTCGACCTTGCGGCCGGAGCTCATGAGTTGCAGGTAGTCCACCACCACGAGGCCCAGGTTGTGCTGCTGCTTGAGGCGGCGGCACTTGGCGCGGATCTCCATGAGCGACATGTTGGGGCTGTCGTCGATGAACAGCGGGGCCTTGGCCACCTTCGCCGCGGTGGCAGCAAGCTTCTGCCAGTCCTCGGGGTTCATAGGGCCCTTGGTGAGCTTGGTCAGCTTGACGCTTGCCTCGGCCGCGAGCATGCGCTTGGTGATCTCCTCCTTGCTCATTTCGAGCGAGAAGATCACCGACGTGCGGTTGTGCTTGATGCTCGCCGCGCGGGCAATGTCCAGGCCCAGCGTGGACTTACCGATGGCGGGACGTGCAGCGATGACGATCATCTGGCCGCCCTGCAGGCCACCCGTGAGGTCGTCGAGCAACCGGAAGCCCGTGGGGATGCCCAGCATCTGGCCGTCGCGCGCGCTCGCCGCGTCCACCTGCTCGAGCGTCTGCTCCATGATGTCGCCGATGGGCAGGTAGTCCTCAGAGTTGCGGCGCTCGGTGACGGCAAAGATCTCGGCCTGCGCGGTGTTGACCACGTCGTCCACCTCGCCGCCCTCAGCGTCGTAGCCAAGGTTGGCGATGCGCGTGCCGGCCTCCACGAGCTTGCGCAGGATCGCCTGCTCGCGCACCAGGCGGGCGTAATAGCCGGCCGATGCCGCGGAGGGCACCACGGAGATGAGGGTGTGCAGGTACTCGGCGCCGCCGATCTTGGCGAGCTGGCCGGACTTCTGCAGCTCCGCGCCCACGGTGAGGGCGTCCACGGGATCGCCCGCGTTGTAGAGCTTGATGGCGACGTCGTAAATGGTCTCGTGAGCGGGGCGATAGAAGTCGTTGGCGCGCACCGACTCAATGACATCCGCCATCGCATCCTTTGACAGCATCATGGCGCCCAGCACCGACTGCTCCGCCTCGATGTTCTGCGGAGGGGTGCGCTCAAAGGTGCGCGGACCGTATGAAGCCTCAAGCTCCTCAACCGACACGGCTGCCATCCTCCCGTCACCCAGTCTCGCCTGAACCGCGAGTCTGCCACCTGGGTCAGACAGCGACTTTAGGAGCGCCGCGCGCCGCGCCAAAACAGGCGTCCGTGGATGACCTGGGGACGGCTGTGGACAGGGACGCAGGCCTCCTGGGGAGACTCGCCGTGCGCCTGTGGATACTCCTGTGAGTTTCGTTGGGCGGCCCTCGCAATTTAGTTGCCTACCAGGTACTTCTCACTTTTCCCCGTTGGGGATAACGCGGGGGACAAAGTTCTCGGCGTGTCGCACCTGGGCGTGTCGCGCGCGCCAGGGACTGTTGGCCCTGGCTGCAACCGGTGTCACAGCCCACGGCCTCCCACGCGCAGCCTCAGACGGCCCGAAAACACAAAGCCCCGACCACCCACAAGGGGCGGCCGGGGCCGTGCTGGAGAGTGCTTAGGAAGCAGCCACCACGTGCACGTCGAGCGTCGCCTGGACGTCGTTGTGCAGCGTGACCTTGACCGTGTACTCGCCGGTGGTCTTGATCGGGTTCACGATCTGGATGCGACGCTTGTCCACCTTGGCGCGGTCGCCCAGGGCGTCCACGATGTCCGCGGTGGTCACGGCGCCGAAGAGGCGACCGTTGGCGCCGGCCTTGACGGTCACGGTGACCGGCTTGGCCTGCAGGGCGTCGCGCGCAGCCTGAGCGTCCTCGATGGAGTGCAGCTCACGGGTGCGGCGGGCCTTGCGCATCGCCTCGATGGACTTCTCGGCACCAGCCGACCACGGGGTGGCCAGCTTGCGGGGGACGAGGTAGTTACGGGCGTAGCCGTCCTTAACCTCGACCACGTCGCCTGCGACGCCGAGGCCGTTGACCTCGTGCGTGAGGATGATCTTCGCCATGGGAGTTCCTCCTTAGCGGCCGGAGCCGGCGTAGGGGAGGAGGGCCAGCTCGCGCGCGACCTTGATGGCGCGGGCAATCTGACGCTGCTCCTGGACGGAGACACCGGTCACGCGGCGCGAGCGGATCTTGCCGCGGTCCGAGATGAACTTACGAAGAAGTGCGGTGTCCTTGTAGTCAACCGTGGTGACCTTGGCGGCCTTCAGCGGGTTGACCTTCTTACGCGGCTTGCGCGTGTCGATCTTTGCCATTGCTGTTGTTCCTTATGAATTCAAGAAGTGGTTGCGACTGCGTCGCGATTTAGAACGGAGGCTCGTCCGAGGAGGGAGCCGAGGCCCACGGGTCGTTGTCCGCGCCGCCCGCAGGGGCGTTCGCGTAGCCGCCACCGCCGCCACCAAAGCCGCCGCCACCGCCACCACGCTGGGTGCGGTTGACCTTGGCAGTTGCGTAGCGGAGCGAGGGGCCAACCTCGTCAACCTGAAGCTCCATCACGGATCGCTTCTCGCCGTTTGCCTCCCACGAACGCGACACCAGGCGGCCCGTCACAATGACGCGCATGCCCTTGGTCAGCGACTCGGCCACATTCTCTGCGGCCTCGCGCCACAGGGAGCAGCGCATGAACAGGGTCTCCCCGTCCTTCCACTCGTTCGACTGTCGGTCAAACGTGCGGGGGGTGGACGCCACCGTGAAGTTCACGACCGCGGCTCCGGACTGGATGAATCGCAGCTCGGGGTCGCCGGTCAGGTTGCCGATCACGGTGATCTGGGTTTCGCCTGCCATGGAATGTTCCCTGTCGGTTCGTGGGTGAGTGCTTAGTGAGCGTCGGGACGCAGCAGCTTGAGGCGCAGGATGGTCTCGTTCAGACCAAGCTGACGCTCGAGCTCCTTGGCGGTCGCCGACTCGGCGGTGAAGTTAATGACCGCGTAGATGCCGTCGTTCTTCTTCTTGATGGGGAACGCAAGGCGGCGACGGCCCCAGACGTCGACGTTGTCGACGGTGCCGTTGTCGCCCGTGACCACCGAGAGGTACTTGTCGAGCGACGGCTTGACCGTACGCTCGTCGACCTCGGGGTCAACGATGACCATCATTTCGTACTGGCGCATGTAATACCCACCTCCTCTGGACTAGACGGCTACGGACGTTCCGTAGCAGGAGGGTGACGCAAGTAGTGGCCGCACACGACGGGTGCCGGCGCGACCACCCGTAAAGGGTACAGGGTCGGGAGGACACGCGCGAGGGGCGCTGTGGAGAGACTCCCGCACATGCGTCGTGAACGCCCACTAGCGCGTTCGCCGTCACCCATCGGAGGGGTGACGGCCCACCAAGACCCGGCGAACGCTGCGACCCTTCCCCGCTCCGCCGCTAACCCACCCCGCAAGTGGGCCGCCACCCCTCCGATGTGGCGTCCAGCGCGCGCCAGTGGGCGCTCACCCCTCCACCGCACGCACGCACGAGTCGCCGTCTCGAGTCGCACGCCCGCCACGCCACTGACCCGCATTAGGCTCAGGGCGTGACCGACTCCCCCGCTTTCTCCTTCGCGGCCGTGCCAGCCGACGAGTTCGAGCGCCTTGCGCACGCTGCCGGCCGCTCAGTCCCCGTGGAGCAGGCAGAGGTGTGGGAGGCCTACGACACGGCGGTTCCCGGCCGCCGCCCGTGGGGTCGCGTCGTGGCCCGCGACGCCGGCGGCACGGCGCGCGCGCTCATTGCTCTCACCCGTTTCGAGGGCCGCGGATTCACGTACCTGTGGGCCAAGCATGGCCCTGTGTGGCTACTCGCGGAGGGCGAGCATCCCTCCCCCGCCGACGAAGCCGCCTTCCACGCCGGGCTGCGAGCGCACATCGCGGCCACCGACCCCCGGATCGCCTTCGTGCGACTCCATGCCCACCACCGCACCGGCGACCTCAAGCCGCTACTGCAATCCGTCACCTACGACGAGACTGTCGAGGTAGACCTCACGCTCGGCGAGGACGGCATGATGGCCGCCATGGGCAAGACCGGCCGCAAGAAACTGCGCCGCACGCTCCGCGACGAGGGCTTCGCGCTCAGCGAGGAGCGCTCCATCAGCCGCGAGGGCTTCGACGAGCTGTACGAGATCTACGCCGAGACCGCCCGCCGCGACGGCTTTGGCATCTACCCGGCATCGGTGTACTACGCACTGCTCACCTCGCTCGGCGACGCGGCCCGGCTGTGGGTAGCGCGCCGCACCGATGCCCCCGGCACCCCCGGCCGCCCCGTGTCGTGGGTCATCTCCACGTTCTACGACGGCGTGGGGCAGGACTACTACGGCGGCTCCAACTCCGAGGGCCTGGAGACCAATGCGGCGTTGCGCCTCAAGTGGTTCATCCTCACGTCGCTCAGCGCGGAGGGCGGCAGGCGCTACGACATGATGGGCGTCGGCTCCGCGCTGTCACCGCAGCTCATGGGCGTGCGCCAGTTCAAGCTGCAGTTTGCCGACGACACCACGCCCGTTGACGCGTCGTGGGACCTTCCAGTCAAGCCGCTGCTGTACCGCGGCCTCACCCTCGCGCTCGCCGCCAAGCGGGCAGTCGATAGGCTCCGTGGAGGCCGCCGATGACCTACGGAAACGACCGCTTCATCCCGGTGCTGCTGGGCACGGGCGTGGGCGCGTACAACATCGCGCGCAGCCTGCACGAGGCGTTCGGCGTGCGCAGCCTCGCGCTGGGCCGCGTCGCGCTACGCGAGACACGGTACTCGGCCATCATGGACGTGCGCGCGAGCCGCGAGTTCGATGAGCCAGACGCCATCGTCGCCACCCTCAAGGGCCTCGCCGAGGAGTTTCCCGACCGCCCCATCCTGGTGGTCGCGTGCATCGAGTACTACCTCAACGTGCTGATCGACCGCCGCCACGAGCTGGGCGACCGCTTTGTGGTGCCGCTGCCCCCGCGCGAGCTGGCCGACAAGCTCATCAACAAGACCGACTTCTACGCGACGTGCGAGGCGTTGGGCGTGCCTCACCCGATCACACGCGTGCTCACCCCAGCGATGCGTGGCGATGCGACCCTGGGCGAGGACCTCCCCTTCACCTACCCGGTGATCCTCAAGCCCTCCAATACCGACATCTATCCGCGCCTCACGTTTGCAGGCAAGCAGAAGGTCTACCTCCTGCACTCGGCGGCCGAGGTGCGGGAGGTGGCCGAGCGCATCTTCGCCGCCGGCTACAACGACGACCTGATTGTGCAGGACTACATCGCCGGCGGCGAGTCGGTCATGCGCGTGGCAAACACCTACTCGGATAAGAGAGGTGTCACCACGTGCGTCTCGGTGGGCCAGGTGGTGCTCGCGGACCATGATCCGACCATGGTGGGAAACAACAACGCGATCCTGTCGGTGGCCGATGCCAACCTCGTTGACGCCATCACTCGCCTTCTCAACGCGGTGGGCTACACGGGCAGCGCCAATTTTGACGTGATGCACGATCGCCGCGACGGCGTGAGCAAGCTGCTCGAGGTCAACCTCCGCCAGGGCGCCACCTCGTACTACGCGATGGGCGCGGGCGCGAACATCCCCGAGAGGATTGTGCGGGACCGCATCTACGACGAGCCCTTGGAGCATCAGGTCACCACCGCCGAGCGCCTGTGGCTCAACCTGCCGTACCCGCTCGCACTGATCTTCGCCCCGCGCGAGCTGCGCGGCCGCGTCCTGCGCAAGGCATTCGGCGCGCGCCACACGCTCTGGTACTCGAAGGACGCAAGCCCGCGCCGCCTCCTTGAGGTGGTGCGAGTGGACCTGCGCTACACGCTCAGCACCCTCACCTTCGCGCGCCGAGGCCAGGGCTTCTAGGCCGACCCCCATCCCCGGTCCGCCGGGGACCGGCCGCTATGCGGCGGCGCGCTGGGCCGCGACGGCCTTGAGCGCGAGACCGGCGATCTGCCGCGCCCTCTCCGGCGACACAGTGGTGGGCAGGTTCACGAGGCGCGCCACAACATCGTGCGTGGTGGCGAGCGAGGGGTCTCCAGGGGTGTACGCGTACGACTCGGGAGTGTCGGTGCCGGGGAACAACACAGGTCGGTACCAGCGGCCCGCGTAGACGCCCTGCGCCTGCAGCTGCGAGATCACCGACTCCGGGTCGAGACCGGCGGGCACCAGCATCGGGAAGCGCACGAGCGGCTGTCCGGCGAGGTGCTCCGGCGCACCGATCGCGTCTCCCAGCGCCTCGAGGTACGCGTCGACAGCGGCTGTGCGTCCCGCCTCGATGCTCTCCAGCCGACCCAGCGCGTCGGCCACTTCGGCGGCCACGTGGTCGGGGATCGCGAGAGCCCCGCGCGTGAGGCGACCCTCCACCTCGGCCCGCGCGACGGCGGGCTCGAACAGTCCGGCGGCAGTGAGTACGCGCTCGAGCGGCCGGGAGATCTGGCGGGGCAGGCGGTTGAGAACCCCTCGCTGGAGCCTGTACGTCTTGATGGCGAACGCGAGCCGTGCACCGGGCTGCGGCAGTGAGCTCAGGCTGTCCGCGAGCGCTGAGCGCAACTCCCTGCCCGGGAGGTCGGGGCTGAGCCAGACGGCCCCGCCAAACTTGGTGGGCAACTGCTTCTCGATGCCAAACGAATGGAACGAGACATCCGCGACCGGCGCGCCATCCGTGCCGCGCGCCATGCGCCCCGCGCAGTGAGCCGAGTCCTCGACCACGAGTGCCCCCACACGGCGTGCGGCGTCCGCGATCTCCGCCGAGCTCGACTCGTCGATCACGCCAAAGGTGTGCTGGATCACCGCTGCCGAGGGCCCGTCCTCCCAGGCGACGGCACCGGGGCGAATCGCATACGTGCCGGGGTCGATGTCCGCGTACACGGGTCGCAGGCCCGCCTCCACGATCGGGTCCACCGCGGTGGCACAGGTGAGCGCCTGCGTCACCACGGCGCTGCGACCCCGACGCTCGGCAAGCGCCGTGAACACCTCAAGCATGGCGTAGCGAGCCTTAAGCACCGGGTACCAGTCGGCGGCATCGGTACCCGTGGCCTCCGCGAGGCCACGCCTCAGGTCGTCGACGGCCGTCATGGAGCCACCGGTTCCGTGCCGGCTGTGGGTGTGGGCACGGCGGTGGGCACCGGCGGCAACGTCGGCTGCGGCGTCGGAGTGGGAGTGGGAGACGGCTCGGGCTCAGGTGACGGAGACGGCTCGGGCTCGGGCGACGGAGACGGGCTCGGAGTGTTGTCCACGCCCACGTTCGCCCGCGGCGGGAAGTCCACCACGTCGTACGTGCTGAGGATCGGCCCCATCATCCACGTCCAGATGCGCACCGGCACGGAACCGCCGGTGATCTGATCGAAGCCCCCGAACGGCGTGATCTGCTCGGCCTCCCCGTTGGGACCCACCTGGTACATGCCCACCACGCCCACCTGCTGCGGCGTGAAGCCCACAAACCACGCGGACCGGTTGTCATTCGACGTGCCGGTCTTGCCAGCGATGGGCCGGTTGAGCTCGGCGGCGAAGTGACCGGAACCGGAGTTGTAGTTGACCACCTGCTGCATCGCGTACGTGGCGTCGGCCATCACATCGGCGTCAAAGACGCGCTCGGATGTGACCTGGTGCTCGTAGTAGACGCTGCCGTCGCTGTAGGTCACTGACTGCACCATGAAGGGATCTGTCGACAGGCCGCCGGAGGCGTACGTCGAGTACGCGGAGGCGAGGTCGATGGCGTGGGGTGAGGCCGTGCCCAGCACGTTCGCTGCGTTCGCCTCGAGGCCGGCCGTGGTGTCAGGGATTCCGGCTCGAATCGCCACCTGCATCGTGTTGCCCGGATTGACGTCGTTGTTGAGCTGACCGTAGACGGTATTCACGGAGAACGCCGTCGCCTGCACCAGATTGATGTCGCCAAAGCTCACGTTTCCAAAGTTGCGCACGTCGCTGTCGAAGCCCGCGATGGCCTTCGGCTGGTCGCCGTTGTAGATCGAGCCGAGGCCGATGCCGTTCTCCAGCGCCGCCACCAGGGCAAAGGGCTTGAAGGTCGAGCCCGCCTGCGCGATGTCCTGCGTCACCGCGTTGCGCTGGATGGTCAGGTAGTCCGCGCCGCCGTACATGCCAGTCACCGCGCCGGACGTGGGATCCATGGTGATGGCGGCCACGCGCATGTTGGGCGCTGCACCCTCAGGCATCTGCGCGACGGCGTCCACGATCGACTGCTGGGTCGCCGGCACGATCGTGGTGACGATGCTGAGGCCCTGCGTCTCGACCTCATCCTGGGTGATGCCGGTGACAGCCTCGACCTCGTCCAGCGCGGCGCGCAGGATGTAGCCGTTGGTGCCGCCAAACACGTCGTTGGTGCTGCGCTCAATCGTGGTGGGGAACACCATCGCGTCGCGCTCGGCCTGCGTGATCTCGCCGATCTGGACCATGCCGTCCAGCACGTAGTTCCAGCGGAACTCGGCCTGCTCGGGATTCTCCGCGGGGTCCCAGCGTGACGGCGCGGGCAGCAAGCCCGCGATGAGCGCGGCCTCCGAGACAGTCATGTCCGCTGCGTGCTTGCCGTAGTACGCCTGCGCGGCGGCCTCCACGCCGTACGCGCCGCGGCCCATGTAGACGGTGTTGATGTAGTTGCCCAGCACCTCGGACTTCTCTTGCTGCTGGTCGATCTTGAGCGCCATGAGCGCCTCGTCCACCTTGCCCACGAGGTCCGTGGTGGTGGTGCCCACGTAGTAGCGCTCCACGTACTGCTGCGTGATGCTGGACCCGCCCTGGCGGTCGTTGAACACCACCGTGCGCACCAGCGCTCGCGCAGTACCGGTGAAGTCGATGCCGGGGTTGGAGTAGAACGTGCGGTCCTCGGCGGCCACGAACGCGTTGGGCACGTACGAGGGCAGCGTCTCAATGCCCACGATCTGCCGGTCAGCCTGGCCGAGCCGGCCCATCTCCGTCACACCATCCGCGTAGTAGATCGTCGACGACTGGTTGAGAGCGAAGGCATCCGGCTCGGGGATGTCGAGCGACTGATAGCGAATGAAGAGGCCGAGAAATCCGATCAACGCGACGGCAAAACCGGTGGCGAGCGCGCCGAAGCCGATGCGCCGCGCCCAGATCTTCCACGCAGGGATCGGGTTGCCGTTCTTGTCCAACGGCGGGCCGCCCTTGCCGCCGCCGTTGCTGCCCTTGCCGCTCTTGCCGCCCGCCTGCGTGCGCGGCGTGCCGGCCGACGACTGCGCCGCGTATTCGGCACGGCCGCGAGCGCGCTGTGGACCGGAGGTGGGCTGCTGCGCCGGGCGCGTGCTGCGACGCTGGGGCTGAGAGCCAGAGGTCGAGGTGCGCGGCTGCTGGGCGCGCTGAGGCTGCTGGCCCGAGGCGGGGCGTGTGCTGGCGCGTCGGGGCGCGCCGCTATCTGAAGTCACCATGTCAGTGTACGAACGGCGCCTCGCGCAGCCCGGTTCCCGCTGCGGCCCTGTTGTGACGGCATCGTGATCTTGGCCCCCGCCGCGCCCCTCCCCGCACTCTCCCCGTCCCCTTCCCCGCCTAGTGGGCGCTCACCCCTCCGATCGCACCTGCGCCGCACCCCAGTGGGCGCTGACCCATCCCACCCGTGCCGCAGGTAAACGGCGAGTGAACTTGCGCACGATGTATCGGCGCGATACAACTGATTGCTACACGGCGTCGGACCCCTACCGGCGAGAGCGGCAACCACGCCGCATTCCCCGGAAAGGATGGCGATGGCGCGTACCGACATGCTGCTGCTGGCCATCCTTGGCACCCTCGCGGAGCGGCCCCTGCACGGCTACGAGATCCGCAAGCGCCTCGGCAGCCAGCTCGGCCCGTTCCGCGCCCTCTCGTACGGCAGCCTCTACCCCGCCCTCAAGCGCATGGTCTCCGACGGCCTGCTCGCCGTGGACGAGGAGGGTGCAGTCACCGGAACCCGCCGCTCGCGCATCGTGTACCGCCTCACCCACGCCGGGATCGGCCGCCTGCAGGACGAGCTCGCCTCCGCCGGGGCATCGGCCTGGGAGGACGACGCCTTCGACGTCCGCTTTGCGATGTTTACGCGCACCGACGCCGCGACACGCCTGCGGATTCTCGAGGGGCGCCGCATGCGCATGGCCGAGCGACTCGAGGAGATCTCGGAGGGTGTGCGCGCCGTTCGCGAGCGGCACGACGCCTACACGGCAGAGCTTCAGCGACATGGACTCGAGCGCGTCGAGCGCGAGGTTGAGTGGCTGGACCAACTGATCGAAAACGAACGAGCCGCAACCCGCGGCAAGGACGACCCCGCGGACGCGGGCTAGAACAAGGAGACAGAAGATATGGGCAAGTTGCGCGTCGCCGTTGTGGGCGTGGGTAACTGTGCGACGTCCCTCATCCAGGGCGTCGAGTTCTACAAGGACGCGGACCCCAACGAGACGGTCCCCGGCCTCATGCACGTCCAGCTGGGCGACTACCACATCTCGGACATCGAGTTTGTGGCCGCGTTCGACGTGGACTCGCTCAAGGTGGGCAAGGAGCTGGTCGAGGCCACACAGGCTTCCGAGAACAACACCATCAAGATCTGCGACGTCCCGAAGACCGACGTGCAGGTGTCGCGCGGCGTGACGCTCGACGGCCTCGGCAAGTACTACCGCGAGACCATCGTTGAGTCGGACGAGGCTCCCGTTGACGTGGTGGGCGTGCTCAAGGAGTCCGGCGCCGACGTGCTGGTGTGCTACCTCCCCGTGGGCTCCGAGGAGGCTGCCAAGTTCTACGCGCAGTGCGCGATCGACGCCAACGTGGCGTTCGTGAATGCGCTGCCCGTGTTCATCGCCTCCGACCCGGAGTGGGCCGCCAAGTTCGAGGCCGCCGGCGTGCCGATCGTGGGCGACGACATCAAGTCGCAGGTGGGCGCCACCATCACACACCGCGTGCTCGCCAAGCTGTTCGAGGACCGCGGCGTGCGCCTGGACCGCACGTACCAGCTCAACGTGGGCGGCAACATGGACTTCAAGAACATGCTTGAGCGCGACCGCCTTGAGTCCAAGAAGGTCTCCAAGACCCAGGCCGTGACGTCCAACATCGACAACGGCCCGCTGGCCGGCAAGAAGTACGACCGCAACGTGCACATCGGCCCGTCCGACTACGTCGCGTGGCTCGACGACCGCAAGTGGGCGTACGTGCGCCTCGAGGGCTCGGCGTTTGGCGAGGTGCCCCTGAACCTTGAGTACAAGCTCGAGGTGTGGGACTCCCCCAACTCGGCCGGCATCATCATCGACGCCATCCGCTGCGCCAAGATCGCCAAGGACCGCGGCATCGGCGGCCCCATCCTCTCGGCGGCGACGTACTTCATGAAGTCGCCGCCCGTTCAGACCGAGGACACCCTCGGTCGCCAGCACCTTGAGGCATTCATCGCGGGCGAGCGCGAGCGCTAAGCGCGCACCTCACTCGTCAAGGGCCGGGTCACCTTTCGGGGTGGCCCGGCCCTTCGCCGTTTGTGCGGGATGCGGACGCTACGACGCGTAGTCCGCGATCGCATCCTTGATGGGGGTCTCGCCGCACACGAGTTCCCACTGCTGCCCTACGGCATCCTCGGTCTGGAGGCAATCGACGATGGTGGCCGCCAGGTCCGCTCGCGAGATCGCACCGTGCGGCACGGCAGGGGCGAGGGTGATGCGGCCGGTGGGCGCGTCGCTTGTCAGCGAGCCGGGTCGCAGGATGGTCCACGCGAGCTGGGTCTGGCGCAGCGCGTCGTCGGCCTCGCGTTTGGCGTCCACGTAGGCCCTCCACGACGCCGACGAGGCAGGGTCGGCCGGGTTGTCCACGCCGATAGCACTCACCTGCACAAAGCGGTCGATGCCCATCGCGGCGGCGGCCTGCGCGGACTTGATGGAGCCTTCGAAATCCACCGTGCGCTTGCGCTCCACGTTGCCGTCAGCGCCGCCTCCCGCAGAGAAGACGACGCCGTCGCACCCCTCGAACGCCGCCATGAAGTCGTCGGCCGAGGCGGCCTCGATGTCCAGGCGGCGCGGCGCCGCGCCCATCGCCTCGAGCTCCTCGAGCTGCTCGTCGCGGCGCGCGAGCGGCACGGGCTCAATCCCCACCTTCAGGAGCAGGGGAATGAGCTCGCGGGACACCTTGCCCGCACCGCCCACAATGGCCACACGCTTGGGGGTTCCTGTGAGAGTCATGTCATGTGTGACGACCCGCGGCTCATGACTATTCCGCTGCGGAGGCGAACCTGGACCCCTCGACTACCGCATCGGTCAGGCGAAGCAACGTCTCGGGGATATCCGCAAGGGGGCTCGTCACGGTGATCAGCACCAGGTTCTTGGTGCCGGGAACCGTACGCCAATAGTCGGCCTCGAACGTGCGCAACACTGGATCGTCGGGGCCGTCGCCGGTGGGTGTCTCGGCGATTCGCCACCTGCGCACTGACTGGCCGTCGACGCAGTTGGCACGGGTCCAGCGATCGCCATCGTCGAGCGCGGTCATGGCGGCAAGGAACCCGTCGATCACGGTGCCGGGCGCAGTGCCCACGACCGGGCTCATGCGCATGGAGGCCGGGGCAAACACGCAGACCGCTATGGGCGCGGGCACGCCGGGTGCCGCCTCATGACACAGGAACGCTGACTGCAACTCGGCCGGCCCCGTGCTCATCTCAGCCATCATGCTCAGGGCCCTGCGCATCTCGGCTCGGGCAGTGGCCATCTCATCAGCGCGACCCAGGGCGAGCTTCGCGTACCGAGCGACGCGCTTGCGAGTCGCCTCCGGACGATGCGGATCGAGCTGCACCCACGTGCCCGCGAGCCGCAGGATCAGGTGTGGCACGATCGCCGCCAAGACCAGCGCGACCACCACGGCGCCCCGCATGCTCCGCTCCACGCCGTCCCCCTACTCGCTGAACGCATACTGCCGGTGCTCACTGTTCGCATGGTCGGGGTCCGAGCCGCCGGGTAGCAACGCCGGCACCTCGGCGGGCGACACCCAGAACTGGTCGAACAGGTCGTTGATGGCCGGGTCGTAGGCGAGATGCTGCGTGAGGGTGGCCACGTAGTCGGCGTTGGCGTGGCCCACCACATTGCCAGTCTTGATAGGGACGGCGGCGGCTCCCGAGCGCGCGCCGTCCCACAGCTCGAGGTGGGTGTCGGTCACCTCGCCGCGCTCGATCAGGTCCGCACGATGCACGGGGTCAAGCACGTGCTTCACCTGAAGTACCGGGATGTCCGGGGGAATCGCCATGCCGTCAATGGACGCTCCTGCGCAGATCAGGCCCGCGTAGTGGTACCCGCCAGCACCAGACTCAATCAGGCTGCCGCCGAGGATCCCTCCCAAGCTCCAGCCCGCCAACAGCACCTCATCCTGCGGTCCGATGCCAGCCAGCCTCATCGCCTCGAGGACGGCGCGCTCGTACTGAGTCTGGAGATCGGGAAACAGCATGAGGATGAGGTCCGCGTCGAGGTCATTTGGCGCTCCGAGATCCATGGGCAGGTCCCAGTCCTTGGTGGACGGCAACGTCACGATCCAGCGCACCACGCCGTCACTGCCCACCACCCTCACCACGTCCACCACGGCCCGGTCGCTTCCACCCACCGTGTCCACCCATCCGGCCCTGCTCAAGACGTCTGCGACGTCGTCGATGGGTGCGGTGTTGAGGCTCGCGATCGCGGCGGCCGCGGAGGCGCCCTCGACAGCTGACGCATCAAGGCCTTCCACCTCCGGAGTGGGCCTCCCGATCTCGGACCGCACGCGCTCCACGATGAAGAGGCCCAACGGTGGGCACACCACGCCCACTGCGGCCACCACCACGCGCAGCCGCGCCGCGCCCTCAAGGCCGAGCAGACCGGAGAGGGCTGAGGCGACCGCGCCGGTGGTCACGACGAAGAGCACGTGGCGCAGGACGTCCACGATCACCGCCAGCGCCACAGCGAGTGCGGCTGCGATCACCGCGATCGCGACTGTGATCAGGTGGACAGCCACGATCAGCACCGCAAGGAGCGCGACAGCCACCAGCACAAAAGCGACGGCAAGGAGAACCCTCTCGACAGCATCCACCACGACCTGCAGCACGCGAGCAAGGAACTCCGCGGCCCACTGATCGACTGCGTCGATGAGGCCAACTGCCGAGTCCCATACGTCGAGTGCGTAGTCGAGAAGGCCGTCTTCGGTGGCGTCAAAGCCACCCTCGATACGGGCCTGCGCCACCGCCGCCGCCTCATTCAGCGCCTCTTCGGCGCGCTCGTACGCGACCTCGGCGGCCGCGAGCGCTTCTGCAGCGGACTCCGCGGCCGCATCCGCCATGGCGAGCTCGGCCCGAGCCTCCTCCACGAGGTGCGGCTGGTCCGGGCTCATCGACGCCTCGCGCAGGCGCGTCCGCTCCTCCCGCACCCTCCACAGTGCGGAGGAGTGATCCGCGCGGGCCGTCGCGTAATCCGCGTGCGAACGCCGCGTCGCTTGGTGGAAGGCGTGAAGCTCAACCGAGTAGTCACGGAGCGCGCTCGTCACCGCGCCGTACCGCTCCTCAGCCGCGCGGAGGGCGCGCGACGTGCGGGCTCCACGGCTGCGAACCTCCCCCATCGCGAGGCCCTCACCGCCCGCACGGTCGCTCCCGTCCTCGCTGTCGCGCAAAGCCCTCTCCATCTGCGCCGCGGCGGCCTCGAGCGCGAGCGTCGTGGCGGCATACCTCTCAACCGAGAGGTCAAGCGCCGCCGGATCTCCCATCGGCGCGGGAATCGCGCTCATGCCTTCGCCGCCCGGGTGAGACTCGCAGCAACCCGGGAGTCGAGATCCGTGAAGGTCTCATTGACGGCGTCGAGCGCATCGGCCATGCCGGTGAGCTCGTCAACGGTGCGGGCGCGGTGGAGCTGCCAGCCCTCGGCGAAGTCGCGCACGGTTCCTGCCAGCGCAGCGTGACCAACAGCGTGCGCAGCCGAGTCGGCCTGATGGCCCGCCGTGTGAAGGTCGCGCACGATGGAGCGCACAGTCACCGACCACGCGTCCAGTCGAGCGGTGTCAAGCCGCAGGTCGCTCACTCGTCACCCCCACGCCGCGGGGAGCAGGGCCGTCGCACCGAGTCCACCGCTCGCGGCGGGCCCACCATCAGCGAAGCCCACAGCGCCGCATCGGCACCGCGAACGTGCACAGCGAGCTCGGGATCCGCGCGGGCCACGTCGCCTCCAGCGAGCGCGTCAACGGCCCGGCCAAGTTCGCTCTCCGCGCGCTGGCTCCACGCCTGGCCCGACTGCGTCGCGTCGTGCATCGTTCCCCCATTACCTGTGGCAAGCAAGCGCCGTGTGGCGCCGCCATGGAGAGCATTGCCGACAGCACGGCCCGGCGCTCAGCCTCCCGGCGCAGCCTGGGAGTAAACGAGCGCCTTTGGCCTGGGGACGACGCCGACGCTACTGCTGCGGCGAGGCGAACGGGTCGCTGGGGTTGCCTGGCGGCACGGGCGGAGCAGGCGGAGCACCGAACGCGGGTGGCGCCGGCGGGGCGGGAGGCGTGCCATACGCGGGCGGAGCAGGCGGCACGGGAGGGGCGGGAGGGGCGGGAGGGGCACCAAACGCGGGAGGCGCCGGCGGGGTGGGCGCGGCGCTGTACCCCGCGTCGGCCGGCTGCCCATAAGAAGGCTGCGCATACCCAGCTTGCGCATAACCAGGCTGCACATAACCAGGCTGCGCGTACCCGCCGCCGGTCCACGCATCGCGACCCTTGGGATCGGGCCCGTACTGATTGCCGAACGCCTGTCCGTCCATGATGCACATGATCAGCGGCACAATCCCCAGGCTCAGCAGGTGGAGCCACAGCCAGTGCGCCGACTGACCGGTGTCGTGGAGGCGGCGCGCCTGCGCCGCAAGGAACGGCACCAAGAGCGCGAGATTGGCGAGCGCGCCCACCGCAAGGAAGGCCAACGCCACACCGATGCCCGGCGTGAACTCGGGCCCCGACGAGTTGTACGGGTCGTAGAGCCCCGGCTGCGCAAAGAACGCGACAAACACAAAGATGTACGGGATGCCAATCAGCACCGTCGATACCAGTTGAGTAAAGAGGTAGAACCACCAAAACTCGGACCGGCGACCGCGCCCACTGAAGTCTGAGTAGTGGCTGAGGTTGTACTTGATCGCCTCGACAAACGACACGGTGCCTCCTGATGACGGTGTTCCTGAGCCCCACGCTACTGTGCGCGATGCGCTAAGGCCCAGCACGACCTCAGGCGCGCGGCGAACGTCTGGTGAACACGATCACGACGGGTCCCGGCTGGTCCTAGCCTTGACCCATGTCCTACGCCTCCGACCTGGCACACCTCTGGCGCACCCGCGGCTTTCGCGTGCTCACGTGGGTGCGCGTGCTGTCGCAGGGCGGGGACGGCGCCTTTCAGGTGGGCATCGCGACGGCGTTCTTCTTTGACCCCACCAACGCCACTACACCCGCCGACATCGCCACCGGCTTCGCGATCCTGCTAGCGCCCTTCACCCTGATCGGGCCTTTCGTTGGCCCCATGATTGACCGCTGGCGCCGCCAACGCATCGTGCTCGTGGGCAACCTGATCCGCCTCGGCATGGTGATCGCGATCGCCACGGCGATGCTCACGCACGCGCCGCGCCCCGTGCTCTACGGGCTCGCGCTGGCGACCCTGTCGGTCAACCGCTTCCTGCTGGCCGCGCTGACCGCCGGCCTGCCGCAGGTGATCGCGCGCCACGACCTTCTCACCGCCAACGCGATCATGCCCACGCTGGGCACCATCGCGTCGTCGGTGGGTGCGGCCATCGGCGGCGTCCTCACCTTTGTGGTGCCCGGCCTGCCCGACGACCAGCTCGCCCTGGCCGCCCTCGCGTCCGCCGCGATCCTCTTCGGCGCCTCGTCCGCGGTGGTGACGCTCATGGGTAAGGACTCGCTGGGCCCCGAGACCAAGCGCTCGGGCCGCCAGGTTGCGGCCGAGACGGTCAACCTTCTGCGCGAGCTCCGCGAGGGTCTTGCCCATCTGCGCTCCCGCGTCACGCCCCTGCACGCGCTCGGCGTCATGGCCGCCGCCCGCCTCCTGTACGGGCTCATGTTCGTGGCCGCGATCCTCATCTCGCGTGAGGTGCTCGGCACCCCCGGCGACGCCACGAGCGCGCTCGGAAGCTTCTCCCTGGTGCTCGCCTTCGCGGCCGTTGGCTTTGGCCTCGCAGCTGTGCTCACGCCGGCGCTCGCGCCGCGCATCGGCCGGCACGCATGGATCGTCGCGGCCGTGCTGTTGGGCGCCGTGGGCCAGGCCCTGCTCGCGATCTCCAACCAGGCGTGGGCGCTGCTGAGCGCCGCCGTGATCGTGAGCTTCTCCGTGCAGGCAGGCAAGATCGCCGTGGACACGATCGTGCAGCGCGACACCGACGACGCCTTCCGCGGGCGCGCCTTCGCTCTCTATGACGTGGCGTTCAACGTGGCGTTCATTTCCGCCGCCGTCGTGGGCGCGCTCGTGCTGCCCGATAGCGGTTATTCGCACTGGGTCATGGGCGGGCTCGTAGTCGCGTACCTCGCCGTCGCGGGACTCTACGCCGTGGCGCCGCGGGAGCCCCGCCCGGCCGACGCCTCGGCCGCCTCCGCCGCCTAGGCCACTCGGCCATCGGCCGCCGCCCCTTAGTGGGCGCTCAGCCCTCCGATGCGCCGCGCCCCGCGCCCTAGTGGGCGCTCAGCCCTCCGCCCTCCGGGCTCACGCGAGCGCCGGCACGGCCACACAGGAACCTCAC
>QKAX01000133.1 GCA_003246255.1 Demequina lutea
GCCCTGTTCGGAGTGGCGGGCACATGGGTGTTCCTGCGCGTCATCCGCTTTGTGCCCGTGCGGCAGCTGGTGCTGGTGCCGCTCGTGGGCATCATGCTGGGTGGCGTGGTCGGATCGGTGACCACGTTCTTCGCGTACAGGCTGGATCTGCTGCAGTCGCTCATGCAGTGGTCGCAGGGAAGCTTTGCCACCGTGATGCAGGGCCGCTTCGAGCTGCTGTGGGTGGCCGGGGCGATGGTGGTGGTCGCGTGGATCGCCGCCGATCGCTTCAGCGTGATCGGACTGGGGGAGGAGTTCGCCACCAACCTTGGCCTCAACTTCCGGCGCGTCATGGCAGTGGGCACCCTCATCGTGTCCGTCTCCACCGCGACAGTGCTGGTGACGGCCGGCGTGATCCCGTTCCTCGGCCTCGTGGTGCCCAACATCGTGAGCCTCATCGTGGGCGACAACGTGCGCCGCTCCATCCCGTGGGTGGCCGCCCTGGGTGCAGGCTTTGTGCTGGCCTGCGACATCGTCGCTCGCACCGTGCGCTTTCCGTACGAGATTCCGCTCTCGGTGGTGGTGGGCGTGATCGGCGCCGTGGTGTTCCTGTGGCTGCTGCTCAGGAGGTCCAGCCGTGCGCATTGACGCAAAGACCGGCGTGCGCGTCGGAGTGCTCGCCGTGGCCGTGCTCGCGCTCGCGGCCGTCTACCTCTTCACCAATGTGCCGGGCTCGCTCGCGTACGCGTTGCGCATTCGAGGGCTCGCCCTGGGCGCGATGGCAGTGGTGGCGGTGGCCGTGGGCGCCTCCACCGTGATCTTCCACACCATCACCGGCAACCGCGTCCTCACGCCCTCGATCATGGGCTTCGACTCGTTCTACATGCTGGTGTCCACAGTGGTGGTCTTCGTGTCCGGCGGAGTCGCGTTCCTGCGAGCCGATGCCACTGTCATGTGGGGCATCCAGGTGGCTGTCATGGTGGCCTTTGCCACGCTGCTGTTCACGTGGCTGTTTGGCGGCAAGCGGCGCTCGCTGCACCTGATGCTGCTGGTGGGCATCGTGCTGGGCACGTTCTTTCGCGCCCTCACCGAGTGGCTGCAGCGCATGCTTGACCCGCTGGACTTTCAGATTCTGAGCGACACCGCCTTCGCGTCCATGACGCGACCGGACCCCACGCTGCTCGCGCTGAGCGCCGCGGTGGTGGTGCTCGCCTGCGCCGCGACGGTGGCCCTGTTGCGCACCCTCGACGTGCTCGCGCTCGGCCGCGAGACGGCGGTGGGCCTTGGCGTGAATCACCGCCGCGTGGTGCTCATTCTGTTTGTGCTCATCTCCGTGATGGTCGCCGCGTCGACCGCGCTCGTGGGTCCGATCCTGTTCTTTGGCCTCATCGTGGCCAACCTCGCGTACTCGCTCGCGGGCACGTTCCGGCACCGGTGGACGGTGCCCACGGCCGCGCTGCTGGGACTCGGCAGCCTGCTCGCGGGCCAGATCATCCTGGAGCGCGTGTTCGGCTTCGGCTCCAGCCTCTCGGTGATTATCGAGTTCGCTGGCGGCCTGTTCTTCCTTTACCTCGTTCTACGGAAGGGGGCGCGATGATCGCGCTCGACCACCTCACCAAGCGCTACGGGCGCTTCGTGGCCCTCGACGACGTCTCGCTCGAGCTGGGCGACAGCGGCGTGACAGCCTTGCTGGGCCCCAACGGCGCTGGCAAGTCCACGCTGTTCGGCATCGTGGGGCGCCTCCTGGGGCCCGATGCCGGCACCGTCACGGTGGATGGGCTCGACGTCGCGCGGGCGCAGTCGGCAGAGCTCGCGCGCACGCTCGCGGTGCTGCGTCAGGACGCGCACGTGACGGCGAGGCTCACGGTGATGGACCTGGTGGAGTTTGGCCGCTTCCCGCACTCGCGCGGGCGGCTCACCGAGGAGGACCGACAGCACATCGAGCGCGCGCTCGGCTACCTCGAGCTGGGGGACCTGCGCGACAGGTTCCTCGACGAGCTCTCCGGCGGCCAGCGTCAGCGTGCGTTCATCGCGATGGTGCTCGCTCAGGACACCAAGTACGTGCTACTGGACGAGCCGCTCAACAACCTCGACCTGCGCCACATGGCCGACATGATGAAGCTCATTCGCCGCCTCGCGGACGATCTTGGCAAGGCCGTCATCGTGGTGCTGCACGATGTGAACTTTGCGGCGCGCTACGCGGACAGGATTGTCGCGCTCCGCGACGGCCGCGTGGTGGCCGACGCGGGGGTCGCCGAGTTCATGACGCCCCACGTGCTGCAGTCGGTCTATGGCGCACACGTGGACGTACGCGAGGTGGACGGCACCCCGGTCGCGCTGTACTACTCCTAGGCGGCGGGGCCGTGCGCGAGCCACGCGCGCGTGCCAAAGCTGCCCAGCGACGCGCCCGCGACGCGCGAGGCGTACGCGATGTCGTCGGCCAGCCGGGCATCGTCGAGCCCGAGAGTGGCGATGCGGTGAGTGAAGGCGCCGTGAAAGAAGTCGCCGGCACCCAGCGTGTCCGCGACGGGCACGGGCGAGACCTCCACCTCACCCAGCGCGCCGCGGGCCGCCCACAAGACGCCCGAGCCGCCGCGCGTGATGACCACGCGGCTCACTCCAAGCGATTCGAGGTGGGCGACCACGGCGTCGGGCGTGCCGTCGGTACCGGGCGGCGCGTAGTCGTCCGAGACCACGGCGATGTCGCACGCGGCGGCGACCTCGTCGGTGTGGGCCTTGTGGCTGCCGATGTCGGCGATCACGGGGATGCCGCGCTCGCGGGCGGCGGCGGCCAGGGGCAGCGAGATGGCGCGGAAGTAGCCGTCCACCAGTACGGCGCCGATGCCCTCCAGGCTCGGCAGATCCGTGGGCTCTGGATTGGCCTGGGTGGCGACGCCGGAGGGCGACACGATCGCGCGGTCGCCGGTGGCGCGGGTGACCATGATCGACGCCGTGACGGGCGGGCCGTCGTACGAGGCCGCGGTGTGCACCTCGACCCCGCATGCGGCGAGATCGGCGAGCACTGGCGCCGTAAGCGCGTGCTCCGGCAGCGCAGTGACGAGCAGGGGAGCGCCGCCGCAGTGAGCGAAGGCCACCGCCGCGTTGGCCGCGGGCCCACCCGCGACCACCAGAAAGTCGAGCGCCGCGACCTTCTCATTGGAGCCGGGCGGGCGCTCCACCGACTGGACAATGTCCAGCGTGGTGAGCCCCGCGAAGAGCGCGCGGCCTGCGTGGCCGCCGGTGGCCTCGGTCATCGTGCGCTCAGCGCGAGCCGTCCGGCAAGGCCCACGTAGGCGAGAGAGAAGGTGCGGCGCATCCATGCGAGCACGCGGGGCCGCGACAGCACCTGCGAGCGCATCGCGGCGGCGAACACGCCGTAACCCGCAAACACGATCCAGGTCATCGCCATGAACACGAGGCTCAGCTGGACCATGGTGAGCCACACCGTCGAGCCGGCCGGGTCAACAAACTGCGGCAGGAACGCAAAGAAGAAGACAGTGAGCTTGGGGTTGAGCAGGTTGATGAGCACCGCGCGGCCAATCGTGGTCCACGCGGAGGTCTTCGCCTCATCGGCGTCGGCTGTGAGGTCCGAGCGATCCCGCCACGTCATCCATGCGAGGTAGAGCAGGTACGCGACGCCCGCCCACTTGAGCGCCGCGAAGGCGACCGCGGAGGAGTGCACCAGCGCGGCCACGCCGGTGATGGCGGCCACCATATGAGGCACGATGCCGAGCGTGCAGCCCGTCGCGGCGATGATCGCGCGCTTGCGGCCCCCTCCCAGGCCGGCGCTGATGGTGAACACGGCGCCCGTGCCGGGCGTCGCGACCACGGCGAGGGCGGTCACGAGGAAGGCGAGACTCATGCGGGCCAGGCTACCTGGCCGCGTTCGCCGTTGGCGTGGCCGTCGGGTGAGCGATCACGAATGAGGCACCATAGAGCCATGACCGACTCCATTCGGGTGACCGGCGGGAAGCCGCTCACCGGCGAGATCTCGGTGCGTGGGGCTAAGAACTTCGTCTCTAAGGCGATGGTCGCTGCGCTGCTGGGCTCTACCGCGTCGACCCTGCGCAACGTTCCCGACATTCGCGACGTCAAGGTGGTGTCCTCGCTGCTGCGGCTGCACGGCGCCGCCGTTGATTACGACGTCGAGTCCGGTGTTCTCACCATGGACACGAGCACGCTCGGAACGGCAAACGCAGTGGACATCGCGGCCCACGCGGGCTCCTCGCGCATTCCGATCCTGCTGTGCGGCCCGCTGCTGCACCGCATCGGCGAGGCAGTGATCCCTGACCTGGGCGGGTGTCGCATCGGCGACCGTCCCATCGACTTCCACCTGGAGATCCTGCGCAAGTTTGGCGCTGTGGTGACCGAGGGCCCCGACGGACTCCACCTCACGGCCCCCAACGGCCTCAAGGGCATCAAGCACGAGCTCTCGTACCCGTCGGTGGGTGCTACGGAGCAGTTGCTGCTCACGGCCGTCATGGCCGAGGGCATCACCACTCTCAACAACGCGGCCGTCGAGCCCGAGATCAAGGACCTGATCGACACGCTGCAGAAGATGGGCGCGATCATCTCGGTCGACACTGACCGCTCCATCACCATCGAGGGCGTCAAGAAGCTCCACGGCTACGATCACTTCTCGCTCACCGACCGCATCGAGGTGGGCTCCTGGGCCGCCGCGGCGCTCGCGACCAAGGGCGACATCTTTGTGCACGGCGCGCAGCAGCGCACCATGGGCTACTTCCTCAACGTGTTCCGCAAGATCGGCGGCGAGTTCGAGGTGGTCAAGGACGGCATTCGCTTCTATCACCCCGGCGGCAACCTCAAGCCGATCGCGCTGCAGACCGACGTGCACCCCGGCCTGATGACCGACTGGCAGCAGCCGCTTGTGGTGGCGCTCACGCAGGCCAAGGGCCTCAGCATCGTCCACGAGACCGTCTACGAGAACCGGCTCGGCTTCACCGATGCGCTCGTCCAGATGGGCGCGCAGGTACAGCTCTACCGCGAGTGCCTGGGCGACAAGCACTGCCGCTTTGGGCAGCGCAACTTCAAGCACTCGGCCGTGATCTCCGGCCCGACGCCGCTGCAGGCAGCCAATATTGAGGTCCCCGACCTCCGTGGCGGCTTCTCGCACCTCATCGCCGCGCTCGCGGCCGAGGGCACGTCCACCGTGAGCGGCATCGGCATCATCGACCGCGGCTACGAGGACTTCCGCGGCAAGCTCGCTGCCCTGGGCGCGAGCGTCGAGGAGTAGCCGGTGGCCAAACGCATCCCGTTGCGGACAAAGAAGTCCGCCGCGTACCGCACAGCCGCGTGGTTTCTGCGCGGGCTGCTGAGGCTCATGACGCGCAAGGACTGGCATGGTCAGGACGACATGCCGGCCGCCGGGGGCTTCATCGCGGTGTCGAATCACGTGACGTACGCGGACCCGCTGACCCTCGCGCACTTTCTGTACAACTCGGGCTACCCGCCGCACTTCTTGGCCAAGTCGGGGCTGTTCAAGATCCCCGTGATCGGCTGGGCGCTTGGCAAGCTCGATCAGATCCCGGTGCATCGCGGCACCGTGCAGGCCAAGGACGCGGTGGACAAGGGCATGCAGGTGTTGCGCGCAGGCGGCGTGATCGCGATGTTCCCCGAGGGCACGCTCACGCGCGACCCGAACCTGTGGCCCATGGAGCCGCGCACGGGCGCCGCGCGCATGGCGCTCGAGACGGGAGTGCCCGTGGTGCCGGTGGCGCAGTGGGGCGCGCAGGAGCAGGAGCTGCTGGGTCACTATTCCAAGAAGTTGCGCCCGATCCCGCGCAAGAAGGTCACCGTGGTGGCCGGCCCGCCCATCGACCTCGACGATCTACGCGGCAAGCCGCTGGACAACGAGGTGTTGCGCGAGGCCAGCGCGCGGATCGTGGATAGGCTCACGGCGATGGTCGAGGAGCTGCGCGGGGAGAAGGCGCCCGCTGTGCGGTTCGACATGCGAAAGAAGGGAAGCTCGTGAAGGCTGCGGTTCTGGGCGCGGGCGCGTGGGGCACCACGTTCGCCGCGGTACTGGC
>QKAX01000002.1 GCA_003246255.1 Demequina lutea
GCCCCGGCGGTCATCCGCCGGGGCCCTCGTCTTTGTCAGCTGTGTTTACGCCTGAGCGCGCGCCTCCAGGAACTGGAACAGGGTGCGCAGGCCAGCGCCGGTGCCGCCGGCAACCGTGTAGCCGTAGGGAGCGCCCTCGTTGAACGCGGGGCGGGCCACGTCGAGGTGAGCCCACGGGGTGTCGCCCACGAACTCCTTGAGGAACCACGCGGCCGACAGCATGCCGCCGCCCTTGGGGTCGCCGATGTTTTTGATGTCCGCCACCTTGGAGTCAATCGACTCGCGCAGGTGCTGCGGCATCGGCATGGGCCACATGTCCTCCGCGACGGCGTCGGCGGCGGCGATGACCTCGGCGCGGATCTCTTCGTCGCCCATGACGCCGGATGTGCGCGTGCCGAGGGCCATGCCCTGTGCGCCGGTGAGGGTGGCGATGTCGAGCACCACGTCGGGGTTCTCCTCGATGGCGCGCGCGAGGCCGTCCGCCATCACCAGGCGGCCCTCGGCGTCGGTGTTCATGACCTCCACGGTCTTGCCCGAGTACATGCGCAGCACATCGGAGGGGCGTGCAGCGGTGCCGGACGGCATGTTCTCGGCGAGGCACAGCCAGCCCACGACGGTCACGGGAAGCTCGGCGCGAGCGGCCGCGAGCACCGTGTGCAACACGGTCGCCGCGCCGGACATGTCGGACTTCATGGTTTCCATCGAGGCCGGCGGCTTGAGCGAGATGCCGCCCGTGTCAAACGTGATGCCCTTGCCCACGAGCGCGACTATCGACTTCGACTCGGCGGGCTTCCACTCGATGCGCACGAGGCGCGGCAGGCGCGACGAGCCCATGCCCACGCCAAGGATGCCGCCAAAGCCCTGGTCGGCGAGCATCTGCGGGTCCCACACCTTGACGTCACAGCCGTACTGCTTGCCGTAGCCTGCCGCCATGTCGGCGAACGAGCCGGGGAACAGGTCGAGCGGGGGGGTGTTGGTGAGGTCGCGCGAACCGGCGACGGCACCGGCGATCACCTTCGCGCGCGCCATCGCGGCCTCGGACGCGCCGGCGATGATCCAGTCGGTGAAGACCTGCTCCTCCTCGGGCTCCGCGTCGGACTTGTAGTCGGTGAAGACGTACGAGCCGAGCAGTGCGCCCTCCGCGATAGCGGACTGTGCGCGGTCGCCATCTGCGGGCAGCGCGACCACCACGGTGCCAGGCTTCTTGCCGCACGCGCGGCTCGCGGCGCCGGCCGCAGTACGCAGGCTGCCCTCCGAGCCGTCGCCGAGTCCCACGAGCACGATGCGGCGGGCCGACGTGCCGGTGCCTGGCAGCACGGTGGTGGCGCCGAGCTTGCCGCTTGCCTCAAGGGCCTGGGCGGTCTGGGTGACGGACGCGCGCACGTCCTCGGGCAGCTGCGGGTGGGCGATCACGGCTCCCTCAGCGTCGACGCCCAGGATGAGGGCATCGCATTCGAGGGTGGACACGGCTTCTGTGGTGGTGTTCAGAGTGGTCATGGTCCCAAGGCTAGTCCCGTCGGGGACTGTAGGTTTGGCCCCGTGTACGACCTCTTCTTTCGCCACGTGATCCTCCGCATGAGCACCGAGCGCGCCCACCACGTGGCAGTCGCCGCTTTCCGCTACTTCTGGCCGTTCGTGGCCGTCGCGCGCTGGCTCAGGATCATGCCCCCGGCCCCCGCATCGGCCTCCGTCGAGACCCTCGGCCTGCGTTTTGCGTCGCCGTTGGGCATCCCCGCGGGGCTCGACAAGGACGCGGTGGCCGTGAAGGGACTCTTCTTGGCGGGCTTCTCTCACGTCGAGGTGGGCACGCTGACGCCCAAGCCGCAACCAGGCAACGAGCAGCCGCGCGCGTGGCGTGAGCTCGACGTGCGCGGCCTGCGTAACCGCATGGGCTTCAACAATGAGGGTGCCGATGCCGCGGCTCGCCGCCTCGCGAAGCTGCGCGCCTCTGGCGTGGGCAAGAAGGCCGTCGTCGCCGTGAACATCGGCAAGAACAAGGTGACGAGCGCCGAGGACGCCCCGCTCGACTACGCGTACTGCGCGCGCGTGCTCGCCCCGTACGCGGACTTCCTGGTGGTCAACGTCTCCTCGCCCAACACTCCAGGTTTGCGCGATCTGCAGTCGGTCGAGTCGCTGCGCCCCATCCTTGAGCACGCCCGAGCGGGTGCCGACGAGGGATCGGCCGATCGCCGCGTGCCGCTGCTCGTCAAGATCGCGCCTGACCTTGCCGACGAGGACGTCGACGCGGTTGCCGACCTCGCCCTTGAGGTGGGGCTAGACGGCATCGTGGCCGCCAACACCACCATCGGCCACGACCGCGGGCCGGGTGGGCTCTCCGGCCCGCCGCTGCTGCCGCGCGCGCTGGAGATCGTGTCGCGCCTGCGCGCCCGCGTGGGTGCCGACATGTGTCTCATCGGCGTGGGAGGCATCACCACCGCGGAGGACGCGCGGCGCATGCTCGACGCCGGCGCGACGCTCGTGCAGGGCTACACCGCGCTGGTGTACAAGGGCCCGTTCTGGCCCTCGTCCATCAACCGCCGACTGGGCTGACGTCACGCCGCGCGGGTGACGGGGAGACGATTTCCCGCGCGTTGCGCTGCCTCCACAACATGCGGGCGGTGCCGCCGGCCGCGAGCAGCCAGCCCGAGCAGAGGCCCACGTAGAGGACCACCGCGAGCCACGCGAACGCAGGCGAGGCCGTGTGTCCAGCCAACGCGGAAGCGCCCGTCACTGTGGTGCCGATGGGGAACGTGAACGCCCACCACCCGAGCGTGAAGGGCAGACCGCGTCGCGCGGCGTCGGCGACGATGACACCCGCGATCACGAGCCACAGCAGCGCGAAGCCCATCGTGGGCACACCGTAGAAGATCGAGAAGGCGGTCATCGCCTCGCGAGTCACCCCGAGCGACTCGGGCGCGTGATCCGCGAGCAGGCCCACCGCGGTCGCCGACTGTCCCAACGGGCCGAGCACGATGAACAGCGCCGGTGCGGTGGCCGCGTCGTGATGCTGGTGATGAGCAAGCCGGTTCCACACTGAGCCGATGATCGCGAGCGTGGCCATCGCCGTCGCCCCAAACTGGGCGTAGCAGGCCAAGGCGAGTGTCTGCGCGGCACCCGCGCCCACGTGGTCGGTGAGCAGCGCGCCTCCGGCCGCGGAGACCATCGGCGCCACCACCGGCAGGAGCCACACGGGGCTTGCGGCGTCGGGAGCCACTCGGTGCCGGGTGAACGCCAGGATGGGAACGAGTGACGCGGAGGCGAGGCCGATCGCGGTGCCCACCCACCACAGCGCGAGGTCGATCGAGACGGCTGCGTTGAGACCGATGTAGCGCGCCCCCACCACGAGAGTCGCGGTGCCCACGGTGAGCACGCCCATCGACATCGCCCCAAAGAACGGCGCCGTCGAGGGGTCAAGGAGATAGCGCCTGAGGGCGCCGCGGTCGGTGACGTAGTGGGCCACCGTAAGCGTCGCCACCACGATGAGCACCGCGACGTCGAGCATCCACCACGCCGCGGCCACCGCGTCGAGCACTGGCGACGCCACCGGCAGGGAGTGCGCGGCGGTCGCGACGATGCCCGTTCCCATGACGGCGGTGAAGTATGCGGGGGAGATGGCGCGAGTCGGCATGCTTCGACGATCCCGTAGGCGCAACT
This sequence comes from Demequina lutea, assembly GCA_003246255.1. Classification (GTDB taxonomy): domain Bacteria; phylum Actinomycetota; class Actinomycetes; order Actinomycetales; family Demequinaceae; genus Demequina; species Demequina lutea_A. The sequence continues at coordinate 3,655 of QKAX01000002.1, forward strand.
GCGGCGGTAGGGTGAAGTCAGCACCAATCCACAAGTAGCGCTTGTGGCAGAGAGGAGTGCGAGTGAGGCCCACGTCGATCGAGGAGTTGCGCATGATCGCTGCGGTCGAGGCGCACGGCTCGCTCACCGCCGCGGCCGAGGCCCTGGGCATCACGCAGCAGGCCGTGTCGCAGCGCATGCGCGCCGTCGAGCGGCGCTGGGGCTTGCCGCTGTTCGAGCGCACAGCGAGGGGGACCTCGCTGACTGCGCATGGCGCGCTCGTGGCGGAGTGGGCCGACAGCGTCGTTCAGCAGGTAGATGGCTTTGACCACGCGGTGGCCTCGTTGAGGGCTGACAGGCAAGCGCACCTGCGGATTGCGGCTTCGTTGACGATCGCCGAGCACCTCATGCCGGGATGGCTTGTGACGTACGCCGCGAGGCCCGACGCGGCTCACGTGGAGATGGTCGCGGTGAACTCGTCGACGGTGATCGAGCAGGTGCGGTCCGGAGCTTCGGAGCTGGGGTTCATTGAGACGCCCGATCTGCCGTCGGATCTTGCTCGACGGGGCATCGGGGAGGACGAGATCGTCATTGTGGTCGCGCCGACCCATCCATGGGCGCGCCGATCGTCGGTCACCGCTGCGGAGCTTGCTGCAACGCCCGTCGTGGGTCGCGAAGCGGGCTCCGGCACGCGCCTCACGCTTGAGCGCGCGCTCGCGACGCAGGTGGGGGACGACGGCGTCGTGCCGCCCGCGGCTGAACTGGCGACCACGGCGGGCATTCGCGCGACGATCAGCGCCGGAGGCGGCGTGGGGGCTCTCAGCCGGCGCGCAGTCGCCGATGACCTGGCGGCTGGGCGTCTCGCGCTCGTACGTGTCGACATGCCTGCGATGACAAGGCCACTGGCGGTGGTGTGGCGATCCGACAGGCCCCTCACCTCGGCAGCCGAGGCGTTCCTCCGTCTGGTGGGAGTCGACGGCTACGCCTCGTCGGACGTGAGTACGCGCCGCAACAGCTCGATGTGAGCTGCGTCCTTGGGCCGGCTGAGCCGCTTCTTCCACGCGAGCGTGTCGTCGAGCGAGGCGACCCGCACGCCGTCCACGGTGACGCCGCGCTCCCACACCGACGCCGCCGCCTCGCCGAACCAGCCCCCGAACGCCTCGATACCGTCGCCAAGCGGCGCGGTGAGGTCGCCGTGTCGGCCGCGCACCACGTCGGCGCTCGAGGTGGCCCGTTCAAACGCAGGCCCCACGAGCACGATGTCGAGGTCGCCCACGGTGGCCACAAGGCCGTGAGCAAGGAGCGGGCCGGACCCGGCAAGCACGCACTCGCCGTGGCCGAGCTCCAGCCCCGCGAGCGCAGCGAGGGCCTCATCCCACGTGAATGTCATGAGGCCAGTGTGGCGCGGCGACGAGGCGTGACGCGCGGATGTGAAAACTCCGACACCAAAACGGGGAACTATCTGGCGGGACGTGCCGTTAGGAAAGGTGTACGCACCTGCCAGGCGTACACCGCATTGTTTTCTCCTTTGAAGCACAAGACCCCCGGCTCCCTCAGGAACCGGGGGTCTTGCTGTGAACGGCGGCGAGTGCCGCCGTGCGCTTAGGACGGGCGCGTCGACGGCGAGTTCTTGGCCGTCATGTCCGGGTCGCGCTCCACGACGTCGCCCAGGGCCTCGTCGATCTTGGCCATGAGCTCGGCGGGGATCGTGACGCCCGATGCCTTCACGTTCGCCGTGATCTGCTCGGGACGCGAGGCGCCGATGATGGCTGCGGACACGTTGTCGTTCTGGAGCACCCACGCGATGGCAAGCTGCGCCATGGTGAGTCCCATCTCGTCGGCGATGGGCTGCAGGTGCTGCACGCGCTCAAGGATCGCCTCGTCCATGAAGCGCTCCACGAAGCGGGCGCCGCCCTTGGTGTCGGTAGCGCGCGAACCCTCGGGCGCGGGCTGGCCCGGCTTGTACTTGCCCGTCAGCACGCCCTGCGCGACGGGGGACCACACGATCTGACCCAGGCCACACTCCTTGGACGCGGGCACGACCTCCTCCTCAATGACGCGCCACAGCATCGAGTACTGGGGCTGCGACGAGATGA
>QKAX01000077.1 GCA_003246255.1 Demequina lutea
ACGAGCCGACAGCGCTGCTGACGCGCCTGCTGATGCTCGGAGACGAGCTCACGCGCGAGCAGGTGGACGCCGCGCTGCCAACGCTGGGTGCGGAGGGTGGCGAGCGCATCGGCCTGCTGCGCGCGGCCGGGGCGGGGGCCGGCGACGCCGTGCGAGCCGCCGTGGACCTGCGCCCCTACACCGCTGCCGACGGCGACGCAGAGACCACGTGGTGGGTGGCGTCGGACCTTGGCGAGTCGGTGACGGGCACGCGCCTGGCCGACGACCACGTGCTGGGCATCGGAGGCGCGACCATCACCCTCGCGTCCCTCACGATCCGCCAGCAGGTGGGCCGCACGCTCGACCTGGGCACCGGCTCCGGGATTCAGGCGCTGCACGCCACCACGCATTCTCGCGAGGTCGTGGCGACTGACATCTCGCGCCAGGCGCTCGCCTTCGCCGAGTTCAACCGCCGGCTCAACGTGCCGCTCGCCGCGTGGGATGCGCGTCACGGATCGCTGCTGGAGCCGGTTGAGGGGGAGCAGTTCGACTTGGTGGTGTCGAACCCGCCATTCGTGATCACGCCCCCCGGCGCGCCGAGCTTCGAGTATCGCGACGGTGGCGTGGGCGGCGACGGGATTGTGCGGTCACTGCTCACCGACATCGGCGCCGTGCTGGCGCCCGGCGGGATCGCGCAGATGCTGGGCAACTGGGAGATTCGACGCGGCGAGGAGTGGCGCGCCCGGGTGGGGTCCTGGCTCGACGCGGGCGCCGCGAGGCACGGAGCGCTCGATGCGTGGGTGGTGCAGCGCGACGTGCTCGACGCCGCCGAATACGCCGAGACGTGGCTGCGCGACGCAGGCGTGACACCGGAGCGGGATAGGGCGGGATTCGAGGCCGCTTATGCCGCCTATCTCGATGACTTCGACGCGCGCGGCGTCGAGGCGATCGGCTTCGGCTTCATCACGCTACGGCGCCCGCACGCAGGCCGGGGCCTGCGCAGGCTCGAGGAGCACGAAGGGCCATTGCCCACCCCGATGGGGCCGCATTTGCTTGCCTCGATGGACGCGTGGCGGTGGCTCGAGTCCCACAGCGACGAGGCCGTGCTCGCGGAGCGCTGGGTGGTGGCGGGGGACGTGACGCAGGAGTCGTACGCGCGCCCCGGCACGGAGCACCCCGAGCACATCCTGCTGCGCCAAGGAGCCGCGTTTGGTCGTTCAGTGCGCGCCGACACCGCGCTCGCAGGGTTCGTGGGCGCGTGCGACGGCGAGCTGACGGGCTCACAAATCGCCGCCGCCCTGTCGGTGCTGATGGAGTTGCCTGCTGGTGATGTCAGCGGGGCGTTGGCCCTGGCAGTGCGTGACTTGGCGCGCGATGGCTTCCTGACGAGAGCGGGATAGGTCCCGGGTCCCGACACCGGTTGTCGACCAAGGTCCCGGGCCTCTCGCGCCTTTCCGGGTGAGCATTGCCGCTTGGGGTTCGCGAGGAAAGGGAGCGCATGTCACAGGTGGCTGTCGCGTTTGGGCGCGACGATCAGGTGGTCGCATCGAACTTTCAGGTGTCAGATCTGGTGCCGTTCACCACCGCAGAGTGGCGTGGCGTGAGGTCCGCCGTGGTCTCAGCCCAGGGCTGCCCGTGGCGTTGCTCCTATTGCTTTGGGGCAGACCTTCAGGATGCCCTCGCACCCGGAGCGATGCCCTGGGAGTCGGTGATGGCGCACCTGACGTCGCGAGTCGCCGAGGTGGAGGCTGTGGTGTTCTCGGGTGGCGAGCCCACCCGTCAGCTCGCTCTCGTGCCAGCGATGCAGCAGGTGAAGGATCTGGGCCTGCGCGTGGGGCTCCAGAGCGCCGGCGCCTACCCGGGCCGCCTGCATGAGGCCCTCCCCCTTGTGGACTGGCTCGCGCTCGACGTGAAGGCCATGCCCGAGGGCTATGCAGACATCACCACCAAGCCGGCGTCCGGGCAGAAGGCCTGGGCCTCGCTCGACATTGCCATCGCATGGGGCGGGCCCCTCGAGGTGCGACTCACCGTGGATCCGACCACTCACACCCGCGAGGGGGTGTTGGCCGTCGCTCGACGAGTGAAGGCAATGGGTGGGCCAGCGATCGTGCTGCAGGAGGCCTCGGGCGTCGGGTGCACCGATGAGTACCGCGCGGCGCTCGCTGGCCGTCGCATCGGCGATGTGCTGACTGCCTCCGATCTGGCGCAGTTCGAGGTCCGCACCGCCCGCTAGCCCGCCCGCCCCATTAGTGGGCGCTCAGCCCTCCCACTGTGTATGCGCGGCGCTCCAGTGGGCGCTCAGGACTCCATGGCCACGTGATGGCGTGGGATGCTCAAGTGAGTTCCGGGGTGAGGCGTCTCGCAAGTGCGGCAATTCTGGGACGCGGCGTGTGCTCGGCGCAGCGACAGCCCGGCCTGGGTGTGGCGAGTGAGGTGGAGGGCTAGCGACCCACTAGCGTGCGCTGGAGGGCGATGTGGAGGGCTAGCGACCCACTACGCGGTGAGGGTCGAGGCGACGCGCTCCCACACACTCGGGTGAGCGGTCAGGATCCCGTCGCCGCCGTCGCCGGGTAGGTACTCGCTGCCGTCGGGACGCTGCGACGTGAGGCCGGCCTCCGTGCAGATCAGCGAACCCGGCGCGTGGTCCCACGGCAGGGTGCGGCTGAAACTCACGTAGTCGGTCGCTCCCGTCACCACGTCGAGGTAGTCCCACGCAGCGCAAAAGCGGATGGGCTCCACGGGTCCCAGGGTGGCGGCGCGCGCGAGGAGCTCCTCCGGATCTCCGCCGTGGAACTTGACGGCGAGCGCGCCGCGCAGTGACTCGGGATCCTGCGGGGCCTCCGTGACGAGTCGTTCGCCATCCAGGAAGGTGCCGATGCCGCGCGCCGCGTGGATCTCGCGGCCCACGGCGGGGTAGGTGATCCAGGCCGCCTGCGTGCGGCCGTCGTCGATCAGCGCGACCATGCAGCCGAACGACTCCTTACCGGCCACAAAGTTGCGGGTGCCGTCCACGGGGTCAACGACCCAGCAGGCGCCGGGCCGGTTCACGATCTCAAGCAGCGAGGCGTCCTTGGCCGTCGCCTCCTCGCCCACGACTGGCACGTCCACGAGCTCACGCAGCGAGGCAGTGAGCAGGCGCTCGGCGCCCTCGTCGGCATCGGTCACCAGGTCCCACTCGGCGGACTTGGTGCGAATCTCGTCGGGGTTGAGGGACCGCCAGCGCGGCATCACCTCGGCCTCGGTGGCGGCGTTCATGGCCTCTAGTACGGCGCGGGAGAGATCGGGCGTGATCGTGTTCTTGGGGAGCGTCACACCCCCATCGTCTCAGGTCGCGCGACCGCCTCGTCGCGCCACCGGTCCTGGGTCCCGGTCCGCGCGTCGTCCCCAAGGTCGAGTCGCGTCTGCTTGCACCGTATGTATTCTGTGACCGTTCCGCCTCAAGGAACCGAACACGAATTCAGGTGGATATGCCCCGCAAGCTCGTCATTGTTGAGTCGCCTACTAAGTCGCGCACCATTGGCGGCTATCTGGGCGACGACTATGACGTCGTGTCGTCGGTGGGTCATATTCGCGATCTTCCCCAGCCCAGCGAGCTGCCCGCGGGCAAGCGCGACGGCTCCGTGGGCAAGTTCGCCGTGGACGTGGAGAACGGCTTTGAGCCGTACTACGTGGTGAGCCCCGAAAAGAAGAAGGTCGTGGCCGAGATCAAGGCCAAGCTCAAGGACGCGAGCGAGGTCTACCTCGCCACCGATGAGGACCGCGAGGGGGAGGCCATCGCGTGGCACCTGCTCGAAGTGCTCAAGCCCAAGGTGCCCGTCAAGCGCCTCGCGTTCCACGAGATCACGCCCGAGGGCATCCAGCGCGCGATGCAGTCGCCGCGCGAGGTGGACATGGAGCTGGTGGAGGCCCAGGAGGCCCGCCGCGTCCTCGACCGCCTCTACGGCTACGAAGTCTCGCCCGTGCTTTGGCGCAAGGTGGCATCGGGCCTCTCGGCCGGCCGCGTGCAGTCCATCGCGTTGCGCCTTGTCGTGGACCGCGAGCGGGAGCGCATGGCCTTCCAGGCCGCAGAGTACTGGGACCTCACCGCCACCTTTGCCGCCGTGGATGGCGCCGACGCCGGCCGTTCGTTCTCCGCCAGGCTCACCTCGGTGGACGGCAAGCGCGTCGCGTCGGGCAAGGACTTTGACGATCGCGGAATCCTGACCGCCGACACCGCGAAGGTCACTCACCTCACGGCAGGTGCCGCAGGCGCCCTGGCCGCGGGCCTTGCCGAGTCGGCCTTCTCCGTGACTGGCGTCGAGTCCAAGCCGTACAAGCGTCGGCCCGCTGCCCCCTTCATCACGTCGACGCTCATTCAGGAGGCCTCGCGCAAGCTGCGCCTCGGTGCACGCGACGCCATGCGCGTGGCGCAGGGCCTCTACGAGCGCGGCTACATCACCTATATGCGTACCGACTCGCCCACGTTGTCCGGCGAGGCGGTCAAGGCGGCGCGTAAGCAGGCCATGTCGCTGTACGGCGAGGACTCGGTGCCCAGCTCGCCGCGTATCTACTCCACCAAGGACTCGAACGCGCAGGAGGCGCACGAGGCGATCCGCCCCTCCGGCGACACGTTCCGCACGCCCGACTCGGTGCGTGCCGAGCTTCGCGGTGACGAGTTCCGCATGTACGAGATGATTTGGAAGCGCACAGTCGCCTCCCAGATGGCCGACGCCGCGGGCACCACGTCCACCGTGCGCATCGGCGCGACGTCCGCCAACGGCCACGCGGCCGAGTTCAGCGCCTCCGGCACGATCATCACGTTCCCGGGCTTCATGGCCGCGTACGAGGAGACCAAGGAGAAGTCGCGCTACGAGGACGACGAGGCCAAGGTCTCGGACGACAAGGACGCGCGCCTGCCGCAGCTGGCCGAGGGCCAGAAGGTGGATGCGGAGGACATCGAGCCGGTCACTCACGCGACCACGCCGCCGCCGCGCTTCACGCAGGGCTCCATGATCAAGGAGCTCGAGGACCGCAAGTTTGGCCGCCCGTCGACCTACGCGTCCACCGTGGACCTGATCGTGGCGCGCGGCTATGTGCGCGTGGCAAACCAGACGCTGATTCCCACCTGGATCGCGTTCTCGATCGTGGGCCTCATGGAGCAGCACTTCAGCTGGCTCATCGACTACGACTTCACGGCCGACATGGAGGAGGACCTCGACCGCATCGCCTCCGGCCAGGTGGACCGCGCCGACTGGCTCGCGCAGTTCTACTTTGGCGACGAGGCGGGCAAGGGCGGGCGCTCCGAGGGACTCAAGCACCTCGTGGAGAACCTGGGCGACATCGACGCCCGCGCTATCAACACGTTCCCCGTGGGCGACGGCATTGACCTGCGCGTGGGCCGCTACGGCCCGTACATCGAGCGCGAGGCCGACGGCGAGACGCAGCGCGCGTCGGTGCCCGAGGACATGGCGCCCGACGAGCTGACGGTCGCCAAGGCGGAGGAGCTGTTCGCCAACCAGGGCGGCGAGGAGCGCGAGCTCGGTACGCACCCTGAGTCCGGCCTGCCGATCGTGGCAAAGGCGGGTCGCTTTGGTCCGTACGTCACCGAGGTGGTGCCGGAGGACTCCAAGGCCAAGCCGCGCACCGCGTCGCTGTTCAAGTCGATGCAGGTGGAGACGGTCTCTCTCGAGGATGCTCTCAAGCTCATGTCGCTTCCCCGCGTCGTGGGCGTCGACCCTGCCGACGGTGCCGAGATCACCGCCCATCGACTCCGAGGACCGCCTGCTCGACATCACCCTCGAGGAGGCGCTGGCCATCTACGCCGAGCCGAAGCGGGGTCGTGGTCGCCAGGCCGCCCCGCCGCTCAAGGAGTTTGGCGCAGATCCGGCCTCGGGCAAGCCAATTGTTGCCAAGTCCGGCCGCTTTGGCGACTACATCACCGATGGCGAGACCAACGTGACCATCCCGCGCGGCGAGACGGTCGAGACGCTCACGCCCGAGAAGGCCGCCGAGCTGCTCGCCGATAAGCGCGCCAAGGGACCGGCCAAGAAGCCCGCACGA
>QKAX01000042.1 GCA_003246255.1 Demequina lutea
GCAGGGCCGCGCTGAACATGCTCACGCGTCGCCTTGCCGTCAAGCTGGCGCCGAGGCAGATCTCGGTCATCGGGGTCAACCCGGGATGGGTGCGCACCGACATGGGGGGCGCGCAGGCGCCACTGTCCGTCGAGCAGGCGATCGGAGCGATGACCTCCGTGATCGAGCAGACGGCGTCGGGCGACTCGGGATACGTTCTCGGCGGCGACGGGCACCGTCTCCAGTGGTAGCCGTCGCCGTCTGGCGCGAGAGCGAAGCGTGATGGATCTCGTCGCCTTTGCCCGGGCCCATCGGCGCGTCGTCCGTGTCGTTTTTCAGCAGCACCCACGTTGGTCTGACGCCCGGCGTGTCTGACGGACGCTCGTGCCAGAAAGGCGCCCCACATCATGGGTGCACCGCAACTTCCTACGATGCGTTTTCGGGCCCGAGCGCGGCCGTGCCTACCCAGCCGAGTTCTTTGGAGACCGCGTCGCGCGCCGTGATGAGTGGCCCGAGGCAGTCTTGGAGGTCGTCGACAGATGCCAACGTACGCAGGGCGGTGATTGAAATACCAGCGATCGCATGGCTCGTCGAGTCGAAGATGGGCACCGCGATGCAGTTGATCCAATCCTCGTACTCACCGTCGTCGACCGCCCAGCCACGTCGCCTGATGAGCGCGAACTCTCGCGCGAGATCGGGTGCGCTTGTGATAGTCGTGGGGGTGTAGCGCTCGAAGGTGCAGCTAGCGAAGGCCTGAGCCTGAACGTGTTCTGGCGCGAACGCCATGATCGCCTTCGCGACGCCTGCGGTGTGGATGATCGCGCTGCTGCCGATCTGCGACTTCATCTGTTGCGCGCCAACACGAGCGTCGATCTTGTCGGCGTAGACAACGTCTGCGCCGGCGAGTGTGGCGAGGTGGATGGTATGTCGGACGCGGTCGCTCAGGCGTCGGAGGTGGGGGCGAGCGATGTCTCGAATGCTGATCGAGTCAATGTTGCGCTGCCCGAGAGCGACCATCTCGAACCCAAGCGTCCAGCCGCCCGCGTCGGCACGCCTCGCGAAGCCGTGCGCCTCCAGCGTGTGCAAAAGCCTGACGATGGTCGAGCGGTGCACTCCGAGGCTATCGGCGATCTCACCGGGATACTGTGGGCGCTGTGCGATCAACTTGATCACCTCGACGGCACGATCGACGGAAGTGGTCATCTCGTGACCATAGCCGATTTGAGCCTGTCGACGGCCCATGGCCGACCGCTGGTCGCCTCCTCGAGGAGGCGTGTTGGCGGCGTGGGAAGTGCCGCGTGGTCGTTTGTGGATCGGAGAGCGAACCCCGCCACGAGGTGGCCTAGCCGCAAGCATACGGAAGGGTCCGCGTCGTCGAGCCAGCCGTGCAGGAAACCGGCTGCGAATGCGTCGCCTGCGCCAACTGGCTCGACGACGTCGACTGGCAGCGCCGGGACGGTCCACGCGGAGCTGCCCGTGAGCAGGGTTGCGTCGATTCCGCCGTTCTTTACCACTATGGAGCGGGCCCCGTCGAGCAGATCCCGGATCTCGCCCACGGACGCGGAACCCCACAGGGCCTGGGCTTCGTCGAGACCGACAAGTACCAGGTCGGCGCGGCGGCCGAGTTCCCGGATGGTCTCACGCGCCTCGCCTTCGTCGGGCCAGAGTGCAGGGCGGTAGTTCACGTCGAAGCTCACACGCGTGGGCGACGTCGAGGCCCAGTCGAGAAGAGCCTCGATTGCCGCGAGCGCCGATTGGGAGATCGCCGCCGTGACACCGGAAATGTGGACCACCTTGGGTGACGCCGCCCGGATACGTCGCGTGAACGCGCGGTCTAGGGTGGTAGCGGCGGAACCGGATCGGTAGTAGACGACGCGAGAGCCTGAGGGTGCGGGGTCCTTGACCATGACGCCGGTCCGTCCTCGTTTTACGTGATCCACGAGCGATGTGTCGACGCCGTACGAAGCAAGTTCGGCAACCACGCGGTCGCCCAAGGCGTCGTCGCCAACCCTGCTCGCCCAGGCTGCGTTCCGCCCAAGCTGCGCGAGCCAGATCGCCACGTTCGACTCCGCGCCCGCGGCGTAGATACGGAACCCCGACGCTTCTCTCGTCCCTACGTTCCCTTCGGGCACAAACGCGGCCATGCTCTCGCCCATACACACCGCCTCAACCTTGTTCACCGCGGCATCGTCTTCCAACGGAACCTCCTTGCCCACGTGATATTCAACGTGCACGCGTGTGCATTCCTCGCACACACACATGTGTGTGGCACACGATACCGCCACCGCGCGGTGTCGACAAGGCCCGGCCTCTAGGCGAAAAACCGGTTGTGCATCGCGACGGCCCGTGTTACGTTGGCGACGCAACTAGCGCATACGGATGTGCGCTATATGCACTTCAGATTCACACACCACAACGATGTGGGCGCACGCAGGTGTGCGCCGTGCGAAGGAGCTGCAATGAGGAATCGAACCAAACTGGCGGGTACGACGGTTGGCCTGGCTTTCGCTGCGATGGCGGCAGGGTGCTCGTCGACTGGGAGCGAGGATTCCGCCACCGCCTCCGTGAGCCCGGACGAGCCGGTGACGATCACGGTGCTTTCAGGAACGATCACAGAGAAGCCTGATGGCGATGTCGAGCAGGCGTTCGCTGATGCCTACATGGCTGAGCATCCGAACGTGACGATCGAGTACATCGGGGTCCCGTCGAATGAGCTCCAAACGAAGCTCGCAGCGATGGCCTCGAGCGACACTCTGCCTGACATCTTCTTCAACGACCCGTCGTTCGCGGCGAAGTCCGTCGACCTGGGCGCATCCGCAGATCTCAATGGGATCCTTAACGCGGACTTCCTCGGGGGGTTTGAGCAGCGCGGACTCGAGTTGGCGTCTGTGGGCGATCAGCTCGTCTTCGTCCCCTGGTACTCGATTCCTACGGGCCTGATCTACCGGACAGACTGGTTCGAGGAGGCGGGCCTGACCCCACCCACGACTTGGGACGAGTTCACGTCGATCGCTCAGGATCTCACTGGCGACACCGATGGCGACGGGAACGTCGACCGTTGGGGAGTCGCGTTGCTTGGCTCGGCTGACCTGTCCGGCGCCGGTCGCTTCATCCCGATCCTTCGGTCGTTCGGAGCCGAGGAGCTGTACGAGGGGCCGGACGGCTGGGAGACCGGATATGACACGCCGGGAGGTGTTGCCGCGTTCCAGCTCTACGGCGACCTTGTGAACAAGTACCAGGTGACCCCCGTCGGGACGCTCTCCACCTCGTACCCCGAGGCCGTGAACTTCATGAGCACAGGCACGACGGCGATGATGATCAGCGGCTCAAATGCAATCGGCGCGATCCTGGCGCAGAACCCGGAACTTGAGGGCAAGCTTGGCGCGGTGCCTATCCCCCACGCGTCAGGTCAGGAGCCTGCTGCCAACCTGGGTATGGGTGGCTACAGCATCAGCTCCACTAGTGAGAACCCGGAGGTGGCAGCCGACTACCTCAGTTTCATCGTCAACAAGGAGAACCAGGTCGCATGGTCGGACGCCACGGGCCGGCTGCCCCTTCGCACCGACGCCCTCGAAGCGATCTCCGCGGCAGGTGGAGACCTCGCAGGATTCGTGGACGCAATCAAGTACGGCTATGCGCCTCCGCAGGCTCCGTTCTACTCGACCATCCTTCTCGCAGGCACTGACGCCTATCAGAAGGTGATCCTAGGACAGACTTCCGCGGAGGACGCTGCTCGTGGAGCGGCGCAGGCGACGCGCTCGGAGATCGAGAATGGCGGCTAGCAGCCCTACCGCGAGGCCCGACGCCGAGGGAATGCGCCTTTCCGCGCCCCGAAAGGGGCGCGGAAAGGCGCCTCGCCGTAGTCGGCGCGACGCGATTGCGGGTCGCGTCTTCACGCTTCCGGTGCTCCTGGTCACAATCGCCTTTGTCGCGTACCCGATCGTCTACGGCATCGGTCTCAGCTTCTTCGAAACCAATCTGGTCAACCGCTGGGAGTTTGTCGGCCTGGACAACTATGCGAAGCTCACCCGGGACGCCAGCTTTCTCGACTCCATTGCCACGACCTTTGCGTTCGCGGCGCTGGTTGTCGCAGGGAACCTGATCATCGGCACCATCTTTGCGATGCTCTTGAACCGCGGGCTCCGATTCACCACCTTCTTTCGGGTGGTGCTCATCCTGCCGTGGCTGTTCCCCGAAGTGGTGGTGGCGCTCCTCTGGAAGTGGATGTATAACCCCATCTACGGCCTGTTCAACTCCGAGCTTCAGTCCGCGGGCATCACCGACCAGCCGATTGCGTGGCTGGACGACCCGAACCTCGCCCTCTTCGCCGTAGCTGTCGCGTGCATCTGGAAGGGTTACCCGCTCGTGATGGTGTTGGTGCTCGCGGGCTTGCAGACCATCCCGAACGAGCTCTACGAGGCGGCCTCCCTCGACCGCGCAGGATGGTGGGGAAAGTTCCGCTTCGTCACCTTGCCGGCGCTACGACCGGTACTTCTCGCCGTCATGGTGCTGGAGACCGCGTGGTGGTTCAAACACTTCACGATTGTCTGGCTCTTGACCAGTGGCGGTCCCGCAGGGGCGACCAACGTGGTCAGCATCGACATCTACACCCGGGCGTTCAAGAACTTTCAGTGGGGCGACGCCGCGGCCACCGCCGTCGTTGTCCTCGTCATCACGCTGCTGCTCAGCGGCATCTATCAGAAGGTCCTCAACCGAGATGAAGACTAGGAAGCCCGCTGCTGCAACAGTCGCAACCTACGCAGTCCTCGTGATCAGTTCACTCGGCGTCTTGGTCCCCGTGGGATGGATGCTGTCGACGGCGCTCAAGTCCGGAGAGGAACTGTTCTCCCAGGACGCACACTGGATACCACTGAATCCCACCTTCGCGGCGTTCACCAGGGTGTTCACTGACTACCCATTCGCGACCTACTTCGGCAACTCTCTCCTGGTAGTCGGTGCCTCAACCGTGATCGCGATCGCGTTTGCGTCGTTCGCCGGGTACGGGATCTCTCGCTTCCAGTTCAAAGGTCGGGGCACCCTCATGGGGTTCCTGCTGCTGACTCAGTTGTTCCCGTCGATCATGCTTCTCATCCCCTACTTCAAGCTCTTCCAGGGTTTCGGTTTGATTGACACCCAAGCCGCTCTGATCATCGCGTACGTCTCGTTCCAACTGCCACTGTGCACCTGGATGATGGTGGGGTACTTCAGGTCGATACCGACGGAGCTCGATCAGGCATCCGAAGTCGACGGTGCAGGTCGGCTCCGGACCTTCTGGCAAATTGTGCTGCCGCTCGCGACCCCAGGCGTCGCGGCCACTGCGATCTACGCGTTCATCACCGGCTGGAACGAGTACCTCTTTGCGCTCGTGCTTACGTCGAGCGAGGACAAGAAGACCGTACCCGTCGGTATCGGCCAACTGATCGGGCAGTACCGCATTGAGTGGAACGACCTCATGGCAGCGTCTCTATATGCCCTGGTCCCACTGACGCTCATCTTCGTCTTCCTGCAGCGCCGGATCATCAGCGGAATGACAGCCGGGGCAGTCAAGTGACGAGCGCGGACACCGTAGGTGACGGCGCCAACACACGTGTGCAACTTTCAGCAGAAGGGACGGCGCCATGACGCCAGAGGAATCCGATGCGGCCTTCGACCATTGGTTCTCCGAGTCGCCCGTGATGGCAATCCTCCGCGGATATCCGGCTGCGGAGGCAGTGAGTCTCACAAAGCGGGCATGGGCGACTGGCTTCGCGCTCGTGGAAGTCCCACTGTCCCACTCAGGAGATGATGAGGCCTTGTCGGCAGTGACGAACCTCGCGCGTCGGGAGGGGCGGGTGGCTGGGGCTGGAACAGTAGTGACGCTCGAGGACGTGAACGCTGCAGTGACTTGCGGTGCGCGCTTCACGGTCGCGCCCGGCTGGGATCCCGAAGTGGCGCAGGCGAGCCTCGCCGCAGGGCTCCCTCACCTCCCGGGAGTCATGACGCCGACGGACGTGCAACACGCGTGGACGTCGGGTTTCCGTTGGCTCAAGGTGTTCCCGGCGAGCGTCATCGGGCCCGAGATTTTCAAGGCTCTCCACGGCCCTTTCCGTGACCTGAGGATGGTCGCGACCGGGGGCATCGATGATGCAAACGCAGCGAGCTACATCGCCGCGGGAGCCTTCGGAGTTTCTCTAAGCGACGCCACGGCCTGGATTGGTCCGGACACGGTGCGCGCATTGGCTTACCAGCGCAGGCAGATGGAGGTTCAGCAATGAGGATCACGGGCATCAGAATCTTCCACGTGCTTCCCCGATGGACCTTCGTGGCGATTGATACGGACGCTGGAATCACCGGCTATGGGGAACCCGTCGTGGAAGGACAGTCGCGGGTGGTCGCTGCGGCGGTTGACCATCTCGCTGAGTATCTGATCGGCCAGGACCCGCGCCGTCTCGAGCATCACTGGCAAGTCATGTACCGGGGCGGGTTCTACCGCGGCGGCGCGATTACTGTCAGTGCGATCTCCGGGCTCGAGCACGCGTTGTGGGACATCAAGGGCAAGGCGCTCGGTGCACCCGTTCACGAGCTCCTAGGAGGACGCGTACGCGACCGGGTCAGGATGTACGGACATGGTCGAGGCGACACCGACGAGGACTTCGCGAAGGCCGCGCTATCCGCGAAGCAGCGCGGACTCACAGCGATGAAGATGGGGATCGATGGACCCGCACGAGACCTCGAGTCCCTCGACTACGTTGACCGTCAAGTACGTCGACTCGCGGCGGTTCGAAGCGCTGTAGGCCCTGAGTTCGACATTGCCATCGACATGCATGGCCGCACCGCGCCGGCCACGGCGAAGCGCATCATTGCCGGCTTTGAGCCACTTCATCCGATGTGGGTCGAGGAGCCGTGCCTGCCGGAGAACGTCGACGCGATGCGAGAGATCGCCGCTTCGACCAGTATTCCTATCGCAGCAGGCGAGAGGCGCTTCACCAAGTGGGAGTTCCGCGAGCTCATCGATCGCCGAGCCGTTTCCGTGGTGCAGCCGGACCTGTGTCATGCCGGCGGGATCTTGGAGTGCCGGAAGATCGCGGCGATGGCCGAAGCACAGTACATCACTGTCGCGCCCCATAATCCGCTGGGTCCCATCTCGCTAGCAGCCTGTCTGCAGCTCGACGCATGCATCCCGAACTTCGCGATTCAGGAACACCCTTCCATGGACGACGGCGCCGACCTTGGCGTTGGTTTGTTGACCGAGCCCTTTGAGATCGTGGACGGGTATGTCGAGATCCCCAAGGAGCCAGGCCTGGGCATCCAACCGGACGAGGACCGGTTTGTGGCGCGTGCCTACGCTGGAGACTGGCGCAGTCCCGTGTTCGTTCACGAAGACGGGTCGCACGGGGACTGGTGACGCTGTCTACCGTGCACTCTCGATCTCGCGTTCGGTTGATGACATGAGGTCTGCCCCCCAATCCGGATACCCGACTGGTAAACAACCTCCATCGGCTCTAGACCGTCACTCGACTTGTTCCTCGGCGCCCAGCTCTAACTGGTGCGCGGCCAGACCATCGGCGCCGTGAAGGGCTGATCGACAGGCAGAACGACAGGCAGAACGACAGCGGCCCCGCACCGTCACGGTGGGGGGCCGCCTGCGTTCCGAGTCCTTCAGTGCGTCAGCGGTGACAGCGCGGCGAGACGCTCGAAGTCGAATGCGACCCCGTGCCCGGGGCGGTCCGGCGCGACCGTGAAGCCGTCGACGATCTCCATGGGGTGCGCGATGTAGTCCTCCAGCCCGAAGCCGTGTGCCTCCATGAAGGTGCGGTGCGGCCCATCGCGTGGACCGTGAGGTCGTGAACGCCGTGCGAGGTGAGGCGCAGGTTTCGCGCCTCGGCCAGTGCTGCGACCTTGCGGAAGCCCGTGTAGCCGCCGATGTTGCTGACGTCGGGCTCAGGCAGCGTGACCGCGCCCGCGTCGATCGCGTGCGCAAACTCGTAGATGGTGTGGAGGTTCTCGCCCGCGGCGATCGCGTGGCAGCCCTCGGTGACGATGCGGGCATGGCCGCGGACGTCGTCCGGGATCGTGGGCTCCTCGAGCCACGTGAGGTCGTACTCCGCGAGCGCCCGACTCGCCCGGATCGCCTCGTCCACGCTCCACCGCATGTTCGCGTCGGCCATCAGCGTGAAGCCGTCGCCCAGGTGTCCGCGCATGGCCTCGACTCTCGCGACATCCTCGCGGAGGTCCTCGCGCCCGACCTTCATCTTGATCGCGCGGAACCCCTCGGCGACGAACCGGTCGGTCTGGTCGAGCAGCGCCTCCAGCGGGAAGTCGAGATCGATACCTCCCGCGTATACGGGCACCACGGGGTCGAAGCCGCCGAAGAGCTTCCACAGCGGCGCGCCAGCGCGGACCCCGATGAGGTCCCACAGTGCGATGTCCACGGCGGAGATGGCCGACGTCTGGTGTCCGCCGCGCCCGGCGTAGTGGAGCCGCCACCACATGTCCTGCCACCGCCGCTCGATCGCGTACGCCTCTTGGCCGACCAAAGCGTCGGTGAGGTCGCGCTGGATCATCGTCGCCACCGCGGCGCCGCCATGGTTGACCGTGTAGGTGTAACCGAGGCCCGACGCGCCGTCCGCGTCCGTGATCCGGACCGTGATGAGCTCGAAGTCCATCATCGTGCCGTGCATGCTGTCGGTAAGGGTGCGCTTGAGGGGGACGCGGTAGAGGTCCGTCTGGACGCTCGCGATCTGTGCCATCGCTCTGTGCCTCTTTCTCGGGTGGTGGAGCGTGCCGCCAACGTCCGTGCGGCGTGCGGCGGGTCGACGATCCTGCCGTGCGGGACGTCGCAGCGTCGCGCGTCCTCGATGTCGACCCGCCGCCACGGCCCCACGACCCGGACGGAACAACCGGTTTTTCAAAGTGTAGCCGTGACTGCGTGCCGGAGGCAAGCCGCGCCGACGTCAGCTCGGGTCCCGCTCCTCCCACATGTCCGTCCAGTACCGATAGATGCTGTGACCGTGTTCGCGGATGCGGGCCGCGGCCTCCGCGTTCAGTTCGAGGCTGCGCGCCTTCGCCGCGTCCTGATCTCCCACAAGCAGCGTGTAAGAGTTCTCGCCGACCACCTCGCGCTCGGTGGTCCGCAGCTCGAGATCGACGGTGAACGTACCCTCGGCGTCCCTTGGGATTGGCCACGTCACGCTCTCGACGGCCGTGGCGGAGTCGGCGGACACCGCGATCTCCGCCTCCCCGGCGCCCCTACGACTGCCCGATCCGTCGGTGACGGTCCACGCCAGGCTGAGCGTGCCGAGGTCGCGCTGCAGGTCGTTGACGACCCAAGTGGTCGCGGAGAAGGACTCGCCTGGGCGCCAGCGGCGGCGCGCGAACTCCAGACTCGGCAGCACTGGGGCGTACGTGCGGCGCAGCCAGTCGAAAGAGGCCTTCTTGCGGCCGTAGTAGTCGATGACGCCCCACTTGATGTCGGGGACATGTGTCATGAAGTGACAGAGCGATACCCCGCTCATACGCGGCTTGCGCCTGCGATACGTTTCCAAGGCGAACTGGATCACGGTGCCCTGCGCCACCTGCGTGGCGTTCACGAACTCCTCGAGGCTTCCCTCTCGCGTATCACCGAACACCTCATGGTTGAGCGCGCGAAGGATGTCGATGTCGGCCCAGTGGTAGGCCCAGCTCGGTCCCATCGGCCACAGTTCTTCCTCGGGGATGAACCGCCTCAGGCTTTCCACGCTGGGCGCGGACGCGGCGGTGAGCTCGGGGATGATGGCGCAGTCCAGGGCGGGGTAGTACTCCTCCATGAACTCGGCGCCACCCCCGTAGTAGTGCTCGTTGGCGTGCATGCTCTCGTGAGGCCGGAAGCCCATGCGCTTACCCGCCTCCGAGCTCAGAGGGGAGGCAAGGCCGTAGGGGACGTTGGTGTGCTCGCGTACGGCGTCACCGATCGCCTCCATCAGCGCGCGGTTGCCGCTGTGCTCGTGCGCTCCCGAGAAGAAGACCTCCTCGCCTCCCATCCAGAAGATCTGCGACGGGTGGTTGCGCCGCGCGTCGACGACGGCGACGCATTCCTCAACCACGCCCGCGACGAACTCGGGGTCGTCCGGATACGCCTGGGTGGCGAGGCTGAAGTTCGTCCACACGGTGATGCCGACCTCGTCGCACAGCCGGTAGAACTCGGGTGTCTCCGGCGGGTGCCAGCCGAAGATGCGGAGGTTGTTGATGTTCGCCTCGCGGACCATCGCGATCCGGTCCTCGTACTTTTGCAGCGAGTTGCGGCCGTAGAGGAAGGACGGTGGTCCGCCCCAGCACGCGGAGCGCAGGAAGTGCCGGCGGCCGTTGACCACGAACGTCCAGGGGAACTCCACCTCGTCGGTCGAGTATCCGGGGTTGCGCTCCATGCGGATCTCGCGCAGCCCGATGCGCGTGGACTCGGTGTCGGAGAGGGCGTCGCCGTCCTCGACCGCCACCGCCAGGTCGTAGAGGTGCTGCTCGCCCATGTCCCACGGCCACCACAGGTGGGGCTCGTCGACTGCGATGTCGACGCTGACGGAGGTCCTGCCCGGCGCGACCAGAACCGTCTGGGAGGTCTCGACCGTGGCCGTCTCGATGTTCGCGCCGGCAAGCACGAAGGTGACCGACACCTCGCGGGGCTCGACACTGTCGTTCACCAGCTCGGCTGTGACGTGGACTCGCGCGTGGTCATCGTCCGGAACCGTGACGTCCGCGCGTAGCCCGTCGATCCGGACGGTGCCCGTCGCCTCGAGGCGGATCGGCCGCCAGATGCCGAAGGGCACCAAGCCGGAGAAGTAGTCGCCGGAGAAGTTCACCTTCTTGCCGCCGCAGTTGCGGTAGTTTTTCGGGGGCGGATCCAGCTTCACCATCAGCATGTTCGAGCCGTCCCGCCAGTCCTCCCAGTTCACGATGTCGGTGACATCGAATGCGAACGACGAGAACATCCCTTCGTGCCGGCCGAGGTGCGTGCCGTTGAGCCACACGTCGCAGCTGTAGTCGACGCCATCGAAGACCAGGCGGATCAGCCTGCCTCGCATCTCGGGGGCCACCGCGAACCGATGGCAGTACCACCACTCGTACTCAGCGACCCACTTCGCGCGGTGCATCCCGCGACCGACGTAGGGGTCATCAATCTCGTTCGCGCGATGGAGGTCGGTATAGACGTCGCCGGGCACGGTCGCGAAGTTCCAGCTGAAGTGCGTGCCCTGGTACTCGGCGGGCAGGAGGTGCAGGCCCTCCTCGACGCCGCGCCCAGGGCGCATGCGCTCCATCTGCCATCGGCGCCCACTGAGGTCCTGTGTGATGCGGCCCACGCTCTACTCCTCGTCGAGTTGCGCGCAAGCCCACCTGGTCGCTCGCGGCGCACGCCTAAGAATACCGGTTTTCTCAAGATGCGAATCCTCACCGAGGGTGGCGCGGGCTGCCGCAGCGGGTGCCGGTCGCGACCTCAGGCGGGCGGCGGCGCGACGGACTTGCGTTCGACTACCTCGTAGCCATCCGGGACCCATGCATCTTCCGCCGTGCCATCCGCCAGTTGCGCGAGCAGTGCGTCGACCGCAGCGGCGCCCAGGGCGCCCAGGGGCATCTGGATCGTGGTGAGCGGCGGGTCGAGATACGCGGCGACCGGGAGGTCGTCATAGCAGATGATCGACAGGTCCGTGGGAACGGAGCGACCGGACTCCTTCGCGGCGGAAAGCGCGCCGACGGCCTGACCGAAGGTCGACACGTACAGCGCGGTGAGCTCGGGCGAGCGGTCGAGCAGGGCATGCGTCGCCTCGAACCCGCCTTGCTCGCTGAAGTCTCCGACCTCGCGCCGGCACGCGTCGAGCCCGAGCTCGCCCATTCGAGCCGAGAACCCCTCGGCGCGGTCGATGGCTGGCTGTAGGT
This sequence comes from Demequina lutea, assembly GCA_003246255.1. Taxonomy (GTDB): domain Bacteria; phylum Actinomycetota; class Actinomycetes; order Actinomycetales; family Demequinaceae; genus Demequina; species Demequina lutea_A. The sequence goes on from QKAX01000042.1 coordinate 11,863, forward strand.
CGAGAGGGCCGGAGATGAGTCCGATCTCACGATGGCCGAAGCTCGCGAGGTGGTCGACGGCGAGTGCGCTGGCGCCCCGCATGTCCAGGCCCACGTTGCGGTGCGAGCCGGGGACCTCGCGGTTCACGAAGACGTGCGCGACCGCGTCGGGGTGATTGAGGAGCCGTTCGATGACCCCGTTGCCCGGCCGTGCTGACGACACGAGCAGCCCATCCACCCGCCCGGCGATCACTAGGTTCTCGTACTCGTCGGCGCCCGCCGGGGAGTCAGCCCCATCCTCGGCGACCAGCACCACGTAGCCGAGTTCGCGCGCCCGCCGCATGGCGCCGCGGAGGATCGCAACGTAGACCGAGTTCATGAGGTCGGGGATGAGAAAGGCGAGCGTCCCGGTCCGCGCGACGGAGAGAGCGCGGGCACCGGCATGTGGGCGATAGCCGAGCTTGCGCGCCGCCTCGAGCACGCGTTCCCGGGTCTCGGGGCGCGCACGCAACGTGGGATCGTTGTTGAGAACGCGGGAGGCGATCGACTTGGTGACACCGCTCATGTTGGCGACGTCGACGAGCCGCGCCCTCGCTCCGGGGCGGTCGGCCCTGTATGAGGCCTCTCGGTCGACGGCCATTGCGATGGCTCCCCTCTCGTTCGCGGCGGGGCGCCGCTGCGCATCCCGCGCCGCGGTCAACGAATTGGCTCGCCACGCGGTAAGCATAGCGGCGGCTTGCGGCGATCACGGGGCGCGTGTACCATGAAAAACCGGTTCTTCTTCGCAAGGGCCACTCAAGGCGCTGTCACTGCCGACGCGCCGCACAGGAAGGAACGCACGTGACACTTGAGACGATCTTCGGGCCCGGCACCCTCCTCGGCGATGAGCCCGCGCTGATGATCGCGGGAGAGCGACGGGTCCTGACGGACGTGGTCTCGACCCCGGTGATCAACCCTGCGACCGGTGGCGTCATCGCAGAGGTGCCGCACGCCTCGGAGGAGACGGTCGACGAGGCTGTGACCCGTGCCGCTGTGGCGCAGCGTGCGTGGGCTCGGCGTACGCACCAGGAGCGCGCGGAGATCCTCGCCCGCGCCCGCGACCTCATCGAATTGCACTCCGAAGAGATCGCGCGCATCGTGACCCTCGAGCAGGGGAAGCCGCTCGAGCATGCGCGCGGCGAGATGCAGGCGGCGCAGAATTTCTTCGACTTCGCGGTCAGCCAGAAGTACCGCAACATCGGCGAGATGGTGGCGACTGAGTCGGGGGAGCAGCTTCTCGTCCGCGAGGAGCCTATCGGTGTCGTCGCGGCCATCCTGCCGTGGAACTTCCCCGCCGCGATCTTCTGTCGCAAAGTAGCGCCGGCGCTCATGGCTGGGAACGCGATCGTGGTCAAGCCCGCTGAGCTCACCCCGCTATCCGCGCTGGCGCTCGCCCAGGTCCTGGATGCCGCAGGGCTCCCCGCCGGACTCCTGAGCGTGGTGTGCGGGCCCGGTCGCGAGACCGGAAGCCGCCTCATCGACCACCCGTCAGTCGGGATGGTGACGATGACGGGCTCGACGCGAGGCGGGCGCGAGATTCTGGCCCGCGCCGCGGACAAGATCATCCCTGTCTCTCTCGAGCTCGGCGGCAAGGCGCCATTCATCGTCTTCGCCGATGCGAATCTCGAGCAGGCGGCGAAGGACGCCGTCGAGGCGCGCATGTGGAACGCCGGCCAAGTATGCACGTGCAACGAGATCACCTACGTCGATGAGTCGATCTACGATGAGTTCGCGGCCCTGGTTGCTCGCCACGTCGCGGCCATCACCCCTGACGATCCGCTCGTAGACGGTTCCCCGATGGGTCCGCTGGTGTCGGAACGGGAGCGCGACAAGGTGGAGGCGATGGTGAAGGAGGCCGTTCAGCAGGGCGCGACGGTCCGCGTGGGCGGTGGTCGTCCTGGGGGTGCCCAATTCGAGGCCGGCAGCTGGTTTCAGCCCACGATGCTCACCGGCGTGACATCGGACATGACCATCGCGTCTACCGAGGTCTTCGGCCCCGTGCTCTCCTTGGCCTCCTTCCACGACTACGACGACCTGATCGCGAAGGCGAACAGCACGCCGTTCGGCCTCAGTGCGTACGTCTACAGTTCGAATCTCCACACTGTCATGCGGGTGATCGATGACCTGGAGTTCGGTGAGATCTACGTGAACAAGGCAGGGCCTGAGCGTCAGCAGGGTTTCCACACCGGCTGGAAGGCCTCGGGTCTGGGCGGTGACGATGGTGCACACGGCTACGAACGCTACCTTCGCCGCAAGACGACGTATGTCGGCTACGGGCCCGCGTACGGGCAGTAGGCGCCGACGACGAGGGGGCCGCGACCTTAAGGTCGCGGCCCCCTCGCCATATGTGCGCGGGTTCTGCCCGCTAGCGAGCGCCTGCGCCCTCCCAGGGCATTCCCGGGGGCAGGGAGGTGAGGTCTGCCAACTCCGGCGGGTTGCCGGTGGCGTACAGGTGCTTGCGGCGCTCGTCGGCAGCGAACCCGCGGATGTAGTGCCACGGTCCTGAAACGTCGTGGCACAGCCCCCAGCGCAGCCCGTCGAGTCCTCGACGCGTGGGCTCCTCCTGCCGGAACGGGCCCGGCGCCTCGGGGGGCGATGCGAGATGGGCCTGGATCTCGAAGTTGACGCCGTCGGCAGCGAACTGGAGCGTGTTCCGCTCGGGTCCGTCGGTGGTGAGCAGCGCTGCGACGCCGCCGTCGTGCAGCCACAGGCAGGTCTCGTGACCGCTGTTGGTGACGGGGTTCAGCGGCGAGCGGACGTAGGGCCCCGTCGGCGAGTCCGCGATCGCCACACCCCACCGGGTCGCGCGCCCGCCACCCGTGAACTTCTCCGCCATCTGCTCGCCCTTGTAATAGAGGTAGAAGCGTCCCCGCAACGGAAGCAGCAGGGGGTCGTGAACCTTGAGGCTGTCGAACGGTCCGGGGCGCACCACCCGCAGATGGTTGTCCTCGTCACCCTCCCATTCCCCGCCCTCGGCTGGCCGAAGGATCGGCTCGGGTGAGCGCGTCCACGGGCCCGCAGGGTCGTCCGCCCAAGCGATCGCGATGCTCTCCTTGCTGCGGAGGCGATAGGGAGACGCGACGACCTGGTACACCAGGTAGAAACGGCCTTCGTGGTGCAGAATCTCGGGCGTGAAGACGCTGCGATCGTCGTAGTTGCCGGGCTCGCCGGCCCCGAGCGCACGGTCCGCCTCCACCCAGGCGTGACCATCGGTGGACGTTGCGTGCCAGACCTCCGAGAAATCCCAGGGGAACACCTTCGCGTCGTCGCCGGCGGCGAAGCCCTGCGCCACCCCGGTCGACTTGGTGTACCACACGTGGTAGACACCGCCGACGTTGATCACCGAGCTTGGGTCTCGGCGGTGCACGCCTTCCTCGGCGCCGATTCCGGTCACGTCGAAGTAGCGGAAGTCGCAGAACCACTCCGGTGACTGGACGTATTGTGAGAACCGCTTCATCGCGGCGCTGGCCTCATTGCTCATGCGCTTCTCCTTCTGTCGTGCGCTCGGGGCTACACCTGTGGACTCTTGGTCATTGGCCCCTCGGAGCCACCGTAACAGAAAACCGGTTATTCACGTCTTGCGTTACCTTTTCTGGCGCTCCGACTATCGCGCGCCGTGGTGCGCGATGGCGTACTCGAGACGGTACTCGCCGGGACGGATCCTGTACTGCGCGAGCACGTCTGGGCCGCACGCTCCGGTTCCCACTCCACGGTGCGCCGCATCCAGGTGCACGATGAGCCGGTCCGAGCGTGCGAGGTCCGAGACGTTGGCCGCGGCGAACAGGTCCTGAGCCGTGTACCGCGTCGCTGACCATGCGAACGAGGACGTGACGGCGGTGATCCGCACCGTCTCACCCGTCGAAGGGGCGATCAGCTCAAGCCAGCTGGTATCCGTGCGAAGGCCGAACTCCTGAGGGACCAGGTAGGGACACTCCGCGATCGGGGCCGTCCACGTGCCGACCAGCGCGGAACGGTTGCGGTCGCAGTAGTTCTCGTGGGGGCCGCGGCCCGACCATCGGAGCATCTCGAAGTGCGGGTCGACCTCGAAGACGACTCCCACGCGAGGCAGATCCTCGAGCACCGGGGGCACCATGAAGCGGTGCCGCAGCACAAGGCTGTCGCGGTGCGTCGCGCGTTCGACAGTGTGGCCGATCAGCTCCCCCGCCGGGGTCCGGTCGACTCCCTGTGCGAGCCACCGCGGGAGCGCCCCGCCGCCAAGCCCGAGGTCGTCGAGGCTGTCGAGCTGGAGCTTGATGCCGTCGTTGTCGGTCGGAGCGCGCCAGATCGTGGGTCGTGTGCCGTCCGCGATCGCGGCGACCGCGCGCGCGGAGGACTCCGACATGGGCAGCGGCGTCGTGGCTGACGGTGCCACCGCAGCGCCGTCACCAGTGCTCAGCGTCACCTGATCCCATGCGACCAGGTGCCCGCTCGGAGCGAACCAGGCATCATCGCGGGTCCTCCACATGACCGTGAGACGCAGGTCGCCCGCGGCTGGCGCGGACACCGGAAGGGCGACGGTGCGCGACTCCAGAGGAGCGAGGGGCGTGAAGTCCAGCGCCCCGTTTGCCACGGGTTCTCCCCCGGCGAGGAGGGTCCAGGAGGCGGTCAGGTCCGCGGTCGACGTGAAGAAGCGGCGGCTCGTGAGCACGAGCCGGTCGCCCTTGAGAGAGGCGGTGACGGGACGATGCACCCAGGCGACCTCGGCCATCGCGGGGTGGGGGGCACCGTCGGCGTCGACTAGCCCATCAGCGACGAAGTTGCCGTCGTGCGGCGTGTCGCCGAACTGGCCGCCGTAGGCGAGCCGGGTGCGTCCATCCGGAAGCGTCTGGCGGAGCCCGTGGTCCTTCCACTCCCAGATGAAGCCCCCCTGCAGGCCCGGCGTCGAGACGATCGTGTCCCAGTAGTCGGCGAGCGATCCGTTGCTGTTGCCCATCGCGTGGCTGTACTCGCACATGATGAGCGGCCTGTCGGCCGCACGCGTCGCGACGGCGGCTCCGTAGTCACGGATCTCGTCGATGGTGGGGTACATCGGGCACACGATGTCAGTCGCCTCCCGTCCGCCGTCTGCCCAGCCCTCGATCCGCACCGCGTCCTCATAGTGGAGGGGCCGGGTCGGGTCTGCGGTGCGGATCCATGCGGCGAGTGCGCGGTGATTGAGGCCATAGCCAGCCTCGTTGCCGAGGCTCCAGGCGATCACGCACGGGTGATTGCGGTCGCGCTCGATCATCCGCGCACCGCGGTCGAGCCATGTCGCACGGTAGTCGGGGTCGTCGGCGAGAGAGCGGTTGTAGGCGTGCGCTTCGACGTTCGCTTCGTCGATCACATAGAAGCCGAGCTCGTCGCAGAGGTCGTAGAATGCCGAGTCATTGGGGTAGTGCGACGTGCGGATGGCCGTGATGTTGTGCCGACGCATCTCCGTCAGGTCGGCGCGAATGTCCTCCGCGCTGACGGCGCTGCCGCGGTCGGGATGATGATCATGCCGGTTCACGCCGAAGATCCACACTGGCTGGCCGTTGACGAGCAACTGGTGGTCGCGCACCTCGACGCGGCGAAAGCCGATCCGCTGCACGGCAGTGTCAAGAACCGTGCCGTCCGCGTCCACGAGGTGGACGCGGCACTCGTACAGCCTCGGCTCCTCGGCACTCCAGGCGGCGACAGCCAGCGAGCGTGCACGCCATGTCGAGACGAAACCCTCGAACTCGTACGGCCGGGCATGGTCGTGCGGAACCGGCACGGTCCCGGAAGCGAGCTCGGTGCCCGTGCGCGGGTCGATGACGTGCGTGCGAACCAGCAGGCCCGGGCGCGGCTTCGCACCGTGAGTGACCTGGACTGTGGCGGCGAGGGAGCCCCAACGCTCGGCGGGATCGAAGTCCGCGTCCACGCGGAGATCGGCGATGCCGACCGCCGGTCGTTGTTGCAGGACGACGCCACGGTGGAGCCCGGCGAGCCACCACCCATCCTGATCCTCGACATAGCTGTGCGCGCTGTATCGGACGACCACGATTGCGAGCAGATTCTTTCCGGGCCGCAGCGCGGCCGTGACGTCGTACTCGCTCGGCAGGCGCGCATCGGTCCCGTAGCCGACCAAGTTGCCGTTGAGGTAGACACCGTGAACGCTGTCGGCGCCGCCGATAGTGAGGACGATGCGTCCGGAGGACCAGCCGGCCGGCAGCTCGAAGACGCGCCGGTACACCCCGGTCGGGTTGCGCTCGGGCAGCCGAGGCGGCGGGCCGTCGAACGGCATCTGCACATTGGTGTAGTGGGGGTGGTCGCCCACGTCCTGGAGCGGCCACACACCGGGAACCTCCACCGCATGCTCGCCCGTGACCGTGTCGGCGAGAACCGCCTCCGCGGTCACGTCGTCCGGCGAGTCGAAGAGGGACAGATGCCATGCGCCGTCGAGCGGCAGTCGGGGTCCGCTTGGGTGATGCGCATGCGTCGGCAAGCGCGCCCAGGAGGTCACGCTCGGATCGGCCCACGGCCGTAGGGTTCCCAGCACAGGCAACATCGCCAACTCTCCTTGGGTTTGCAGAGGACGCGGACTCGTCGACATCAGCGTACCAAAACCGGTTTTTCAGATGGTGCGGGCGGCACGGCCACGCGGAGTGTCGGGGTTTGCTTCGAGCGCTGAGGCGCCTTGCCGCCGCTCGCCGGCGATCCGGCTGACGAAGCGTACGGGACTCATGGCCGAGGAGGCTGATCCCTCTGCGTCAGCTCTCGCGCTGGCTGCCGGTCGCACACGAGCCACTCGGGTGTCTTCCTCGCACCATCGCGCTAGGTCATGCCTGACAATCGCTGTGCCCAGGCGCTGACGGCATGGAGGACGACGGCCGCTCGGTAGACGATGGCGTGTTTGTCGCAGCCGGTTGCCAGGCCTCGCCACTCTTTGAGGTGTGCGAAGTGGCGTTCGACGACGTTGCGACCCTTGTAGTCGGTCTCGTCGAAGCTGACGGGGCGGCCTCCGCGTGACCCGCGACGCTCGCGGTGGCCGATCTGATCGTCAGGCTCGGGGATCACGGCGGTGATGCCACGCTCGCGCAGATGGCCGCGGATCGCGCGAGACGAATAGGCCTTGTCTGCGCGCACCGCGTCGGGCCGCGCGCGAGGCCGCCCAACCGGCCGGCCGACCTTGCGCTCCGCCAGCAGCGGCAGCATCTGACGTGAGTCCGAGGCCTGACCGGCGGTCACAAGAGTGACCAGTGGCAGCCCGGTGCCGTCCACGAGTTGATGGACCTTGGTCGACAAACCCCCTCGTAAACGCCCGAAGGCGTGATCAGGCGGCTCGATGGCCGTATTCATGCAATTCGATAGTTCCCCCTGTGTGGCGCGAGATGTTCGTCGCATGCTGGTGGGCGCGCGCGATCGTGGAGTCCACCGACGCCGACCAGTCCACCAGCCCACGAGCGTCCGCGTCAGCGGTCAACTTCGCCATCACCTTGTCCCACGTGCCCTCGGACGCCATCCGGTGGTGCCACGTCCACGCCGTCTGCCACGACCCGAACACCTCAGGCAGATCCCGCCACGCGATCCCGGTGCGATAGCAGTAGATGATCGCCTCGACCACCGCGAGGGCATCCGAGAACGGACGACCAGCACGACCGGTGCGCTTGGGAAGCATCGACTCGATCAGCGACCACTGGGCATCAGAGAGCGACTGAAAACGCGACACGCAAACCAGAGTGACAGCCAGCAGCCCAACTATTTGTCAGACGCGCCCTGGGCGCGACCGGTTCGGGAGTCGTGATGGAATCGTGACCCAGGTCGACGTGCCTTCTGACTTCCCAAGGCGCGGCGGATGCGTTATCGTTTGGAGAACCGGTTATCCAACGACGGATATCGAGAAGGGAACGCACATGTCCAACTCCCACGGACGACGCGCTAACAGCGCCTCTCAGAGAAGGCACCGGCTCGGCCGCCTTGTCCCGATCGCTGCGGCAGGCCTCAGCCTCTCCCTCACGCTTGCCGCGTGTTCGGGCTCCGAAACTACTCCCGCGTCTTCCGATGCGTCAGGAGGCTCAGACGAGCAGACCGTTCTCACGGTCTACGGCTGGAAGGGCAACGACGCCGAGCCCGCGAACATCGCCGAGATCAACGCAGCGTTCGAGGCTGCGCACCCTGAGATCGACCTGCAGTATGAGTTCGTCCCGGCCAACGACGCATACCTGCAGCGCGTGCAGCCGGAGCTGCTCGCAGGTGAAGGTGCAGACGTCATCATGACGGATCCGGTCAAGGTCGCCGACTGGGGCAAGGCCGGGTACCTCAAGGACATTTCCGACAGCGAGTGGGTAGGCAGCCTACAGGAGACGGTGGTGCCCTTTGTGAGTTACGAGGGTGACGTCTACGCGGCTCCCACCGAGCTTATCCCGATCGGCCTGTTCGCGAACATGGATCAGCTGGCGGAGGTCGGGATCACCGAGGTGCCCGAGACCTATCCCGAGTTCACGGCCGCGATGGACAAGCTCCAAGCAGCGGGTATGACGCCGCTCGCGTTGCCTAACAAGGCGGGCAACACCGGGGCCTGGATCCTCAACGGCATCGCCGCCACGCTGGTCTACAACGACAACCCGGACTGGGACCAGCAGTTCATGGACGGCGAGGTCAGCTTCGAGGACTGGCGTAGCTCGATCGAGCAGATGATGGCGCTTGAGGAGGACGGATACGTCGACTACAAGACCGAGCTCGGCAACGACGAGTGGGCCAACGGGGCATTCGACTTCGCAGCGGGCAAGAGCGCGTTCATGCTCCAGGGCTCGTGGGTGTCGGCGGGCGTGGTCGATGCCGGTCTGTCGAACTTCCAGATCGCGCCATGGCCGGCCGGTCCCGAGGGCACTCAGCCGAACAACGACTACTTCGTCGGCGTCATGTGGTCGGTCAACGCGAACACCGACGTAGAGGAGGCCGCCCGCGCCTATGTCGACTTCTGGGCCGACCCGCAGAACGCGCTGCCGTTCCTTGAGTCGGAGCGCGCGCAGTCGCCGTGGATCGGCGGAGTGAATCCCGACGACTCGGCCACCGCGCCCACGGTCGCCGCTCTTGAGGACGGACGCAACCGCATCCTGGCGAACACCACCTGGTACACAGAGTCGGGCCGCAAGACGATGGAGAGCGCCATCCAGTCCCTCCAACTCGGCCAGATCGACATCGACGAGTTCATTGCGACTCTCGACGAGCAGCTGCGCCCGTAGGCTGTCGTAACCCGCGGCGTGGTGGGAGCGCCGGGAACCACGCTCCCACCACGCCGCGACACACATATGAAGGACATCTCATGATCGCTCGACGGCCACTCGCGGCCCTCAGCTTCCTCGCCCCCGCGGTGATCGTCTACCTCGTCATCGTGATCTACCCGCTGCTGAGCAGCGCGCGGCTGAGTCTGACGGACAGCCCTGCTGGCAATGTGGGTGAGTTCGTCGGTCTCGACAACTTCCGACAGATCCTCGACGACCCCAACGTCATGTCCGCCCTGTGGCGAACGCTCGCCTACGCGGCCGTGGTCGTCGTCCTGCAGAACGGAATCGGCCTCGTATTGGCACGGGCGTTCTTCCGCAGGATGCGTGCGCAGCGCCCCCTGAGCGTGATGCTGCTTCTCCCCATGCTCATCTCGCCGCTGATGGCTGCGTTCATCTGGTCCGCGCTCTACGCCCCGAACGGCGCGCTCAACGCCGCCCTGGAAGCCGTCGGCCTTGAGGGCCTCACGCGGATCTGGCTCGGCGACCCGTCGACGGCACTGTGGGCGATCGCGCTTGTCAATATTTGGATGTTCGCGGGCTACTCGTGCGCCATCTTCCTCGCGGGCTACATGAACATGTCGAACGAGGTGCTCGAGGCGGCACGCGTCGACGGCGCCGACGGCTGGCGCCGATTCCGCCACGTCGAGTGGCCGTTGCTTGCTCCCGCGCTTACCGTGAACGTCACCCTTGCGTTGATCGGCAGTCTCAAGGTCTTCGAGTACCCCTTGGTCATGACGAATGGCGGTCCCGCGGGATCCACCACCACGCTCACTTTGGTGATCTACCAGACAATTTTCGGCGGACAGGGGTCCTTCGGGTACGGCGTCGCCGTCGCGCTGCTACTGCTCCTCGTGGTGATGGTGCTGTCGACCTTCGTCAACGGCGTGCTGCGCCGACGTGAAGAGAGGATCTGAGCCATGGCTGCTCGCACTGACATCGACGTAGCGGACGAGGCGCGCGGCTCGCGGCTTCACGGGACGCGGCGTGCATGGCTCCGACTCCGCAGGTCTAGTTCGGACGCGCCCGGACTGCTCTCGAACATCGGCCTTGGCGTGGTGATCGCGCTATTCATGGGGCCGCTCGTCATCACCGTGTTCACATCCCTCCGGACGCCCGCCGAGGTCGCCGTCCAGCCGCTGGGGCTTCCCATCCCGGCAACGTTCGACAACTTCGTCGAGGCGTTCCAGCAGATGGACTATCTCATCTCGGTGCGCAACACCGCCGTGATCATGGTCGCGTCAGTCTTCATCACGGTAGTGTTCGGCGCACTCGCGGCCTATCCGCTCGCGCGGTTGACGCGCAGGTGGACCCCGTGGGTGTACCGCAGCTTCATCCTCGGAATGACGCTCCCGATCTTCGTGATCATCGGTCCGCTCTACCTCTTGCAGCGGGACCTCGGGCTCCTCAACACCTGGGCCGGGGTGATCCTGACGTATGTCGGCATCAACCTGCCCGTTGCGATCTTCTTCTACACCAGCTTCCTACGCCAGGTGCCTATCGACGTCGAGGAGGCCGCAGAGCTCGACGGGGCCGGACCGTTCCGCACGTTCCGGGTTGTCGTGTTCCCGCTTCTTCAGCCCGTCACGGCCACGCTGGGTATCTTCGTCGCTCTCGGAGTGTGGAACGACCTGGTGCTGCCGCTGGTGTTCCTGCGTGATCCCGGCCTCCGGACGGTCATGGTCAACGCGTACTCGAACATCAACCCGAATGCCGTCGACCCGACCACCCTCTTCCCGGCGGCGATCCTCGGTGTACTGCCGCTCGTGATCGTCTTCGCGCTCATGCAGCGCCGGGTGGTTCAGGGATTGACTCTCGGCAGTGTGAAGTAGGGTGCCCAGGTCGCGGCGGTGTCGTTCGCGATCTGCGGCATCTCAGGGCTCGATCGGCGCCGTCGATACTACGTGTGCGGCGGGCTCGGATCGTCGGGCTAGCGCCGCCGCCTTTGGTGGACGTACGGTCTGTGAGGACTCTTGCGGCAACGGAGGGGCCGCGATGATCGCTCTGCGAGGTGGGCATCTAGCAGTCCAATCGAAAGCCGTTGAAGGTCTACCGCGCTGAGGCGAATCATCCGACGCTGTCCGGCCCGAAACGAGGTGCCCGGCATGAGGCTGATCGATAGCCACGTCCATGAGTGCGTTCCGGAGCTACTGTCCTGACTCTGGCGTCAGGACTTCCGGCCTTCGCGCTGGGCCGCGCAGCACGCCGGGGCGTGGCGAGCGACGGGGCGGGACCTCGCGGGCGGGCTCAGGGTGGTCCTCAAGGTTGCGGTAACGCTCGCGAAGCTGGTGATCGCGCTGATCGCGTTCTTCAGCTTCGTGACGAACTGGAACAGTTGCCCCCAGCACTTCCTTGGGGTGCCCTCCGGCAAGTCACCCGTGCAGGTCGGCCTCGCCGAGCTGTCGTCGAACGTGCCCCTTCTCCACGCGACGTCGTCCACCTCGGTGACAATCTCGCTGCCCTCGCACGCCCTCGCGACGGTCGTCCCGGTCGCGCCCGTGTTGCCGGAGTTCCCCTTCTCGCAGAGCTTCCCGGAGGGGGGGCTCACGGCCGGAGGTGCAGGGGGCTGACGTGTGGCGCTTTCCCGCGCGGCGACGACGCGGGAGCTGGCGCGTCCCGGCCGGACGGTGCTGGCGCAGCGCCTCACCTGCACCGCTAGCTCGTTCCTGAGACGGCCGGCGGACGCGGTGGAGTCGCGCGTGCGTCCCCACGTAGAGCCCCACGTAGAGGTCGAGGTGATCGAGTCTGCGGTCCACGCGGGCGGGCCGTCGATGGCCGAGGCGGCCAGTACGGAGACGGCGCGCACGCGGACTGACGGCGGGTGTGAGCTTTACCTGCTCGAGGCGGGCAAGGGCCAGATGCCCGATGCGCTGGGTGGATGCGTCGACAAGGGGTGCTCAACGCGAGGCCGAGGTCGTCGAGTTCACTCAAGCCCTCGGCGGTGCGACGGTCGAGATCCGCCTGTGCACAATGCCGGCGGAAGACCGCTTGGGCGCGTCGAGCACCTTGAGAATGTCTGCGTGGGGGCGGTTGTCGCGCGGACGGCCCCTGCGGGATCCTCGACACTCCCGACCGAGCTTGGCGACGGAAACCGGACCTCGCGCATGCGAATGGGCGCGTGGAGGGAGCGTGTCCCGCGGAGTTTGAGTCGTGGCGCGCGAGCACGGGGTCCCTCGCGCAACGGCACCGCCGGGGTGAGCCCTCGCAGGACCGGCGTGCTGATCTGTTGCGGCACACGCCATTGCCGACGGGACCTGCAGGCGCGGATGACGTGACGGGCGGCGGCGCGGCTTCGGATAGATCAGGGATCCCTGGCTATACCGCCGCGAGATCGAAGACGCGCCGGGCCTTGTCGCCACGTCGACGCCGACAGCGTCGACCCCATTCACGTGGGACCTCATGCGGTGATCGCTTCGAGCAGGTTCCGCGATCCACTGAGGGCTGACCGTTCCTTCTATCGCCATGGGTGAAACGACGGCTACCCGCCAGCTGCTCAACGCGGAACACCCGAACACAGGCACTTCCGCGCGGCTATCACGTCGTGCCTGCGCAACGCTCTCGGCCACGAGTTCCCCCGCGTCGATCGCCAGGATCTGATCCCGGCCGTACGATGCGGCCTAGCGGTCGACGCGCGCGCCGCCGCCTCCCGCGAGCTTAAGGACCTCGGCCTTGGTGACCATGGTCGTGTCGCCGGGAGTGGTCATGGCGAGCGCGCCGTGCGCGGCGCCATACTGCACGGCGGCGGACAGCGGCTGCCCGTCGAGCAGCCCATAGATAAGGCCTGACGCGAAGGAGTCGCCGCCGCCCACGCGGTCCATGATCTCCAGCCGCTCCCGGTGGGTCGCCTCGACCATGCCGGACTCGCGCGACCAGGCGAGCGCGCCCCAGTCGTTGATGGTGGCGGTGTGGACGGTGCGCAGCGTGGTGGCGATCACTTGGAAGTTGGGGAACGCGGCCGCGGCGGTCTCGATCATGGAGCGGAAGCCGTCCATCGCGAGGGTCGACAGGTGCTCGTCGACGCCCTCGACCTCGAAGCCGAGGCTCGCGGTGAAGTCCTCCTCGTTGCCGATCATCACGTCGATGAACGGCGCGATGGCACGGTTGACCTCCTGCGCCTTGGCCTGGCCGCCGATGGACCGCCACAGCGAGGGGCGGTAGTTGAGGTCGTAGGAGACGACGGTGCCGTGGCGCTTCGCGGCCTGCACGGCGGCCTTGACCGTCTCGGCCGAGGTCTCGCTCAGCGCGGCGAAGATGCCGCCGGTGTGCAGCCAGCGCACCCCCAGCTCGCCGAACAAGTGATCCCAGTCGACGTCCTCCGGGCCCAGCTGCGACGCCGCCGTCAGGCCGCGGTCGGACACTCCCACGGCGCCGCGCACCCCGAACCCGCGCTCGGTGAAGTTGAGGCCGTTGCGCACCTCGCGGCCGATGCCGTCGTAGGGACGCCACTGGATGAAGTCGGTGTCGACCCCTCCCTGGAGGATGAGGTCCTCGACGAGGCGGCCGAGCTCGTTGTCGGCGAGCGCGGTCACCACGGCGCCGCGCAGCCCGAAGGCGCGGCGGAGGCCGCGGGTCACGTTGTACTCGCCGCCGCCCTCCCAGGCACGGAACGAGCGTGCCGTGCGAATGCGGCCCTCGCCCGGGTCGAGGCGCAGCATCACCTCGCCGAGGGACACGGCGTCGTAGCGGCACTCGGAGGCGGGACGGATGGACAGGCTCATGGGGATTCCTCGTCGTTGAAGGGCGGGTGGTGTGCGGTCGTCAGGCCTGGAGGAGTGCGACGGCCTGGGCGGTCAGGCGCGTGATCTCAGCGAAGTCGCCGGCCTTGACCATCGCGCGGGGGACCATCCAGGAGCCGCCGACGGCCGCGACCGCGGGGACCGCGAGGTACTCGTGCAGATTCTTGGGGCCGATGCCGCCGGTGGGCACGAATCGGAGGTCGCCGAAGGGGGCCGCGAGGGCCGCGATGGCGGGCGCACCGCCGGAGGTGCCGGCGGGGAAGAACTTCACCGTGGTGAGGCCCAGCTCGAGCGCCGCCTGGATCTCGGTCGCGGTGACGGCGCCGGGGAGGGCGAGCACGCCGTGCTCCTGGCAGCGTTCCACGACGGCGCGGCTCAGGCCGGGGGAGACCACGTACGACGCGCCGGCGGTGACCGCCTGGTCGACCTGGTCCGGGGTGAGCACCGTGCCCGCGCCCACGAGGATGTCGCCGCGATCGGCCATGGCTCGGATCGAGTCCTGAGCCGCGGCGGTGCGGAAGGTCACCTCGGCGACGGGCAGCCCGCCGGCGACGAGCGCCTCGGCGAGGGGGTTCGCGTCGGCCGCGTCGTCGAGGACGACGACAGGCACGAGGCGGGAGGCGCTGAGGGCTGAGAGGACATCCACGGTTGTTCCATTCCGCTAGGCGTAACGCTGAGACCGACTGTTGGAACGATTGTGCCACGATGAGGAACGATCCGTCCACGGGAGCGCGCTGGATTGTCACCCGCGCGCGGGGACGATGCGGTGGTGCGCGGGCTCGTCAGACGGCTGGAACGCCGAGCCCAGCCGGCAGCAGTGGAGGCAGGACGCGACGCATCTCGCTGTGCAGCCACGCGATGCGGTCCGCCGTCATGCGCTCGGCCGGGGCAGTGATGCTGACGGCCGCGATCGCTGTCCCGGACCGCATGAGCGGAATCGCGACGCAGCTGATGCCCGCCTCGTTCTCCTCGTTCTCTGTGGCGTACCCGGTGGCCCTGGCCTCGTCGACGACTGTCTCCAGCCTCTGTGCAACCTGCTTCGCTACGCCGGACGCCCGGACGTACTCCGCCAGTATCGACCGATCGGCGTGCCGGAACGCGAGGATGGCTCGGCCGAGCGCCGTCGTCACGGCAGGCATGCGTCGTCCGACGGCGGACCACACGCGGACGGAGCGCTCGGGCTCGACCTTGTCGAGGTATAAGACCTGCGAGCCGCTCAGGACGCCGAGGTGCACGAGCTCGCCCACGGCCGAGGACAACGCCAGCAGAGCGGGGTGCACGAGAACCGGCAGGTTCTCGTCCGACAGGAACTCGTCACCGAGTGCGGTGGCCGCGGCACCGAGAGCATAGTGGCCGGTGGCGGGATCCTGGCTCGCGAAGCCGCGGAACTTCAACGCCGCCAGCGACCTATGGGCTGTGGTCTTGCTCAGTCCCAGCTCCGACGCCAGATCCGCGAGCGAGATTCCGCGCGCGCCTGCGCGAGCGAGTACCTGGAGCGCAAGCAGCGCGCGGTCGACGCTCTCCACGGGCGAGGTCTGGATCGGCTGCGACTTTGGCATGTGCATAGGGTAGGACTGACGAGGCTGAGTTTCGTTCCGCTTGGTTTCATTGTCCGGCAAGCGCTACTCAATCCGCTGCGAGGTCGGCGTAGTCCTCGGCTTCGACGTCTTCGGGTGCGCGTTGACGCCCCTAGACTTGTCGACTCTCGATGTCATCCGGCTCACGGCGGTGCTTGGTGTTGCGCTAGAGCTCGCGGGCACGGGCACGGGCACGGGCGCGCGGTCGGGCGCGGCACCCGTGATCGTCATTGACACTCGTACCAGCTGCGACGGGCAGGCCGCGCACATCATCCGGGACCCGATCGAGATCGCGGTGTAGCCTCTGGCCCAAGAGCTCGCACGCGGAGACGGTCCCGCCCCCGGTTGCGGAGCGTCTCTCGAGGCATGCCGGTGCGCGCGGTGGCGTGGTGTCAGAGTCCGTCGGTGCGCGACGCGGACCGTCCTGCACCCACCTACGGCGCGGCGGGACTTCAGGGAAGCGCGACACGCCACGCGCGACTCGACGTGTGTGCAGGAGGCTTGGCTCGGGTGCAGGGTTGACGGTCGCGGGCTTGACGGCCTGCGTTCGGCCAGCCGTTAGAACGCGTACGGGAAGCCGCTCCAGTTGGGGTCGCGGCGCTCCAGGAACGCGTCGCGTCCCTCTTGCGCCTCGTCCGTCATGTACGCCATGCGGGTCGCCTCGCCCGCGAAGACCTGCTGGCCTGCGAGTCCGTCGTCCGCGAGGTTGAAC